>CAYOIB010000164.1:0-1558 GCA_964403935.1 uncultured Puniceicoccaceae bacterium | reverse complement strand
CGGGCGCGCCAGCTTGATCCCTCCGCGATAGCCCCGCTTCGATTCGACAACCCCACCGACAGCCAACCGCTGCACAACCTTGGCCAGGTAGGCCGGAGAAATCCCGGTCTCTTCAGCGATCTCACGCACCATCTTTGACTCCATACCCGACGCCGCCAGGCAAGCGAGGGCATCGATGGCGTACCCTGTCGTTTGTGAGAGTATGTTCATGGAGAAGAGCTGAGAGGACGTAGCCACGATTGCGTGTTCGCGCCATCCAAGCTCCATAACTGTAATACGCGCAGGTAGTTTGCACGTTCAAAAGCAGCCGGATCCGGGCAATGGCGCAAACTCATGCTCCCGAGCATTTGCTCCAGCGATTCATATTCGTGCGCCTCAAGCCAGCGAGCCAGGTCCCGACACAACTCACCCAGATGCTCCGGGCCTCGTTGCAAAAGAGCGGCCACCAACTGCACCGCCGACGCTCCCGCCATGATCGCTTTCACAACATCATCCAAGCGATGAACGCCACCACTGATCGCCAGACTCCCACGAATATTTCCATGAATGATCGCCGCCCAGCGCAACCGCAAGCAGAGCTCCTTGGAGGTCGAAAGATCGAGCCGCGGCGTCGCCTCCAACACCTCCGTATCGATATCAGGTTGATAAAATCGATTGAAGAGAATCACCCCGGCAGCCCCGGCGGCATCCAACTGCGCAGCAAAGTGTGCCGGTGACGATAGGAAAGGCCCCAACTTTACAGCCACCGGGATCGTGACGTGATTGAGCACCTGTTTCAGAATTCCCAGCATGTGAGCCTCCACCGCCGCACCACTCTCCGTCGGATCTGTCGCCACTCGATAGACATTCAGCTCGAGGGCATCGGCCCCGGCTTGTTCGATCAAGCGCGCGTATTCAATCCAGCCCCCGGTCGTGACGCCGTTCAGTGAACCAATGACCGGAAGATCTGTAACCTCTTTGATCTTCGCAATTTGCTTGAGGTAGCGATCGGGCCCGAGGGCATAGTCTTTCAACGAGGGGAAGAAAGAAGTCGCCTCGGCAAAAGCCTCGGCGGGTCCTTCGGTGTGTGAAAAGATCGCCTCTTCATCACGCGTGATCTGCTCTTCGAAAAGCGAGTGCATCACAAGGGCCGCCGCCCCGGCATCTTCCAACCGCTTCACCACGTCGAGGTTGTCCACCAGCGGAGACGCACCCGGCATGAGTGGGTTCTTCAATTTGAGCCCAAGGTATTGTGTCGATAGGTCCATGGTCCTTCAGGCTTCTGTTAAGTTTTTATCTACCTTCGGCCGATCGCTCGCCATCTGCTCGTAAAGGGCAAACCGCTCCCGAATTTGATCCGCCGCCATCGTATGCAGCTCCGCGGCTCGGTCCGGATTGCTCCGCTCCAGCATCTGAAAGCGGGTTTCATTACGCATGAAATCGCTGAGCGGGGTTTTTGGCGAAGCAGAATCCAGCTTCATCGGATTCTCTCCCGCCTCCGTTCTCCGCGGGTCAAAGCGAAAGAGTGGCCAATACCCGCAGGACACCGCCTGTTTCTGCTGCTCCAATCCACGCGACA
>CAYOIB010000163.1:0-1786 GCA_964403935.1 uncultured Puniceicoccaceae bacterium | reverse complement strand
AGGCACGAGCGGGCGGTTGAACATAGCCGACCCAAGACATCTATCCACGGAATGACACGGAACAAAGGAACGTCCCTTCCGCGTTTTTCCGCGGGCCTCTCCGAACCAAAGTGCTAACTCACCTTGCACGGACGACTACGAGGTCGGCGCGCCGATCCTGAGCCATTTGTGAGTCGCTTGCTTCGGACTGGGATTTGAGGTCTCCGTGTGAAACGGTCTCGATGCGGTTCTCTGAGATTCCCAGTTGAAGGATATAGTCACGCACACTGCGTGCACGGCGGTCGCCCAGAGCCATGTTGTATTCACTTGTGCCCCGCCAGTCGCAGTGGCCTTCAATAATAAGTTTTGCTTCGGGATTGCGCTGGAGGAAGTCGGCCGCTTCTTGCAGCGACGGGCGGTCTTCAGGACGAACAAAAGATTGGTCGAACTGGAAATAGACGGAAGGTAGAAGCCCTTCGATGCGTTCGCCTTCCCCGTCAGAGAAAGCGGCGTCCCGCACATTCAGGCCCAGCGCTTCGGCGCGTGCGACATCCTCAGGGCTGATCCAGTCGGGTGAAAGAGCACCTGAGCCGGATCTTCCGGAGACGGCTGTCATGGATGGATCCGGCGTCTGCCGCGACGTGCAGGCGGAGAGGAGCACGAGAAGCGTGAAGGCGACTACAAGCCGCTGCCAGCTGAAAACCTGGGACATAAATAGAGGATGTACGTGGTTACTTGAGCTCCGAAAAGTATAAGTGATTCAGAAGCGCCGCGCGGCTCCGATGGGTAGCCCTCACGGTGAGGAAAGGTTTTGCCAAAGCATGCTTAAGTGCAAGCACGAAGCGCAGCTGGCGTAGCGGACGGGGGAGAGCCTCTTTCGAATAAACGGGACCCCGGCCTCAGGAATGGGAGGGGCGCATGGGCGGCTCGATCAATCCGTATTCAATGGCGAAGCGGGTGAGGCTGGCGATGTCGTGGAGGTCGAGCTTCTTCATCAGGTTTGTCCGGTGGTTTTCCGCCGTCTTCACGCTGATTCGCAGCTTGTTGGCGATCTCCTTGGTGCTGTAGCTCTCGGCAATCAGCTGGAGGATCTCACGCTCGCGGGCGGTCAGCCGATGGACGGCAGGGTTCGCCACTCCGGCGGGATTGGTCATCGCTTCACGCAAGATTTGAGCGACTTCGGGGCTGAAGTAGCTGCCCCCTCCGGCGACGACCTGGATGCCTTTTTGAAGTTCTGTCAGCGGAGCGGACTTTCCGATAAATCCATGGGCACCGGCTTCGAGGAGCTCCCGCAAGAGCGCCGAATCCTGATATCCGGAGAACACGAGGACGCGACTCCGGGGTAATTGCCGCGAAAAGCGGCGCAGGACTTCAGCCCCGTTAAGGCCAGGGAGCATGACATCCAGGATAATAAATTCGGGCTGAATGCGAAGGCAGGCCTCCAGGGCATCCTGCCCATCGCCACATTCCGCGACCACTTGGTAGCCGGGTTCAGCGTGGACGATCTGGGCGATCATTTCTCTGACAGCAGTTTGATCCTCGATAATTACGACTTTTTTCATGAGCGATTCCGTTTCTCGATTCTTACCTTCCAAATAACGCTTAGAGTTTCCCGCAGCCTGTTTGTTTAGGAATGTTTCCATAGTATTTTTTGGTGAGCGACAGTTTGAGAGTGGGGGGCCGGGGTTAGTGCCGCAAGCAACTCGGGGGGTGATTGATGACAGCGACGGTGGTGGGCGATCAGGGACTCGAACCCTGGACCAAGAGATTAAAAGTCTCCTGCTCTAACCAACTGAGCTAATCGCCC
>CAYOIB010000162.1:0-1825 GCA_964403935.1 uncultured Puniceicoccaceae bacterium | reverse complement strand
ATAACGACGACACACGGGGCTTCCTCATTTCATTTGAAGGGTCTGAAGGAAGCGGCAAGTCCACCCAAACCGCCCTGATAGCCGAGGCTTTTGAATCCGCCGGATACGAGGTTGTGGTGACACGAGAGCCCGGAGGGACCGAGATTGGCGAAGAAATTCGCCACATCCTGATGCACTCCAACAACGGTCGGAATATGACTGCTGAAGCCGAGTTGCTCCTTTTTGCCGCCAGTCGTGCACAGCTTGTGCGGGAAGTCATTGCCCCAGCCCTCGAGGCCGGCAAAATCGTTCTCTGCGATCGCTTCATGGACTCCACCACCGTCTATCAAGGGGTCGCCCGCAAACTTCAGTCGGGGCCCGTCCAGATGATCAACGCCTTCGCAGTGGGCGAAGTCGTTCCAGACGTCACCGTCGTCATCGACATCCCCGCTGAGGCCGGCTTTGAACGCATCCGCCACCGCGTCAGTGATCTGCCCGATCGCATGCAGGAGGAAAATATCGAATTCTACCGGAAGGTGCGCGACGGCTATCTCGTGCTCGCAAAAACCCTTCCGGAGCGCTTCATCGTGGCCGACGGGCTGAAGCCTGTCGATGAAGTCCAGAGCTTCATCTGGAAGGAACTCCGCAAACGTGTGATCTGATGCCTGCGGCAACAGCCTTTCTCGACGCGCTGCCGCCACCTTTGCGCGAGCTCAGACCCGTGGCGGTTATCGCCGAAGCCCTCCGACGCAACCGCCTCGCCCACGCCATCCTTCTCCACGCCGAAGACCCCGCGGGACGCGAACAGGTCGCCTCCGCCCTCGCCGCCGCGCTCCTTGAAACCGATCCGGCACGAGTCCACCAGCACCCCGACCTATTCACCCTCCGACCCGCCGGGAAAGCCCGCCGCATCCGTATCGGCGAGGACTCCAGAGACAGCAACACCATGCGCGAGCTTTTGCATGCCGTGCAGCAGACGCCCAATCAAGGACGCCGGAAGGTCGCCATCGTGCACGAGGTGGACCGAATGAACGCCGCCACCGCGAATGCATTCCTCAAAACCCTTGAGGAACCCCCGTCCGACACCACCCTCCTTCTCCTTACCGCGCGGCCACACGACTTGCTTCCGACCATCCGCAGCCGCTGCTTCAGCTTTCGCCTCAGTATCGACCTGCGCCTTTCTGCCGATACCGAATGGACCGAATGGCTGGCAGATTACCACGCATGGCTCAGCGAAATTCTGGCCCGGAAAAAAGATGCGGCGACCCGGGCCAATCTCATTTTCACCGCTTATGCGCTAATCGTGCGTTTTCAATCGATCGTTAGCGCCCAGTCCAAAGCAGCCTGGGACGTCGCAAAGGAAAAGCTGCCTTCCACACTCGACGATGATGAGGTCGCAGCCACCGAAGCCGGATTCCTCAAAGGCCTGCGTGACCAACGCTTGGCCGACATCGCCAAGGCCACCGCCGGATTCGCCGCCTCACAGGCCGATTCCGGGGACTACCCCGTCGTCTCCCTCGCGCATTCCCTCAACAAGCTGGAAGAGGTCGCAGGCCTCCTTGAGGTAAATCTCAAAGACGACGCCGCCCTCGAGATCTTCTTCCTCGCCTCCCTCCGCGCGTGGTCCCGCAGCGCCCAGAACTGATCCGTGATCCTCAACTTTTGGCGTTGACGCATGGCCACCGCCAACCCCTTATTCCATCCCTTACCAGCCAATACGGCTTGTCGGGCGCGTAGCTCAGTTGGTTAGAGCACTACCTTCACACGGTAGGGGTCGTTGGTTCGAATCCAATCGCGCCCACCATTATTAAACAGGCGGAAAGCCGCTCAAACAGTCCCTAGTGTA
>CAYOIB010000161.1:0-1873 GCA_964403935.1 uncultured Puniceicoccaceae bacterium | reverse complement strand
GAGGAGGCGCGATCAAGCACAGCAAAACGTCGGGATTGAGTGAGGTATGTTGCGAGTCTGTCCTCCAGAAGTTGGACATGTTTTGATAATTCTGAATCGGCCCTGTGCGTGAGGCCTGCCACCGCAATCCGTATGCGATCGGTGGAGGCTGAATGGCGGAGGCGTGGTAACTGAACTTCGAGAAGGACTTGGTGGTGGGTCCCATCAATCGAGCGATCGATGACAGAAAACCCAGGCCGTGTATTCGAGGGACAGGCTCACGCAGCATTGTCTCAGTGGGGCTCCCCGCTTCGGGGTCGCACCTGTGTTGTGGCTTGCACGAAAGGGAGGGGATTGGCTTCATTTCCAGGTGCTTCAGGGGAAACTATCGACAACACGTTACGTGGCTCCCAGCGGGTTCCCTGTTCGCGAAGCGCAAGGTTCCCTGGAATGCGCGAATCCCCGCTCCCATTGAATCGAGGAGACAGCAAGGATGGAACAAACCCTGAGAATGACTAGCCCCTCATAATGAACGCCGTAGAAATTGAAGAAGCCGTATCCCTGCTGGCTGAGCAGCCTTTTGAGGCGGAAGTGTTCCCTTATGCCTTCCTCGAGGCCTTTGGCAATAAGGCCACGACGATTAAACGCTTACAGACCGGAGCCACCAATAAATCCGATGTTGGCGGCGTTTTGCAGCGGGGTCATATTCACATCAAGACCTGTGCCGGGGGCGAAGTCGCCGCAACCCTGGATGCCCTTCGGGAGAGCCCCGCGACGGCGAAGCAGAAAGCCCGCTTCATTCTGGCCACGGATGGCAGCGAGTTTCAAGCGGAAGACATGGGAAGCGGTGAAACCGTCGCTCGTGAATACCCGGACTTTGCCAACCACTTCGGTTTTTTCCTCGAACTGGCCGGAATCACCCCGGTTCGCCAGATCAAGGAGAACGCTTTTGACGTCAGGGCGACCAGCCGTCTGAACCGCCTCTATATCGAGTTGCTGAAGGATAATCCTGATTGGGGTCAGGCAGAGCGCCGTTCCGAGATGAACCACTTCATGGCGCGGTTGATCTTCTGCTTCTTTGCCGAAGACACCGATATTTTCAACGGCAGCGGACTCTTCACCGCCACGGTCGAGCAGATGAGCGACCGGAGTTCGTCGAATACCCATGAGGTCATCGCCGAGATATTCCGGGCCATGGACACGAAGATTGAGGCGCGCGCAGCGGGGAATTTTCGCCCGTGGGCGGATCAGTTTCCACTCGTCAATGGTGGGCTTTTCTCCGGGAGCTTCGAGGTGCCACGATTCAGCAAGATCGCGCGCTCTTACCTGCTGCACGTGGGCCGGCTGGATTGGACCAAAATCAATCCCGATATTTTCGGCTCCATGATTCAGGCTGTGGCCGATGATGAAGAACGCGGTGCCCTCGGCATGCACTACACCAGTGTCCCGAATATCCTCAAAGTGCTCAACCCGCTCTTTCTCGATGACCTGCGAGCCAAGCTGGAGGAAGCGGGGGACAATGGGCGCAAACTTCTCAACCTGCGTAACCGCCTGATACGGATTCGTGTCTTTGACCCCGCTTGCGGCTCGGGCAATTTCCTCGTCATTGCCTACAAGGAAATGCGAGCGATCGAGGCGGAGATCAATCTGCGCCGGAACGAACGCGACCGCCGGACAGAAATCCCCCTAACCAATTTTCGGGGCATCGAGCTGCGGGACTTTTCAGCCGAGATCGCCCGCCTCGCTCTGATCATCGCAGAATACCAGTGCGACGTCCTCTACCGCGGCCAGAAGGAAGCCCTCGCCGAATTCCTCCCTCTCGAAAAAGCCAACTGGATTACCTGCGGCAATGCGCTGCGGCTGGATTGGCTGAGCGTGTGCCCGCCGACCGGAA
>CAYOIB010000160.1:0-1873 GCA_964403935.1 uncultured Puniceicoccaceae bacterium | reverse complement strand
CTCTGGGCCGGTGCCACGGAGTATGACAATGGCTGGCTCCATAGTGATTGGCTTGGGTTTATCTACCCAAATGATGGGTTGATCTACCAGGATGCAAAGGGCTGGTTGTATGTCCTTGGCGACAGCACCGAGAGCCTTTACATCTTCGACTTCGACCGTGAGGCCTGGTTCTGGACCTCCGAGAGCGCCTACCACTGGGTCTATTGGTTCGACGGGAATGAAGGATGGGCCGTGCATGAAGCCTCCTGAGCTTCGCGGGTAGCGCTTCGCTTCGATCTCCCCGGCTCGTCCGTCGCATCGTTGAAGATATCGATGCCAAGTCGCTCCCTCAGCTGGAGCGACTTGGCATCCGGAAGGGGAGAATGCCGTCGCCTTTCAGCAGTTCATCGGACCGTTGGTCGGCTCGGTTTTATCGCCGCCCATGTCTGACATATCGGCTCCATGCCGTGTGTGATGCCGACTTCACTTCATCTGTCAGGCCTCTTCGCTGTAATTCCAAGACAAGCGCGGATTGTTTGAGCCGATTTGATAGCAGAGCCACTCACCGTCTCCCTCTGTGGGCCACAGGACAGGATAAAGCGGTTCGCCGTCGAGCTTTGTCCAGTACCATTCGGCGGAGTTGTAGTTATAATACCATACACTGCCCCCGTCTGCGCTGACCGAATACTGATAGCCGTGTTCGACATGATAATGCACGGGTGACTGAGCCTCGTGGACGAGCCCAAAGCGCTCCACCCAGGTCCACCCTTCACCTACATCCACGGCAGAAGCGTGCTGCCAGAAAAGTTCGGGGAAAGGAACCGTGATCCCCTCGCCCGACTGCGCAATGAACATCATGTTGGGACTGAGCGCGCTCAAACCTGCGACCGGTTCCACTGCCCCGATGGCGTCGAACACCGTCTAGCCGTTGGTCGCAGGCAAGGTCAGGGCAAATTTGAGTTATAGGTTTTCAGGGATGCAGAGGCGAGCCTCAAGGGCTCCTTTTGGGTGGGCTCGGGGTCGGCCTGGTTGATTGAATCGGAGAGGGGAAAGCGGCATTTGGAGACTGCCTGTCCCGAGAAGGTCATCCCACCCGTCTGATCATGTCGAAGATAAGCCTGGCAAAGGCGGCGGTCTTCTGGGGATCGGAGAGCAGTTGCATCTTCTGGTTCTGGTGGGCTTCCCCTGAATCGAGGATGGCGTCGTCGATGGCTTTGGGGAAATCCCCGAGCATCGCTTGCTCGGGACTGTTGTTTGCGAGCTGGCGCATCACGTTCTGATTTTCCCGGACTTTGTCGCAGACGGTGTAGGCGTAGCTTACGAGGTCGTTCTCGGTGAGGTTGTCGGTGATGAAGAGTTCGTTCAATCGCGCGACGATTTGCGAAAGTAGTTCTTCCTTCGGGTCGCGGGCTTTGGCGGTGCCGAGACCTTCGCCGGGTTTCAGGCCGAAGCCTGCTGGATCTTCATTGGTCAGGAGCAGGTCCTGCTGGCGAATTTTGGAGAGGCGATAATGGCTCAAAAAGACGGGGCTCAGATCAAGGCCATCGTCTTCCTCGGTCTGCTCCCGGAGCAGTGGATTCAGGTGTCGGGCGTAGAGGCTGAGCTTTTCCAGAGAAGGGTCGTCGTAATCGACAATCTGAGACATGAATTCATAGAAACGGACAAAGGTTCCCAGGTCTTTCTTGAAGATTTCCAACCCGTCCTTTTCTTTCTTGGCGGCCTTGAATTCGCTCTCTGCATTGGCGATGAGGACGGCGTCGGCAGTTTTTTTGGTCCGCTCCAGCAGAGCGCGCGTCCGTTGATAAGCGAGCATCGCGCCTTTGTAACGGTTCTGCCAACGCTGCACCGCCGGTTTGCAGATGTTGGCGAGGGCGGCGTTGCTTTTGCTCTTCTG
>CAYOIB010000159.1:0-1897 GCA_964403935.1 uncultured Puniceicoccaceae bacterium | reverse complement strand
CGCGTTTACCAAAACGTGGACCCACGCCAACCACGGACCAAGGCAACCATTACACCGATGATCACGGAACTAAAGGTGCTCTTGTTTGGTGGATCTCGGCGAGCTCCAGGCATGGCTGGACGCTCCCATCGAATCTTTGGCAAGATCCGCTACCCACGGCTCCTTTAGCCGTAGCCGCGTTTACCAAAACGTGGATTTCCGGCCAGTTCCAAGTCCGACGAACCCGCCCCCAAATTTTTGGCAAGATCCGCTCTATGTTTGCCTTTGCCCCCGCAGGTTTCTCCTCCCGCAAGATCAAATGAGATTTTCTTCGCCCAAGCTTGATCCCAATCTGTCTCACCTCAGTTTAACCACTTCATCATGAACATCCTACTTACTGGAGCGGCTGGCTTTATTGGCTGGCGAACGGCAGAACAACTTCTTGACGCGGGCCACAGCGTCGTAGGCGTTGATAACTTCAACACCTATTACGACCTCCGGCTGAAGCATTGGCGGGCGGCTCAGATCGAGGGTAGGGACAGTTACACGTCAGTTACCTTGGATATCGAGGACCGCCCAGGTGTGGAAGCCCTCTTTGCGGAGCACCGCTTTGACGCCGTCATCAACCTGGCTGCCCGCGCTGGCGTCCGGGCGAGCATGGACAACCCACACGTCTATTTCTCGACCAATGTCACGGGCTTCCTCAATCTCCTTGAGGCGATGCGAGTTCATGATGTCAAGAAGCTGGTTCAAGCGTCCACCAGTTCCCTCTACGCCGGTCTCCCCATGCCTTTCAAGGAAGACCTGCCGGTGAATACTCCGATTTCGCCTTACGCTGCTTCGAAGAAGTCTGCCGAAGTCCTGGCTTATACCTACCACCGTCTCTACGACTTCGACGTCTCTGTTGTCCGCTACTTCACCGTTTACGGACCGGCCTGTCGCCCTGATATGTCCATTCTCCGATTCATTCGCTGGATTGACGAGGGCACGCCGATCACGCTTTACGGTGATGGTTCCCAGACGCGGGACTTCACCCACGTTGACGATATTGCTTCGGGAACCATCGCGGCGCTGAAGCCGTTGGGCTACGAGATCATAAACCTCGGTGGCGGTCGTGAGCCCATCTCGATCAATTCCATGATTGAGACCTTTGAGTCTCACCTCGGTAAGAAAGCCGTCATTGAACACCATCCCTTCCATGCTGCCGACATGATGGATACCAGCGCCGATATCACCAAAGCCCGCAATCTTCTCGACTGGGAGCCGACGACACCGGCCGCCGAAGGCTTCGCGCAGACAGTCGCCTGGTATAAGGAGCACCGGAGCTGGATCCGGGAGATCAGCCTGTAGGAGTGCCGACAGAGGAGGCAGCAAGCTTTACAAGCAGGGCATTCAACCTTCTAGTGTCCGGTTTCCGGAAAATTCACAACTTATAACACCATGCGCATACTCGTTACCGGCGGTGCCGGATTTCTTGGCAGTCATTTGATCGACCGTCTGCTTGATCAGGGCAATGAGGTCATCTGCCTCGACAACTATTTCACGGGACGAAAGCAGAATATTGAAAAGCATCTGCTCAATCCGAAGTTCGAGATTATGCGGCACGACATCATCGACCCGTTCAAGGTCGAGGTCGACCAGATCTATAACCTGGCGTGCCCCGCTTCGCCCGTGCACTACCAGTTTAATCCCATCAAGACAGTTAAGACCTCAGTCATGGGAGCCATCAATTGCCTCGGGTTGGCGAAGCGCGTGAAAGCCCGCGTCTTCCAGGCATCGACTTCAGAGGTCTATGGCGACCCCAGCGTGCATCCCCAGCCGGAATCCTACCGCGGCAGCGTCAATCCCATCGGAATTCGCGCCTGCTACGACGAGGGCAAACGCGTCGCTGAAACCCTGTTCTTCGACTACCATCGCG
>CAYOIB010000158.1:0-1905 GCA_964403935.1 uncultured Puniceicoccaceae bacterium | reverse complement strand
CGTGATCTGGAGGGAGCACGGAAGCAGGTGGCCAAGGAGTTGAATAACCTCACGCTTCTTCAGGCAGAGGCGGATAGGGTGAAGGAAAGCTGGGGTGGGATTGTCGCGCCGCTTGGCCTCTCGGCGACCTCGACCCCGGAAGACGCGTCTCAGATCGTGGAGGGACTCAACGAGGTTTTCCGGAAGCTCGACGAAGCCGCCTTACTGGAAGGCCGGACCGCAGGGGTCCGGAAGGAATGTAAGGCTTTCGAAGCGGGCGTGCGGCAGTTGCTTGAGCGATTGGGCGATGTCCCGATCGACACGCCACCTCAGGAAGCAATCGGCCAGCTCAACCAGAACCTCTCCACCGCCCAGAGCAATCGGGCCGCGGTCACCCAACTCCGGAAGCAGATCGAAGAGAAGGAAGCGCAATGCGCAGAAACCCGCGTGCGTATTGAGAACCTGAACGAGGGTCTTCGGCAATTGCTTGCAGAAGCTCAAGTGGAGGAGGAAGAGCAGCTGGAAGACGTGGAAACGCGTTCCAATAAGATCCGGGCACTGCGCCAGGCCGAGGCCCTCCTGGTGGAACAACTGTGCGACTTCGCTGGCGGAGACACCGTGGAGGCACTCGTCCACACCCTTGAGGCGATCGATCCGGCGACCCTTCCGGGGCTGCTCAGCGAGCGGGGCGCAGAGCAAAAAGCGGTCGATCAGGAATTAAGCCGCCTCAACGAAAAGGTCGGGGAGTATCGCCAGAAATTGGCCGCCCTCGATGGGAGTGAAGCGGCGGCCCTCAAAGCAGAGGAGATGGAAGGAATTCTCGCTGCCATGCGAACAAAGATCGAGGTGTATGCCCGTGCGCGCCTCGGTTCACTCCTGCTGCGGAGGGAAATCGAGCGTTACCGTCAGGAGCATCAGGGACCGGTTTTGAAGCGGGCCGGAGAGTTTTTCGCCCGCCTCACGCTGGGGTCCTTTACGGGTTTGAGCACCGACTTCGGGGACAACGACAAGCAGTTTCTCGTTGGAACCCGCCCCCAGGGCGCGCGCATCACAGTGGAGGGCATGAGCGACGGCACCTGTGATCAACTCTACCTCGCCCTGCGCCTCGCCAGTCTCGAGCACCACATGGAAACAAACGGGCCCATGCCGCTCATCCTCGATGACATCCTCGTGAACTTCGACGATGACCGCGCCTTGGCCACTTTGCAGATCCTCACTGAGATCGCGGAAAAGAACCAGATCATCTACTTCACCCACCACCGCCACATCCTCGAGATCGCCAAGCCTCTGGCGGTAAAGGTCCAGACCCTGGCGTGAGGCTTCAACCGGGGCGGGGCCCGATCCCCGCATACCCCGGGATCGATACGCAGCCGGATTACGAATCGCCGGGGGCCTGGACGAGCGGCGGCACAAGCGTGGTCAAACCGGGCCGGGTAGGGATGCCACGTTCTTGTCGTCGGATCATGCCTTCTAACAAGTTGACGCCAACAGTCACCAGCTCGCGGGAAGATTCCAGGCCACCAATGCACCCAGGGGGCAAATAGTCGGCGGTGGGGATGACGAGCGGCGGGACGGGTCGGGGGCGGGGACAAGCTTCCAGAAGGACATTCACCAGGCTGAACCCGACAAGAATAGCGGGTTGGTGTTCGTCCAGCCAACCGCCGAGGCGTGTCACTTGTTCCGCGAAAGGGACACCGAAGGTGAAGGGCAACATCGGGGTAAAGCGTGTGGGCTCGGTTCTTTGATGTTGATGAGCGACGCCTTCGCGGAGGCAGTCGTCAAAGACTTGGCGCCCAGAATGAGAATGCAGCACGATCCCGACGCGCCCGGGGGTGTTCAAGGCGAGATTGATCGCCTGGTCGAGTGCCTGTGGATAATTGAGGCACACGGTATTAAAGACCGGGGTGTAAAAGTGGCCTCCCAGAT
>CAYOIB010000157.1:0-1945 GCA_964403935.1 uncultured Puniceicoccaceae bacterium | reverse complement strand
GCGGGTCATGCCGGGATTTCGACCTCGTCAAAGGTCCCTTCGCCTTCAGAGACCGGGTTCATTGAAGATTCGCCAATCAGACGGCCACCAGAATGTCCCTTGGACCAATGGCCCGAAAAGTCGTACGAAAGCAAAGCCCTACGGTTCGACTCGGGCAGATTCGGCAAGCTCGATGTGCACATCCCGAAGTTGGCGAGGCGTCACGCTTCCAGGAGCGTCTGACATCAAATCCTGACCTTTTTGGGTCTTCGGAAAAGCAATCACATCGCGAATCATAGGGCGACCCGCCAAAATTGATACCATTCGATCAAATCCAAACGCGATCCCACCGTGTGGCGGAGCTCCATAACGGAAGGCCTGAAGCATGTACCCAAAACGCTCTTCGACAATATCCTTGGGTATCTTCAGCAAGTCTTCGAAGATGCGCTTCTGGAGCTCCGGTTGATGGATACGAATCGACCCTCCGGCAATTTCCCACCCATTCAAAACACAGTCGTAATGCTGACCTCGCACCGCTTTAGGATCAGAGTCAAGGAGATCCATATCCTCAGGGACAGGTGCGGTAAAAGGATGGTGAGCCGAAACATAACGACCTTCTGCTTCATCAAAGAGCATCAGAGGAAACTCTAACACCCAGAGGAAACAATACTTGTCAGCTGGAATTTCCAGACGTCCTCGCTTCTCCAGGATCTTCGCCGAGTCGAGGCGAACCCGCCCCAGAATTGCGCAGGCACGCTCCCATTCGGCTGCCGCAAAAAAGACCATGTCCCCGGGTTCAATGTTCAAGGTCGACTGCAAGGCCTCCTTCTCAGCTTCACTGAAGAACTTCAGGATGGGCGACTTCCATTCGCCATCGGTACCAACACGAATGAATGCAAGCCCCTTGGCCCCCAACGCTTTGGCCGTATTTTCAAGCTCGCGCATCTCGCCTTGTGTCGCGTCTGCAAAGCCTTTGGCGTTGAACGCCTTAACCACACCTCCGTTAGAAACGACTCCCGAGAAGACTTTGAAATCGCTGTCTTGAAAGAGCTCACTCAGGTCGACGAGTTCGAGCCCAAAGCGAATGTCCGGCTTGTCGACCCCGTAACGGTTCATCGCTTCCTGATACGCCATGCGCGGAAACGGTGTCTGAATCTCAACCCCAAGCACATCCTTCCAGATCTGCGCCATCAGCCCTTCCACCAGAGCATACATATCTTCACGGTCGATAAACGAGGCCTCAATATCGATCTGGGTAAACTCGGGTTGCCTGTCGGCCCGCAGGTCTTCATCGCGGAAGCAGCGGGCAAGCTGGTAATAGCGCTCCACCCCCGCAACCATCAACATCTGCTTGTACTGCTGCGGACTTTGAGCGAGCGCATAGAATTTCCCCGCATTGAGTCGACTGGGCACGAGAAACTCGCGCGCTCCCTCAGGGGTGCTCTTGAATAGACAAGGCGTTTCAATCTCAAGAAAGCCCTCCCCATCCAGATAATCGCGCGTCGCTTTGGCCGCCTTGCTCCGCAAATGCAGGGTACGGTACATCCCCGGACGACGGAGATCCAGGTAGCGGTAATGCAGGCGCAAGTCCTCGTTGACCCGCTGGGCCTTTTCGTCATCCAGCGGAAAGGGAGGGGTCTCTGAAATGTTGTGGATGACCAACTCCGAAACCGACACCTCAATCTCGCCCGTCTTGAGGTTCGCATTCACTTCCTTTTCATTGCGAGCCACGACAACGCCCGCCACCTCAATCACTGATTCCGGCCGGACTTTCTCCAATGCCGCCGAGTAGGCAGGATCCTCCGGATTAAAGACCACCTGTGTCATTCCCTCGCGGTCTCGCAGGTCGGCAAACGAAATACCGCCGTGATCGCGAATGGTGTCCACCCAACCGATCAGTCGGACGGGCTTCCCGACCGCTTCAAGGGTCAGGGCGTTGCATGTATGGGTACGTCTCATTGGATGC
>CAYOIB010000156.1:0-2037 GCA_964403935.1 uncultured Puniceicoccaceae bacterium | reverse complement strand
GGGTAGTCGTAACCTTCGGGCCGATCGTTTACGGGAACGGCAATGCAACTGGTCTCCGGATAAAGGGTCGCGATGGATTCGCAGACATCCGCGGTGAAGGTGGCGATGCCGCATTTGCGAGGTGTGTAGTTTCCAATAAAGGCGATACGGCTAAAAGATGAAGGAATGTCCATGGGCATCCTCACTGTATACTTACAGTCCTTCAGACTGTCAACGAAGCGGGTGTCGTCGCCGAAAATGGCTATGCACCAGACCGTTCTTTCTTGCGTCTGAGGATCTCTTGGTAGAGACGCAGGTAGTCGTCCACCATCCTTTCGCGGCTGAAGCGTTTCTGTGCGGCCGCACGAATGGAGGAGGGATCGAGCTTCAGAACTTCTGCCAGCAGGTCGGCGGGTGTCTGCTTTTCCCCGAAGAAGGCACCATTCAGGCCGGGTTGTATGAGTTCCGTCATTGATCCGCGCGCTGTTGCGATCACCGGGGTGCCGCAGGCCATGGCCTCGATCACGCTGAGCCCGAAAGGTTCGTTGAAGTTGATCAGATGCAGGAGGGCGGCGGCTTCGCCCAGAATTCGCGCGCGCTTGTCGGGTCCGACGGAGCCGAGGTAGATCACGCGTTCGCTGTCGATATGAGGCTGCACCGCCTCGGCAAAGTATTGGGTATCCTGGATGATGCCGGCTATGAGCAGGCGCTTGTCTGCGGCGCGGGCGAAGGCGATGGCTTCTGCGGCCCCCTTGTCCGGATGGATGCGTCCCCAGAAGAGGAGGTAGTCCTCCTTTTGGGAGGCGAGGGGAAACTCGTGGAAATCGAGCCCGTGGTAGATGTTGGCGGCATAATCAAGCTTGGGGTGGCGGTCCGCGTGACTAATCGAAACATAATGAACGTGCTCCAGTTTATTGTAGCGTTCGTAAACAGGCAGGATCCGTTCACTGGAGAATCCATGGATGGTGGTTAAAACCGGGGTTTGCACCAATCCGCTGTAGCTGAGGGGCAGGAAATCAAAGTGATTATGAATCAGGTCAAAGGTGTGCGCTTTCTCGAAGACGCTCGCGATGTGGAGGCACTCCCAGACTTTTGGGTCCAGGGATGCATCTTCGCTGCAGGGGCGGGGGCAGACGGCTTCCAGACGACCCTGAGTGATGGAATCGGCCGTGGCGAAGAGCGTGACATCGACCCCGCGTTCGACGAGTCCTTCGGTGATGGAGGCGGCGACTTGCTCCCAGGGGCCATAGTGCCGAGGTGGGGTGCGCCAGGAAATGGGCGCGAGCATGGCAATTTTCAACTTTGGATTTGAGGGTGTAAGCATTGGCAAAGCCAAGGGTGACATCCTTTGACGTTTCTTTCAATGGTGAGAGGTCCCTGGGGCTGCGCCAGATCGGGGGCGGGAGCTGAATGTTGGGAGCCGCGGGAATCGAGCCTGGCCCGGAACCTCGTCGGTGGCCGTTGACGCCGACGGCAAGAGCGTCGAAAGTAGGGGCAGTCTTACTTCAACTTTCCAGAATGTGATGAGCCGTTTTTCAGGTCAGAGTCGAGGGTCCCGCTCGAGTGCACGGGAGCGCTTTCAAACGCGCCGCCAACAGACGAAGGGGGCGCGCCTGCAGATCTTTGCCGTTGTCGCCATTGTCTTCGCCGGAGCGGCTTATTTTCTTGGAATACGTTACCTGCCGGTGGACGCCTTTGTCGGGACGTTGCGGGTGGGCGATGAGGAGGGACGGGTTGTGGTCCGGGTTGATGAAGGCCTCGGAACGGAATCGCTCCTCTTATCGACGGCAGCTGGTGAGGTTGTTCAACTCATTCATTTGGGTCCGGTGCCCGGCCGACTCTTTTGGGGTCTGGAAGACTTTGAGGCGGGGAGAGAGTTGGACTACAACGGGCCCCTTGCCACAGAGATCGAGCAGGCGCTGAGGGAGGCGCGGGCACATCCTCAGTGGCCGGCGGAGGCGGAGACCCTCTACCAGTCGCTTCGGGCGCGAACACCTTAGAACGACGCAAAAGGCTTTCCAGTGTAACCGGTTCACGTAGAGTGCCGGGAATGGAAGC
>CAYOIB010000155.1:0-2042 GCA_964403935.1 uncultured Puniceicoccaceae bacterium | reverse complement strand
AAGCAACAGGTTCGCCAGTTGTGTGGAACCCGTGGCCTCATGGCCAAGCCTTCCGGTGAGATCATTGAGCGCCCGATTCTCTCTTCCTTCCGCGAAGGCCTTTCGGTTCTTGAATACTTCATCTCGACGCATGGTGCCCGTAAGGGTCTTGCCGATACCGCTCTTAAGACGGCGGACGCGGGGTACCTCACGAGAAAGCTTTGCGACGTGGCGATGGATATCATCATCACCTGCGGCGACGATGGAAATCGTGACGGGGTTTGGAAGTCGGCCATCTACGAAGGTGACGACGAGATCGTGCCGCTCCGCGACCGTATTGCCGGACGCTTCCCGTCGGAAGACGTTCACAATCCGATCAATCCGGACGAGATCGTATTGCCAGCCAATACTTTGATCACAAACGACGACGCACGCCGTGTGGAAGAGCTTGGCATCGAGCGGGTGAAGGTCATGTCACCGTTGACACACTCCCGGAAGAACAGCCTTCCAGCCAATGCTTATGGCATCAATCCGGCGACCAATGCTCCTGTTGAAGTGGGCACAGCCGTCGGGATCATTGCTGCCCAGTCCATTGGCGAGCCAGGCACCCAGCTGACGATGCGGACCTTCCACATCGGGGGGATTGCTTCGGCCCTCTCTCAGTCAGCCGACATCACCGTCCGCGAAGGCGGCCGCGTTGGCTTCTATGGTTTGAGGACGGTTGAAGTGGGTGGTGGAGCCGGACTCGTTGTCCTCAACAAGACCGGTAAGATCACCCTCTACGACAAGAAGGACAAGGAAGTCGAATCCTACAACATTCCTGCGGGAGCGCTCCTGCGCTTGCGGGATGGGCACGAGATTGAACCCGGCACGACCCTCGCGCAGTGGGACCCGTTCAATGTTCCTATTCTCTCCGAAAAGTCCGGTGTGGTCCGCTTCCGTGACATGATCCCGGGGGTGACCGTCAAGCGTGAGCTCGATCCGGCCACCGGAAGTATCGCCTCGGTTGTGGTCGAGCATAAGGAGGACCTCAACCCGCAGATCGAAATTGTCGATGCCAGTGGCAAGGCCCTTGCGACCTACGGTGTTCCCACCGGAGCGACGCTTGCCGTTGTCGAGGGTGACGAGATCGATGCCGGTTCGCTCCTCGCCAAGACACCGCGTCAGGCGTCCAAGACGCAGGACATTACGGGGGGTCTTCCACGTGTGGCCGAGCTCTTCGAAGCCCGTCGCCCGAAGGAATCCACCGAGATGGCGAAGATCGATGGGGTTGTCTCCATGCAGGGCACCGTCCGCGGCAAGAAACGTCTTGTTGTTACCGACGAGGAGAGCGGTCAGGAAGAAGAGCACCTCATCGCCCACGGCAAGCACGTCATCGTCCAGCCAGGAGATGTGGTTCACAAGGGCCAGCACCTCACCGAAGGGGCCGCCGACCCGCACGAGATTCTCGAGATTCTCGGGCCGAATGCCGTGCAGGACTATATCCTTAGCGAGATTCAGAAGGTCTATCGCCTGCAGGGGGTCACGATTAACGACAAGCACATCGAGCTGATCGTTTCCCAGATGCTTCGCAAGGTCCGGATCACGGATCCGGGCGACTCCGACTTCTTCTGGGGTGAACAGATCGACAAGGAGGCCTTCATGGATTCCAACGAGCGGATCACCGAAGCGGGCGGTCAGCCTGCCGAAGGGGAGCCAATTCTGCTCGGGATCACAAAGGCGTCTGTCGAGACCGAATCCTTCATCTCCGCAGCCTCCTTCCAGGAGACGACGCGGGTGCTGACCGATGCCTCCACCTTGGGCAAGGTCGACCACCTCGAAGGCTTCAAGGAGAACGTCATCATGGGGCACTTGATCCCTGCTGGAACCGGTCTCCCGCAGTACCGCCGCCTCAAGATCAACACCCTCGGTGCAGTTCCGGTTTCGTCCGAAGAAGCTGGCTGAGTCGACGAAGCACTCTGATCAATCATTTCAACCCCGGCGGACGTGTTCTGCCGGGGTTTTTTTGTGGTCGGAGGGATCAGACGACGGCGGTTTGAAGTCGTAGGCCCTGCCGGCGGGCG
>CAYOIB010000154.1:0-2233 GCA_964403935.1 uncultured Puniceicoccaceae bacterium | reverse complement strand
CAGCGAAAGTAAGGTGAAGTGGCGATTCATTCCAAAGCGCCCGAACGTGCGCTCCAGCGGAAGACATGGCAAGCTGAAGCCGTTGGGCGCGCCGAGGGCTTGCGCTTTGAGGCCTGGGGCCTTGTCCTTTTTTCTTCGGAACTTCAGCCATGAACCCAACCATCGATCCCCCACCCGCCAAACGCTCCAACCGGCGCGTCACCCTGCTAGAGCCCTTCACGGAGATGCGGACTGTGCTCCTTCAGTTCAGCATGCGCAAGATTTCGATGCAGACGCGCGGAAGCCTGCTGGGCAATCTTTGGATGCTCCTGAATCCCCTGCTTCTCCTGGCCCTGTTCACTGTTGTTTTCGGCGTCATCATGGGGGGCGACTTCAGGATGCGTAGCGAAGCCGGGATCTTCGATTTCCCCTTGGGGATCTTTCTTGGGCTGATGATCGTCGGACTGCTTACAGACACCTTCCAAACCGCGCCCCTCGCGATCCTGAACCATCCCAACCTCGTGAAGAAGGTCGTTTTCCCGGCCGAGGTGCTCGCGCTCTCGAACGTGGCCGTGGCGCTTTATCGCTTTCTGATGAGCCTCATTCTGTTCCTCGTGGCCGTGACCTTTGTGGGGCCTCCCCTCACGCTGAACGTCCTCTGGGCACCGTTGATCTTTTTTCCGGTCGTATTGATGGCGGTAGGAGCCGGTTATGCGCTGGCGGCCCTCGGTGTCTTTTTTCGGGACTGCGTCCACATGATGACCTTTATCGGGCAGGTGCTGTTTTACTCGAGCGCCGTCTTCTACTCGAGCCGCCGCATCAAGGAGCAGAGCGAACTGGTTCATAACATCCTCCAGATCAATCCCGTCCTCCAGGCTATCGAACTCTCACGGGACATCTTTCTCTGGGAGATCCCGGTCGAACCCTGGCGTCTGGTTTACCTCTGGATTTGGGGGATCGTGATCTTTGTCGGGGGGCATTACATTTTTCAATCTCTCAAGAGCAGCCTGGCCGACTCCATCTGAACTCCGGCACCACCGAACGCTCGCGGCCCGAGGCCGGCAGGCAATCACACGCCTGAAACCGGCCGATAGATCTTCCCGAAGGGATGGCAAATCCCGGCAGCGGGAGGCGGTTAGCCCTACAGCAAGGCTTGTCGAAGATCGGCTGGTGACTTCGGCGAGAGCAGCCCAGGAGCGATATCAAAGACGGTCAGAGCCCCGAATTCGCCCCGCCGATTCAGACGATCGGCAGCGCGGGCGTAAGCCACGAGGACACTCGCGGTGAACTCCGGATTGCTCTCGAGACGCAAGGAATACTCGATGACCTGATCGGTGCTCGTCCCTGTTGTTCCACTCCGAAGGACGAAGCCCCCATGGGGCATGGCTGAATGCTCTGCCTTGAGCGTCGCTTCGCTGACAAAGTGAACGGTCGTATCGTAATCAGCAAAATAGTCCGGCATCGTGACGATGGCCTTTCGCACGGCCTCCGCATCCGCACCTGCTTCCAAAGCAACATAGCATTCGCGCGTATGTTTTTCACGCGTGGAGAGCTCCGGCTGGGTGCCGCTGCGAACCTTCTCGATGGCCGCCTCCGAGGGCAAGGTATACTGGACCCCAGCCCGCACACCAGGCACACGGCGAACGGCATCGGAGTGCCCCTGACTCAAGCCCTTGCCCCAAAAGGTGTAGGTCGCCCCCTGCGGAAGGATGGCCTCACCAAAAAGCCGGTTGAGCGAAAAGAGGCCGGGATCCCATCCGACGGCGATGACAGCGGTGCGCTGACTTTTACGGGCTGAAAGGTCAACGGCCTCAAAGTATGCTGGAATCCTGGCGTGGGTATCGAAGCTGTCTACGGTGTTGAAGAGAGCCGAGAGCGCAGGACCCTGCTCCGGAAGATCATTCTTGGAACCGCCACAGAGAATCATCACATCCACCCGCTCACGAAAATTCGAGACCTTATCCATCGGATGAACAGAGACGCCGGGTGTTTCGAGCTCGATGGACCCAGGTGCTCGACGTGTGAAAACGCCGACGAGTTCCATGTCGTCACAGTGCGCCACGGCACGTTCCACACCGCGTCCAAGATTTCCATAACCAGCGATTCCGATTCTAACTTTTTTCATGAAACAGAAAGCGATGCACGCCTTGTGACCCTGAGGCAAGAAATCGTCACCTCGCCGCGCTGAGCCCCAATCACCGCCCGCCGGCAGGGCCTACGACTTCAAACCGCCGTCGTCTGATCCCTCCGACCA
>CAYOIB010000153.1:0-2298 GCA_964403935.1 uncultured Puniceicoccaceae bacterium | reverse complement strand
CAAAGCCTCAAGTAAACCCCAAGCCAAACACCTCTTGAGACAGACAGCCGCTGGGAGGTTAGTCTTCCTTAGCTCTCGGGTGCCTACGGAAGGCCTTACCGAAGCTCCGAGTCGATATTCGATCTCGTTCTTGTGAGAAACGATTGAGCTCAGCTTCGGTGGCGGGCATTGGGAAGACGCTAAAGTTGTGCCGTGGAAAATACTTCCGTGTGAGACGGTATAGGAAGCGTACCCCCTGCTGTGGATAGGAAATCGATGTGTTCGTTTACCCTGACCACATCAAAGCGGCCCAATCCACCCGCTAGCCAGAAAGAAACGGTCAACCACATGCTCACCTTGCCTGAAGCGATACGAGGATTGAGAGAAGATACACCCCGTCATTCGACGCCGTATGTCGTTCTTCAGTCGATAATCCGGCGACCAATGAATGCCACCTGATAGGTGTCGATTAAGGGTGCGAAGCTTCGGAGGCGGAATATCAACAAGATATTACCTGGTAGTTTATCGGCGGGGACTTGTTTCGGAATGGAGGCAGGTTAGGGATTGGACTTGCCCTGATGGGTGAGGCGCACAGAGTTCGAGGCGTTCGGCACTTGTGTTGAACACTGCACAGGGGAGTCTTCCGCGGAAGGCTGAGATTGCGGCACGTTCGGCCGGTAAACCCTTAGAACCTGATACGGGTCATACCGTCGTAGGAATCGTGCCTCTGAAGGAGCTTTTCTCTGCGCATTGGGCTGACCTCAACCCTTGAAAATAAAACGACATGCCTGAAGAGACCTCCGCTGCTACAGAGTTTGAACCGCTGCCGAATTCCCGCAGAATCTACATCCAGGGAAGCCGCCCGGACGTGCAGGTTCCGATGCGGGAGATTCAGCTATCGCCGACGCGCGATGTCTTCACCGGTCGACAGCTGGAGAATGAGCCGGTGCGGGTTTACGATTGTTCAGGATCGTGGGGCGATCCGGATTTCCATCGCGATGTGCGTCAAGGCCTGCCCCCTCTGCGGGCACTGTGGATTGAGGAACGCGGTGATGTGGAAAGTTATGAAGGGAGAAGCGTTCGTCCTCAGGACGATGGCTATCTGTCCGAGGCCCATGCCGAGCGGGCACGAAAGAAAACGCTCCAAATCTTTCCCAGTACGGGCCGGCAGCCGCGTCGAGCCCGGGCGGGTTCAGTGGTCACGCAGTTGGCCTACGCGCGAAAGGGAATTATTACCCCGGAGATGGAATTTGTGGCCATCCGGGAGAACACACGACTGCAACGGGAGCGGGAGTCGCTGCAAATGCGGGCGGATGCCCCTGCTGACTCTCTGGATCGGCAACATCGCGGGGAATCTTTTGGTGCCGCGATTCCCGATGAGATTACACCGGAGTTTGTCCGTTCGGAAGTCGCCCGCGGTCGCGCCATCATTCCAGCCAACATCAATCACCCGGAACTGGAGCCAATGGTGATTGGCCGCAACTTCCTTGTGAAAATCAACGCCAATATCGGCAATTCGGCAGTAACCTCTTCGATTGAAGAAGAAGTCGAGAAGATGCGCTGGTCGATCCGCTGGGGGGCCGACACCGTGATGGATTTGTCGACCGGCAAGAACATCCACCAAACGCGCGAGTGGATCCTGCGCAATTCACCTGTCCCTATCGGGACGGTCCCGATTTATCAGGCACTGGAGAAGGTAAACGGGAAGCCGGAAGCTCTGACATGGGACATTTTCCGCGACACTCTGATTGAACAGGCGGAGCAGGGAGTGGACTACTTCACGATCCACGCTGGCGTCAGGCTGGCCTACATTCCGATGACGGCGCGCCGCATGACAGGGATCGTCTCACGCGGTGGATCGATCATGGCCAAATGGTGCCTTTCGCATCATAAGGAAAGTTTCCTCTACACGCACTGGGATGAGATCTGCGAGATCATGGCCGCTTATGATATTTCCTTCTCGATTGGTGATGGCCTGCGTCCGGGTTCGATCGCTGATGCCAATGACGAGGCTCAATTTGCTGAGTTGAAGACACAGGGAGAGCTCACATTACGCGCATGGGAGCACGGGGTACAGGTCATGAACGAAGGTCCCGGACACGTTCCCATGCACATGATTAAGGAGAACATGGACAAGCAGTTGGACTGGTGTCACGAAGCACCCTTCTACACGCTTGGGCCCCTCACGACAGACGTTGCCCCCGGCTACGACCACATCACTTCCGGGATTGGAGCAGCAATGATCGGTTGGTATGGGTGCGCGATGCTTTGTTACGTGACGCCTAAAGAACACCTTGGCTTGCCCAACCGCGATGATGT
>CAYOIB010000152.1:0-2322 GCA_964403935.1 uncultured Puniceicoccaceae bacterium | reverse complement strand
TAAACCTGTATCGACTTTATAAGTCATGGCTAAACGAGTTTACACTGAATCCGATGTTCGCGCCCTCTTGTCTGAAGGGAAGTCCGCTGATGATTTGCCGGAAGGCATCATTCTCACGCCATCCGCCCGGGATCTCCTGAACGAGCGAGCGGGCCGGTCCGGGGTACGGAGGCAAGAGGATAGCACGTCTGTCAGTGCCGAACCGACGCTTCCGGATTACACTTTTCGTTGGGAGCCGGGAAGTGATCCGCGGACTCCCGGAGAGATTCAGAAGTTCTTCAACTCACCTCGTGTTGAAGCGGTCAAGGCACGGATGTGCGATATTGGCCGGCGAATGTGGGAACGGGAATACACCGACGGAAACGGAGGGAACCTCGTCGTCCGGGTCGGCGATAACCTGTTCCTGACCACCCAGACGCTCATCAGCAAGGGCTTTATGAGGCCTGAGACGATCAGTCTGGTTGACTTTGACGGGCGGCAGTTGGCGGGCAAATTCAAGCGGACGAGTGAGTGCATGACGCACCTGGCGATCTTTCGGAACCAGCCCAAAGCGCTTGCGACCTGCCATGCACACCCGGTGCATGCGACGGCTTTTGCAGTGGCAAATGTGCAGCCACCCACCTGCATGATTCCGGAGGCAGAGGTGTTCCTCGGTCAGATTGGAATGGCGGAGTACCAGACGCCGGGTACGCCTGCCAATGCAGAGGTGGTGGGGCGGATCGCAAAGGATCACCACTCGATTCTTATGGTGAACCACGGAGTGATTACCTGGGGTGATCACATCGAGGATGCGTACTGGAAGATGGAGAACACGGACTCCTACTGCAAAACGATCTGGATTGCATCCCAGCTCGGCGGTGGCCTTAAAACAATAACTACCGGCCAGGCAAAGGAACTGATTCAATTGCGGAAGCAATTGGGAATGTCGGATAAGCGCGAGGGATGGAAGGAGTGCGAATTGTGCGACAACAGCGATTTCACCCCAGGCGTGGTTTGCAGGACATCAGGCGACACACCGGCGCAAGAAGCTCCCCAGGCTGGAGGGGCATCAGAAGCACTTGTCCGTCAGATCACGGACCTTATTCTGGAGAAGCTTCAAAGCTAACAGTATTTTGATATCATGAAAGTAACCATTATTGGCGGCGGAGGCCGCGTCGGCTCGAACGCAGCTTTCGCGCTTCAATGCGCCGGTATCGTATCGGAACTTCAGATTCTTGATGCCAATGCCGAACTGGCCGAAGGCGAGGCCCTCGACCTCCTGCATGGTGCGTCTTCGCTGGGGGACACACGCGTCTATGCCGGCGACTATGACCGGGCCCGCGATACGAACGTCTATGTCATCACAGCAGGCCTTCGGCGAAAGCCGGACGAGTCCCGCCTGGATCTGATCAACCGCAACGTCTCCCTCTTTCGTCAGATTCTGGGTGACATCCGGAAGGCTGGGCACCTGGCCTGTGCGAAGTTCTTCGTGGTATCAAATCCGGTCGATATTCTGACTCACTTGGCGACCCTGGAGCTCGAGGTTCCGGCACACCAGATTCTGGGCTTGGGAACGATGCTGGATACGGCGCGCTTTCGTTCTCTCATCGCAGCGGAGTTGCACCTGGCACCCAGTCAGGTGAAGGCGCTCATTCTCGGTGAGCACGGAGACTCCATGATCCCTGTCTGGTCATCGGCAACTGCTGCGGGCTTGCCGCTGGCCGGTTTTTCGAGCTTTTCCGTAGCGGAGCAGAAGAAGCTCTTTGAGCGCACCCGGAACAGTGGAGCGGAGGTCATCCGACGCAAGGGAGGTGCTGGATGGGCGGTGGGTGCAACCATTGCTGAGGTTGTTCATTCTATCGCGCTGGATCGGCGGCAGTTGCTTCCGGTATCTTCGCGCCAGCGCGGCAAGGCCTATGGTATCCGCGACATCTGTCTGAGCGTGCCAACCGTCGTGGGACGGGATGGGGTGGTCGAGCACTTTGAGGTCGATTTGTGGCCGAAGGAGAAACAAGGCCTGCAAGCTTCAGCACAGGCGCTGAAGGATACACTGCTCAAGGTGTCCTGACTTTCGGGAATGAAGGAACCCTTCATTCGGCGTCCCGTTGAAGAGGACGAGTATTATTTCAAGGAAGGGTGCTACATTCTTGAGATGCTGAATACTCCGGACGATCCCGGACTATCAATTGCTCGGGCTCGAGTGAAACCAGGGATCACGACGCGGCTTCATCGTCTTCAGGGGACCATCGAGCGCTATATAATTCTTGAAGGAGTCGGGCGGATGGAAGTCGGGGGGCGTCCGTCTGAGCAGGTTGCTCCTGGGGCGGTGGTTGTTATTCCGCC
>CAYOIB010000151.1:0-2366 GCA_964403935.1 uncultured Puniceicoccaceae bacterium | reverse complement strand
ATCTTTGGCAAGATCCGCTACAGAAGAGCGCCTTCACCCTTTAAATTTTTCTGTCTTCCTCCGTGCCCTCTGCGCCCTCAAGCGAGGCACGAGTGGGCGGTGAAACATAGCCGAGCCAAAGCCGCCACGGACCAAGGCATCTATCCACGGAATGACACCGGAGTTAAAGACACTCTCGTTTCGTGGATCTCAGTGAGCTCAAAGCGCAACTTCTTGCCCATTGAATCTTTGGCAAGATCCGCAACGGCCAGAAAACGGATTTGCGGTGAATCCTTTTCCCTTCGCTTTGGGAGGGAGATTATTCTTTGCGCATAAGTAATTGATTATTCTTCGCGGGGATCATTCCCTCGGGGTTGATATGCTTGCCCGCTTCAAACATTTCTCGGTATCTGCTTTGAGTGTTTGCACGGGTCCACGGGTGCAGACCTTGGATGATGTTGCTTCGCTTTATGCAGATACCCCTGGGCAATTAGAGCGGCTGCGGACGATGATCGGCATTGAACGGCGGCACGTGGCCCCGGTCGGAACCACCACGCTTGATCTCTGCGAGGCGGCGGCGCGCGACCTGATCACAGGAGCGGCGGTCGATCCGGCAACGATCGATGCCATCATTTGCGTAACCCAGACGCCTGATCACTGGCAGCCATGCAATGCCAATCTCTTGCACGGGCGGTTGGGGTTGGCCAAGTCGGCCGCGGCCTTTGACATCAATCAGGGATGTTCCGGCTGGATTTATGGTCTGCATATTGCCGCGTCGCTTCTCGAAGCGGGTGGGGCGCAGCGCATTCTCCTTTTAGCGGGTGATACGGTGACGCAGTGTATCCACCCGGCGGATCGCGCAACAGTTCCACTTTTTGGTGACGCGGGTTCGGCGGCTTTGCTTGAGCGGAAAGAAGGGACGACGTCTTCATGGTTTGCCCTGCATTCCGATGGAACAGGGCATGGTGCGATCAAGATCCCCGCCGGGGCCTACCGGCAGCCGTCGGATGCCTCCACGCGCATTGAACGGCAGGCGGAGGACGGCAGCGTGCGGACCGACGAGCACTTATTCATGAGTGGGATCGAGGTCTTCAATTTCACCCTGCGCGAGGAGCCGGGAGCTATCCGGGAGCTGTTGATGTTTGCGGGTATGTCGATTGATGAGATCGATGCCTTCGTCTTCCACCAGGCAAATCCCTTTATTTTGAAGAACCTGGCCAAACGCCTGCGCTTGCCCGAAGAGAAAGTGCCCATGAGAACGGCCGCTCATTTTGGGAATCAGAGTTCCGCGTCGGTGCCCGCCACCCTCGCTTATGAATTGGGCGACGCGCTCCGGATGGATTGCAAACGGGTGGTGTGCTCCGGCTTCGGGGTGGGTCTGTCCTGGGGGAGTTGCTTGCTTGATCTCGGCCCCCTGCGGCATTGTGGCTTTTTCCAATACAAAATATGACCTCGATCGACGACTTCATCGAAGAGCTTCAATGCAGCCTCATGGCGGCCAGTCCCGGAGAGCTCAAGCCGGAAACGCGCTTTCGCGAGCTCCCTTGGTGGGACTCCCTCGCGATTCTCGGCACGCTCGGGGCCTTCGATACTTGTTTCGGAAAACAGTTGTCGACCCCTGACCTCAAGGATTGCGAAACGATTCGCGATCTTCATGCGCTCGGAACAAAAAGGGATTCATGATGCGCTGGGCCAGGGCTTCCTTCAACTCGAAGACGGCGAATGGACAAAAATATTTTGAGGCTCGAATCGCTGCGGGCTTGAATGAGCGATCCATTACACGGGTATTATTGTCTTCTCCATGACTTTACCTTCTGAAACCGACAACCTTCTTGAAGTTGTTAATATCGTTCGCGCCAACAAGCAGTTGTCCCCTCTGACGGCCATCGCGCCGGAAGATCGCCTGCGGCAGGAACTGGAATTTGACTCACTCGATCTGGCCGAACTGACTGTCCGACTCGAAGAGCACTTCGGTGTCGATGTCTTTGCCGATGGCCTGGTTTACACGGTTGGCGAAGTCCGCTCACGCCTGGGCCAGACAGATCCCTTGTAGCCGCGTTTGCCAAAAGGTGGAGCTCCGGTGTGCTCCGAATGACCACATTTCGCACCGTCCACCATCGAATCTTTGGCAAGATCCGCTACCCACGGCTCCTTTAGCCGTAGCCGCGTTTACCAAAACGTGGACCCACGCCATCCACAGAACGCCACCGACCCTTATGAAACAACGACATCCCTCCTTCCGTGCTTTTCCGTGTTCTTCCGTGGACCCCCTCTCGTTCCCGAGCCCGAGTCGCCAGGGACCAAGGCAATTATCCACGGAATATCACCGACCATCACGGAAGCTAAAGGCGCTCTTGTTTCGTGAGTCTCGACGAGCTCCAGGCATG
>CAYOIB010000150.1:0-2526 GCA_964403935.1 uncultured Puniceicoccaceae bacterium | reverse complement strand
ATGGATTCGTTCTCGGGCAGAACTTGAATGCTTTCAGTTTTGTTCATAATAAAAAGACTACGGTGCTTCAGACGATTTTGCTCCTTCGGGCGGTTCGCTGAAGATAGCAAGATAGCGAGCTTCCTCGGATTCAATCTGGAGGTCATGCTCCTCCTCGCTGTCAAAGTAGAGGCTGTCTCCTGGACCGAGGATGTATTCGACCGCTCCCACGCGAAACCGAACCTGCCCGCTCAAAACATAGAGAAATTCCTCGCCACGGTGGCTCAAAGGACTGGGCTTGATCTCCCCCTTTCGGCCAACAAACAGGAAGGGCTGCATCAGCTTGTCCGGACGGCTCCCCGCAAAGAGGTGAAAAGCATAGCCTTTGTCCGTCACTGTCGGTGCCTCTTCCCCCAACCGCGCCGCCGGCGTATAAACCGTGCCCGCGGCGGCGTCGTGGGAGAGCAGGTCCGAGAGTTTGATCCCAAGGGCATCCGCCAGCTTCGCCAGGGTCGCAAGCGGCGGATTCGTCCGCCCTCGCTCAATCTTTGACAACAGGCTTTTCGTAAAGCCACATTGGCGCGCAACTTCCTCCAGCGTCCGGTTTTGCCGCCGGCGCAGCTTCTGAATGCGCGTGCCTATGGGAAGGGGATCCATCAACACCCATTTGGAAGGAAAGAGTGGAGCCTGTCAATCACGGTTCAACAAGGTTGAACGGCGGCGGGTAAATTGGGTGCAGGCATTGTTCAAGCGCGTCGATGGCCTCCGGGAGTCCGGCCAAAGGCGCGAAACACATCCAAGGAAGAGTTTTCGCTTGTGGCTTCCAGTTCAACAGTGTTGAACTGAAGGCGGTTGATGGATGGAGGCCGCCCGGTGCTTCCTGCTGGAGGCGACCTGTCATTCCTTTCACGACACGATACACCTCAAACACCCCTGCCCCATGAAGAAACGAATCGCACTGCTAGGATCTTTTGACTCGAAAGGCGCTGAATACGCTTTTGTCCGCGATATTATTCTAAAACAGGGCCACGAGGTGGTTACGATCAACACCGGCATACTGGGGACGACCGATCTTTTCCCGGTTGATGTGGAAGCGGCGGCGTTGGTGAAAGCCGCTGGGGCGGATCTGGAAACCCTTCGCCAGAAAAAAGATCGGGGAGCCGCGATGAAGGCGGCGGCGGATGGGGCTGCGGCCTTGCTGCCGGAGTTGGTCGGGAAGCATGGTATCGACGCGATTTTCGGGATGGGTGGAACGGGCGGGACCTCGGTTATTACAGCGGGGATGCGTGCGCTCCCGATTGGATTCCCCAAACTCTGCGTCTCCACCGCCGCCGCGGGCAACGTCGAACCCTACGTGGGCTTGAAGGACATTGTCATGATGCCGTCGATTGTGGACGTGGCTGGCATCAACCGGATTTCCCGTTTGATCCTGGCGCGCGCCGCCGGAGCGATCTGTGGCATGGCCGAAGTGGATCCAGCGAAGACCGGAGCGGTGGATGAGAAGCCTGTCATCGCAGCCTCGATGTTTGGCAACACGACCGACTGCGTGAATGCCTGTGTCAGTCAGTTGTCGTCGAAAGGTTTTGAAACACTGGTTTTTCACTGCACGGGTGCCGGGGGCAAGGCCATGGAAAGCCTGGTTGATGAGGGATTGGTCGACGCGGTCCTTGATATCACGACAACGGAGTGGGCCGACACAGTGGCGGGCGGGGTCTTTGATGCAGGCCCTGATCGGCTGTCAGCCCCAGGGCGAAAAGGGATCCCGCACCTCATCTGCAATGGCTGCATCGACATGGTGAATTTTGGTGCCCGCAAGACGGTGCCCGAGCGCTACAAGGATCGGCTGCTCTACGAATGGAATCCCTCCGTCACCCTCATGCGAACAAATGAAGAGGAGAATCGCATTATGGGTCGGACCTTCGCGGAGCGGGCCAATGCGGCCCAAGGGCCCGTGGCCTTTCTCCTGCCGACGAAGGGTGTCTCCATCCTCGATGGAGACGACCAGATCTTCTGTGATCGCGGGGCGGATGCCGCTTTTGTCGACGAACTGCGCAAACACCTTAACCCGGGAATTCCAGTGGAGGAGATCGATGTGAACATCAATGAGCCCGAATTTTCAACCCGCGCCGTCGAGAAGCTCCTTGAGCTCATCGATCAGGCAAAGGAAAATAAATAACCATTCTCAATTCTATTTATGACAACACGCAAAGAAATACTGAAGAAGCTTCGGGACCAGGTTGCCGCCGGCCGTCCTATCATTGGTGGTGGTGCGGGCACAGGCATCAGCGCAAAGTTTGAAGAAGAGGGTGGTATCGACCTCATCGTCATTTATAACAGCGGACGCTTCCGCATGGCAGGCCGTGGTTCGCTCGCGGGTTGCATGCCCTATGGGGATGCCAATGCCATTGTTATGGAGATGGCGGCGGAGGTTCTCACCGTTGTTAAACAGACACCCGTTTTGGCCGGCGTTTGCGGAACGGATCCCTTCCGTGACATGGGCCGCTTTCTCAAGCAGGTCCAGGAAGCAGGGTTCGCCGGTGTGCAGAA
>CAYOIB010000149.1:0-2530 GCA_964403935.1 uncultured Puniceicoccaceae bacterium | reverse complement strand
GACGCAAAAGGCTTTCCAGTGTAACCGGTTCACGTAGAGTGCCGGGAATGGAAGCGATGGATCAATGGTTGGCGGTGGCCGAGTCGGCGGCACGAAAAGCAGGGCACATCTTAAAGGCAGGAGCAGGTCACCTGCGGGAGGTTCATTTTCGGGATCCAACGGATGTGAAGCTCCGGGCTGATCTCGATTCAGAACGGTTGATCCGGGCGTACCTGGCGGAGCATTCGGCTTTCCCGGTGGTGGGGGAAGAGGAGGGGGGTGATGCCTCACTCACGGAACGGTATGATCTGTATTGGGTGGTGGACCCGCTGGATGGAACCTATAACTACCTGCGCTCCTCGCCGCACTGTGCCGTGAGCATCGGGTTAATGCGCGGCGAGACGCCCATTCTTGGCGTGATCTACGATTTTAATTCGGGGGATTGCTTTGCTGGAGTGGTGGCTGGAAAACTATTCTTCAACGGCCAACCGACGGCACCCGTCTGGGCGGCGAAGCGAGACGACGCCGCTTTGCAGACAGGCTTCCCCAGTGGAATGAGCAAGAATGCAACGGCCTTGGAGGATTTCGTTACGCAGGTCCAGGCCTACAAGAAGATCCGTATGATCGGATCCGCCGCTTTGGCACTGGCCTATGTTGCGGTGGGGCGGTCGGACGTGTACTTCGAACGCTCGATCCGGCTATGGGATATCGCAGCGGGACTTGCGCTGGTACAGGCGGCAGGAGGTGTCGTCCGGATGCGGGCTTCCACCTCTGGAAAGCACCTGGCTTACGATGTCTGGGCTGCCGGTCGACCGGATTTGCTGCCCTGAGTCGGCAGCCCCCTTCGGGGCAGGCTTACCGGCGCGCCACCAGGATGAGATAGACGAGGTTGGCGAGCGAAGCGATGAAAGCCGCAACATAGGTCAGAGCGGCGGCATTGAGCGTTTGGGAGACGCCGTGCATCTCGTTTTCCTGGAGGACGCCCGTGCTGACGAGTTCAACCTTCGCGCGCTTGGAGGCATCGAACTCCACAGGGAGGGTAACCAGCTGGAAAACGGTCAATACCAGATATACGGCAATACCGACATAAATCAGCCCCATGATGCGAAAGAAGAATCCGCCCATGATGACAAAGGGCAGGAGCTGCGAGGAAAGCATCGTGACGGGCACAAGCGACATGCGCAGCTTGAGCATGGCATAACCGGTGGCATGCTGAATGGCGTGACCCGCTTCGTGGGCGGCTACGCCGACAGCGGCGAGGCTGTTGCCATGGTAGTTCTCTTCGGAGAGGACAAGACGCTTGTTCGAGGGATCATAATGATCCGTCAAATGACCCCGTGTGGACGTGATTTCCACGTCTGAAATGCCGGCTTTTCGCAGGACATATTGAGCGGCCTCGCGTCCGGTGATGCCACTGCGGGAGCCCACCTTGGACCACTTTTTATAGGCACCTTGAACACGCATCTGAGCGTAGATACCGAGAATGATCGTTGGAACGATTAGAATCAGGAAGTAATACATGGTTGTATGGAGTGTGGCTTAATGATTTCTATTGCAAACAATAGCAGACGGGATGCCACTCCGGGATCAAGCGAAAGAAGGAGAAAGCTCGTGCTTTACTGGCGAGCGAATGGCGAAATCGTAGATTTACGCGCTGAAATGAAAGACAGACAGGGTGCATTCGCCAGGCTGGGCTGTGTCAAAGAAGCGCCTGGGTGGGACACGATGGCGCGCGTTGACACAGGCCTGGACGCGCGTTTTTTTCTCCAGGAGGCAGGCAGGAGCGCTGGGTGAGAGCACGCAGATGGATTGAGAATGGGTGGGACTTGGTGGGATGGGATGGGACGGGATGAGATTGGATGTGGCTTGCTGAGCGGGATGGGCGGTGGGGTTCTCTAAGCAAAAAACCGGGCGCGCAGATGGTTTGAAAGGATAATTCGTTTTAACAAAGGAATACGCACTTGGGATGAAGAATGATTCATTTTCAGGGGCGATGGGTCCACAGGGGCTTCAAAGGTGCTTTAACAGCGGTTTTTAAGGCGCGTTTAAAGGCTCCTGCGAAGGAAGGCTAGCGAAGCTTCCCGACCCGGACGGTTGCACGGGAAAATGAATTCTTTCGGGGGCGACCCTGGGGAATTGACAGCAACGCAAGCCGTGGTAGGTTGATGACTGTCGACTTGGCCATGACCTTCCACCCAAGGCTCTTAACGAGGCCAGCGGCGGGGGCCGGACGGGGTGGCGACCCGGCTCCGATCTTTTAGCGGGAGTAGATGAGGAGTCCTTCCCTTTGATTCTCGAGGTATGCGTCGAGCTGGGACAAGTCGTGAGTTCTGGGAGGAAACAGTGTGGATCCTTGCCATCCGTCTTTGGATAAGGAGAATATCCCCACTGGGGTAGGTCAGCCTTGGCATCGCCGTGCTTGACGAGGTCTTCATTCGGGGTAGGGCGATAACCTCGATGAAGGACCTAAAGCTTCTGCATTTGGAGATCGTAGGCGTGGGGCGGGGCACTTTGGGTTAGCGGGCAAAGAGGTCGGTTCGCAAGGGGCGCA
>CAYOIB010000148.1:0-2705 GCA_964403935.1 uncultured Puniceicoccaceae bacterium | reverse complement strand
ATCCTGTGCCCAGTCGCGAACCAGCACCCACTCTTCCCAGCTCACCTCATACTGGCCGATATGATAGGATTCGTAATCGAAGTTCGCGTCGGTCTCGACCACAATCATGCCTGCGGAGGCAAGGGAAAGAGCAGACAAGGAGGCTGTTACACCCCATATCAAGCGAACTGAATTAGACCAGGGAGATTTCGTGATTTTAACAGAATTCATTATATAGAGCTGGTTTGTCAGGTTTGTCCCCCCTCAGTCCATGAAACGGCCATGAACCCTTGAAGTTTCGGGAGATTTCGTGATTTTAACAGAATTCATTATATAGAGCTGGTTTGTCAGGTTTGTCCCCCCTCAGTCCATGAAACGGCCATGAACCCTTGAAGTTTCAAGTGCTTGACAACGGCACAGCCACTCGAAGCAGTGTCCACCAAGCGCGAAGCAGCCTTTGGCTGCAGGCAAGCCGGTAGCGTCAGCGCAAGGCTGATACAAGAAAATAGCGCGCTCCTCTCCATCGGGAGGGAACCCGCTCAACGCATTCAGTGTCGGGCGAACGCGCTATCAGATATGAATGGCTTCGTCGTAAGCGGCCGCGGCGGCTTCCATCAGGGCCTCACTCATCGTCGGGTGGGCATGGATGGTCGAGTGAATATCCTCGGCAGTGAGTTCGGCCTTCTGTGCGAGAACGTATTCTCCAATCAGCTCGGTGGCGTTCTCGCCAATGATGTGCGCGCCGAGGATCTCGCCGTGGCGATCATCGAGGATCAGCTTCACAAAACCTTGAGGCTGATTGATGGCCACCGCCTTGCCGGAGGCGGAGAAAGGGAAACGCCCCACCTTATACTTAACACCCCGCTCCCTGGCCTTGGCTTCAGTGAGCCCCACGCTGGCGATCTGCGGGTGGCAATAGGTGCAACCCGGGAAATCGGTCACGCGCTTTGCCTTGGTTGAGGTGAACATGCCGTTGACGGCCTGCACGGCCTCATAAGTCGCCACGTGGGCCAGCCACGGAGCACCGATGATATCGCCGGCGGCATAGATGCCAGGCACGCTGGTCTGGTAGTTGTCGTCGACCTTGATGTAGCCCTTATCCATCTCCAGCTTCACCCGTGGCGAGAGCAGGCCTTCCAAATTCGGGACCACGCCGATGGAGAGCAGCAGCGTCTCCACTTCGAGGGTCTCCCGCTTGTCGCCCTTGACCAGATCGAGCTTCACGGAATCCTTCCCCACCCCGATATTCTCGGCTTTTGTGCTCTGGCGCACGTCGATGCCCTGTTTCTTGAAGGATCGGAAAAGCGCCTCCGAGATATCCTCGTCTTCCACCGGCACAATCCGATCGAGCATTTCGATCAGTGTCACCTTGGTGCCGAGGGTGCTGAGGAAATAGGCAAACTCCACCCCGATCGCCCCCGCCCCCAGAATGGCGATGGACTTGGGCTGGGTCTTCATGGCCAAGGCTTCGCGGCTTGTCATGATCTGCTTTCCATCAACCTCCAGGTTTGGGAGACGCCGTGACCGGCAACCGGTGGCCACCAGCGTCTTCTCCGTCTTGAAAAAGGTTCCCTTGTCACGGCCTTCGGTGATTTCGATGATACCGGGCACGGAGACCCGAGCCCGTCCGACAAAGTAATCCACCTTATTCTTCCGGAAGAGGAATTCGATACCCTTGGCCATCTGATCGGCGACGGAACGCGAACGCCCCATCACCTTGGCAAAATCAACCGTCGGCGCGGTTTCCACATTGATGCCGAAGGCTTTCGCCTCCTCGAAGCTGTGAAAAATCTCGGCCGCCTTGAGCAATGCCTTCGACGGGATACAGCCCCAGTTCAGGCAGGTGCCACCTGCGCGCTCCAGCTCGATACAGGCGACTTTCTTGCCCAGTTGTCCCGCGCGAATTGCAGCTGCGTAACCCGCCGGGCCGCCGCCGATGACCACAAGATCATACGTTTCGTTTGCCATTGAATGCTTCAGATTGTTGACGATTGAAAGCTGACGCCCCAGGTGGGGCGTGCAAGATCTCATGGCAAGCTGCCGACGGCCCCTTGACAACGCAAATCCTCGGCTCGTTTAGGCTTGCCCGCACCAGCCACCGGGCGAAGTATTGCCCGCTTCCGTCCACTCTGGCCGGAAAAGGTGTTCGCACCTTTCCTGAATAACAAAAACCAAAAAAGATAACCCTCAACCCGGCCCAGCCTCCCGCCCCGCGCGAAACTGAGCCGGCTTTGAAATATCCAACATACTATGTCCTCCGTAATGGAAGAACTCCTGGCCCAAAGCAACCTGCAGCCCCTGCAGGAAGGCCAGATCATCAAAGGCACGGTCACTGAGATCCGTGAAAACGAAGTCATCCTCGATCTGGGTGCCAAAGCAGAAGGCATCGTTCCCGTAAACGAATTCTTCGATGTCGGTGAACTCAATATCGGCGAGGAAATCGAAGTCTACCTCGAGAAAATCGAGGACCGCGACGGCAACCCGGTCATCTCCTACGACAAGGCCCAGCAGCAGAAGAACTGGGAAAACATCCTGTCGAAGTGCGAGGAAGGCTCGATCATCAGTGGACGTGTCCGCGGCAAGGTCAAAGGCGGCCTCATCGTCAATATTGGCGTCGACGCTTTCCTTCCGGCCTCGCAGATCGACATCCAGCCCCCCAAGAACCTGGATCAATACGTCGGCCAGACCTACGATTTCAAAGTCCTCAAGATCAACCAGGAGCGGCG
>CAYOIB010000147.1:0-2747 GCA_964403935.1 uncultured Puniceicoccaceae bacterium | reverse complement strand
ATCTCGCTTTATCTGGGGTAGGGGCGTCGCGATCGGGTCTGTTGGGTGATTCAATGCGGGATGGGCACGGTGAGTTTCCAATCTTCCAGTTATTCTATTCGATACACCTTGGAAGAGCTCACGGCCGGGTTTGGTGGTCACGGAAAGCTCGTCCCTTAAGCGCCTGGGATGGAAATGGATTGCCTGGATCTCATCCGGGCTGAACTATCGATCACTTTTGAATCTGGAGACGAACTCATGCTAGACCTGAAGTATTTCCGCGAGAATTTAGAAAGCGTGCGCTCTGGCGTTGCGAAGAAGAAATTCTCATGTGACATTGATGCGATTGTTGCTCTTGATGACGAGCGTCGGCGGATCACACAAGAGGCGGAATCCCAGAGAGCGTTGCAAAAGGCGGCGAACGAAGCAATGGCGCAATTGCCGAAGGGATCGGCTGCTTTTCAGGAAAAGCTGGCGGAGATGCGCGAGCTGGCGAGCCAGGTGAAGGCTCTTCAGTCGAAGCAGGCCGAAGTGGATGCCAAGTGGAAAGCGGCCTTCCTGAGTCTTCCCAATCTGCCTGATGAATCGGTTCCTTTCGGGCATTCGGAGGCGGATAACGTTGTCGTTTCCACGTGGGGCGATCCTGAAGCTGCGGGCGAGAATCAATTGGCCCACTGGGATTTCCCCGGCTTCTCCAATTATGTGGATCTTGCTCGGGGGGCCAAGGTCACGGGTGCGGGCTGGCCTTTTTTTGTGGGTGACATGGCGCGGTTGGTTCGTTCGCTCCTGCAGTTCCTTCTGAACGAGAACGCCCGAGCTGGATTCACCGAGATGATGTCCCCCATTTGTGTGAATGCAGAGAGTGCGATGGCCACTGGGCAGCTGCCAGACAAGGAAGGGCAGATGTATGAGGTTCCGGGGGATGGGCTTTACTTGATTCCCACGGCGGAAGTGCCCGTGACGAACTTCTACCGCGACGACGTTTTGCCGGCTGAGAGCCTCCCTCTCTATGCCTGTGCGCACACGCCCTGTTTTCGCCGAGAGGCAGGCAGCCATGGTAAGGATGTCCGGGGGCTGAACCGTGTTCATCAATTCGATAAGGTTGAAGCGGTGAAGTGGGTTCATCCAGAGAGCAGCTTCGAAGAACTCGAGTCTTTGCGGGCGCATGCGGAGAGTCTTTTGCAGCAGTTAGGACTTCCGTATCGGACATTGCTCATGTGCAGTGGCGATATCGGCTTTGCCCATGCGAAGCAATATGACCTTGAAGTCTGGGCAGCGGGGCAAAAGCGATGGCTGGAGGTGTCGAGCTGCAGCAACTTCACTGATTTTCAGGCCCGGCGGGCCAACATACGGTACCGTGATGATTCTGGGAAGCTGCGCTTCGTTCACACCCTGAATGGATCGGCCCTGGCGATCCCACGGGTGCTTGCCGCGATTCTGGAGAATAATCACGACGCGGAAGGGCGGGTGCGCCTTCCGAAGGTGCTGCATCCTTACTTCGGGTCCCCCTTCTTTCCCGCGCAGCGCGCCTGAAGGCAGCGGGCGAACGAATTTGTGTGAATACTATAATGAAATAAACGTGAAGGATTTCTTTGAGCAGGCCACACGCTTTGATATTGACACTGACTGGAAGATTCTGCCTCTTTTCTTTCAGATTCTGCCAATTTCCACCACTGACTCTCGAAGGACATGAGCCTTTCTCCTGATAAGCTAAGCCGATCAACCGTGGAAGCCCTTGTCCGAGAAGCGCTTCTATCGCGCTTGGGCGGATCTTCGGAGCGATCAACCTCGTCACCACCGAACCCTTTGGTGGTGAATGTGAGCGCGCGGCATTGTCATTTAACACAGGAGGCAGTTGAACAGCTTTTTGGTGAAGGGCACAAGCTGACCCCGATGAAGTGGCTGTATCAGGAGGGCCAGTTTGCGGCCAAGGAGTCGGTGACGTTGGTTGGACCGCGCAGTCGTGTTATCTCGAATCTCCGCATCCTTGGTCCCTGTCGGAGCCTCAATCAGGTAGAGCTCGCGTTTACGGATGCGATCGCTCTTGGCTTTCAGATCCCGGTGCGTCCCTCAGGGAATATTGCCGGGACGCCAGGTTGCATGTTGATGGGACCGAATGGTTTTCTGGAGCTAAGGGAAGGGGTCATCCGCGCGGCCCCCCACGCCCATTTGAGCCCAGAGGACGCTGCGTATTACGGGGTCAAGACGGGGGATATGATGAAGCTCCGGGTTGGGGGTGACCTGGGGGTGACCTTTGACCGTTTGCTGGCACGTGTGGATCCGTCCTTTAAGCTCGAGGTCCATATCGACACGGACGAAGGTAATGCCTGTGGCCTCGGTCCCGACTCCAAAGTAGAACTCTTTCGCTGACAAAGCCTGAATATCTAAAAGGAACCAACCATTATGAATGAATCACTGGGTTTGATTGAAACCAAAGGTTTCACCGGCGCCGTCGAAGCGGGCGATGCCATGGTGAAAGCAGCCAGCGTGCAGCTGGTCAAAACGATCCAAATCGGCGGAGGTTTCATTACCTGCCTCGTCAAGGGTGACGTGGGCAGTGTGAAGGCCGCGGTCGAAGCTGGATCGGAAGCCGCCCGCAGAGTCGGCGAGCTCGTGAGCTCGCACGTTATCCCCCGTCCGCACGCGGACCTTCTTAAACACTTCGACGTTTAATCGTCACCTCAACTACATATAGCAATGGCATCACAAGCACTCGGAATGATTGAAACAAAGGGGCTGGTAACGCTCCTTGAAGCCTGCGACGCGGC
>CAYOIB010000146.1:0-2845 GCA_964403935.1 uncultured Puniceicoccaceae bacterium | reverse complement strand
CTGGAGGGTTTTATTGAGACCGCACCGGAGCAGTATTTCTGGCTTCACCGTCGCTTCAAGCGACGGGGCTCCGGTTTGCCGGATGTGTATGCGGGGCAGTGAGTCCTTCGACCCTTCGACAAGCTCAGGGCAGGGCTCTTCAGTCACCCTCCGTCGTTCCGGGCACGCTTGGCGGCACACCCTCTCTGTGGCTGCGTCGGGTTTTCAGCATTAAGGCTTTTAGCATGTGATCGAGGCCTCGGGGGGGGCAGCGATCCGTGGGAGCACTTTCGAAAGAAGGCTCTCCACCGGTTAACCGGCTCCTCCAAATAGTGTTTGCGAGAAGTCAACAGCTTGAGCAATTTGGCGGGGATGAGTGTCTCGACGCGTTGCGTGCTTGCTGATAGGTTCATTCCGAGGGTTTCATGACCACGTCTTCGTCCACTGCTGAGTTGGGTGCCTTGGGGCGTTCTTTGTTCTCGATCCATGGATTGGAGGCGGTCTTCAAATATTTCGTCGCTATTGCCATTTACCTGGGGTCGGCGGGGATGGGCCTGGAGATGGCTATGTGGCGTGAGTATGCCCCGTTGATTTGGCCGCCGGCGGGCTTCGGGTTGTTGTTTCTACTCTACGGGGGGTTCCGTTACGTGCCGGCGGTGTTCATAGGATCGGCGCTCATCCGGGTTTTGGAAGGGGCTCCCGCGGCTGATATTCTTTTTTATTCTTTGGCTTACACGATGCCTCTGACGCTGTCGGCCTTCATTCTCAAATACTTCCTGAAGTTTGAGAATGCCATGGAGCGGCTTCGCGATGTGGTGGCTTTCACTCTTGTGGCGGTTATTCTGACGTCGCTCGGAACCTCTTTTCTGAACACGTGGGGGTTGAGCCTTTTCCACCCGACCTATGTTCCGAGTTTTTCGGAAATGTGGGGGATGCTCTGGCTGGCCGATTCGCTGGGGATTCTGGTGGTGGGGCCCATGTTTCTCGTATGGTTTGCCAAGACGAGTATCAACTGGCGGAACACTCAGGCTGTCGAGGTTCTGCTCTGGCTTGCTTTTCTTATTTTTCTGGGGGCGATGGTCTTCCGCAATTGGGCCCCCACCGATACCCTGCGCTATCCGTTGGAATTGGCGATGTTCCCCTTGATGGCGTGGGCGGCGGTCCGTTTTGGGCAACGGGGGGCGACGGTGGGTATCTTCATCTCGGCCATGATGGCAGTCTGGGAGCTGCGGGATGTGATCGGGCCCGACCCGACAAAAACCATTACGCAGCCGCCGGGGTACCTCTGGGTTTTTGTCGGCATTTTGTCGCTGACCGGTTTGTTCCTGGCGGCGGTGGTGACGGAGATTCGAAATCGTGAGGCGGTGGTGCGGAACAACGAGGAGCGCTTGCGGGCCTTCATTGAGGCGATGCCGGATCTGGCTTTTGTGATCACGTCTACCGGGCGTTATCTGGATGTGTTTGCGGCCCGTGTCAGCGGTTTCTCGGAGAGAGCGAGCAAGCTGAGGGGGAAAGACCTGAGTGATCTTCTGGAGCCGGAAACCTGCGATCGATTTATCAAGACGATTTCCGAGGTGCTTGAGACGGGTGAACTCAGAGTTCTGCGCTACCCGATGGAATACAAGGGCAAGCTGCGCTGGTTCGAAGGGCGGGTCGCCCCCATGACGCAACTGGACGATCAGCCATTGTGTGTCATCTGGGTTGCGTATGATATAACAACATCAGAGTTGGCCAATGAGGAGCTGCGCTATCGGGACAAGCTCCTGCAAACCTTGACGGAGGCGGAGGGAACGCTTCTTCGGACCAAGGATTTTGATTTGGGAATGAGGGAAACCCTGCGCCTGGTGGGGCAGGGGATTGATGTCGATCAAGTTGCTATCTTTGTCGGTCGGTCTGCCTCCGGTGATACGTCCGAAGCGCTGGACCTGCGTTTTGAGTGGGCGAGGGATGCTGTCTACTCCTTTCGCTCAAACGGCCGACCGGTCGAGTTATACTGGATGGAACTTCCGGGTTGGCAGGCAATGTTGTCCGCCGGGCGCCCTATCACGGTGGATGGGCACACGATGCCGCCTCCGGTTCGTGCGCTGGCTGAAAAGTCGGGCAGCCGAAACATGGCCTTTCTGCCGATTCACTCGAGCGAACGGTTGTGGGGTGTCCTCGTTGTCGGGCAGTGCCGGGAGTTTCATGAGTGGCGGCAGACGGCTGTGGCGGCTCTGGGATCGCTGGCGGCGAGTCTGGGGGGCTATGTCGAGACAAAGCGGGTGGAGGATGCCCTGATGGCGGCGAGGAATGAGGCCGACCGCGCCAATCAGGCCAAGAGCGAATTTCTCGCCATGATGAGTCACGAAATCCGGACGCCGATGAATGCGATCATCGGGTTTACGGATCTTCTTTCCCAGACCAACATCACGCCGGATCAAAATGAATATCTCAAGATCATTACCCGAAGTGGTCGGGACCTCCTTGAGCTGATCAACAATATTCTCGATTTTTCCAAATTGGAGTCGGCTCCGATCGAGCTTGAGCAGATCCCCTTCCGGCTCGAAATGACGATTCTTGAAGTCCTGGAAGTGGCGCTCATTAAAGCGCGGGAAAAAGGGATCGCCCTGGATTGCAAGATCGATGATCCGACGGATGGAAACTATCTTGGGGATCCGCTCCGGTTTCGTCAGATCCTGCTCAATCTGGTCACCAACGCTGTTAAGTTCACCAACGACGGTGGCGTGTTCGTTGCCGCCCGCGTGGAGGAAGTCGGGCCACAATTCTATGATGTGCGTATCGACATTTCCGATACGGGGATCGGGATTCCGGAGGATAAGCTGGAGGACCTTTTCATCGCCTTTAAGCAGATGGATTCTTCGACGAC
>CAYOIB010000145.1:1759-2861 GCA_964403935.1 uncultured Puniceicoccaceae bacterium | reverse complement strand
CACGTTTTGGCAAACGCGGCTACAGGGGATATTTCACCGCCTGCTCGTGTCTCGCGCGAACGCGCAGAGAACACGAAGGAAAGGAATCATTCTGAGCGCCCTTCCCATTTTCCTGCCTTCTTCTGTGCCCTCGGCGATCTCAGCGGCAGACACGCCAAACGGCGAGGGCGGAACGGATGAGTTCGGGCATGGCATCCAGAGGGATTTGATTGGGACCATCGGAAATGGCCTTGTCGGGATCCGGATGCATTTCAATGAAAACCCCATCGGCACCGGCGGCGAGCGCGGCCCGGGCGAGTGCAGGCACATGAGATCGATCTCCCGACGTAACCCCGCCGCCTGCGCCTGGCATTTGAACACTATGGGTGGCATCGAAAACCGCGGGATGGCCGAACCTCTTCATGATGCCGAAGCTGCGCATATCGACAACGAGGTTTTGATAACCAAAAGTCGTTCCTCGTTCGGTTTGCCAGATTTCGACGGCAGAGGCCGCCTCCAGTTTGCGCACCACAAACTCCATCTCCTGCGGCGAGAGAAACTGCCCCTTTTTCACGTTGACCACCCGGCCAGTGGCAGCAGCGGCGACGAGGAGATCGGTCTGGCGACAGAGAAAGGCCGGGATTTGAAGGATGTCGCACACCCGCCCCACAGTCCCGGCCTGCTCCGGAGTGTGAAAATCCGTCAGAACCGGAAAGCCAAACTCGTTTTTGACGGATTGAAGAAGGGCGAGACCTTCCTCCAGGCCGGGTCCGCGGTCACTGCCGAGAGAGGTGCGATTGGCTTTATCGAAGGAGCCTTTGAAGACGCAGTTCAACTCGGGTTCGGCATCGCGCAGACGCGCCAGGCATTCGGCGGCTTTGCGGGTGACTTCAGCACTTTCGAGGGCACAGGGCCCGGCAATAAGAAGCAGTTTCGAGGGATCAAAAATGGGCATACAGAGAGGAGGTGTAGGCGATCGTGCAGGCCGGGTCGAGGATGAGTCCGGACAAAATCCCCGGCCCAAGGGGTTCTATTCATCACCGGCGTTCTTCGCTCGGGGTGTATCTACCGCCCGCTCGTTCCTCGCTTGAGAACGCCGAGGGAAGACAGGGGGAGGCAGAAG
>CAYOIB010000145.1:0-1659 GCA_964403935.1 uncultured Puniceicoccaceae bacterium | reverse complement strand
GTAGCGGATCTTGCCAAAGATTTGATGGGGGCCGGTGCGAAATGTGATGGCTTGGTGATTTGGAACAGACAGGAATGTCTCTTTTACCCCGCCAACCGTGTGGCACAGACATTCCTGCCTGTAGTTCGGAAGATGGTGGCTTGGAGCACATCGGAGGTCCCTGTTCTGACGAACACGGTGGCAGGAGCGACTTGCGAAGAGGCGCTGGGTTGATGAATCAGGGACCGATTTCCCGGATCTCGGGATGGAGATGGACGCCGAAACGATCCTGAACGGTGGCTTGGATATGGGTGATGAGATTGCGAACATCGGAGGCGGTGGCGCAACCGAGGTTCTCGATCCAGTTGGCATGCTTGGGGCTGACCTGGGCATCACCGATCTGATAGCCTTTGAGGCCAGCGCGATCGATATGGATCGCAGCGGGAATGCCATCACTTGCCCGGAACACACTTCCGGCGGTGGGCCGTGTCAGAGGTTGTTTGGCTTTGCGATCTGCCAGATGCTTGCGTGTTTCTTCACGGATAGAGGCTTCGTCCCCAGGTACTTCCAGTCTGAAACGGGCGCGGAGAACGATGGGCGGCATCTCGTCTCGCGGGGTTTCCTGAAGAACACTGTATCGATAATCCATCTTCAATTCGGCAACAGATCGTTGAACGATACGGGCATCGGGCATCAGGAGGTCGACCCCCGCGAGGATGGATTTTGTGTCGCGCGGGTCTCCCGGTCCGAAGCCGGCATTCATGAAGACAGCACCGCCGACTGTTCCCGGGATTCCGATGAGAAACTCATATCCGGAAAACCCTTCGGCTGCAGCCGCTTTACTGAGCCGGGGCAAGGGAACGCCGGCGCCACACACGAGATGATCCCCTACCCGTTCCAGCTCTTGCCAGATACTCCGCGTAAGGATGACCAGTCCCGGGAATCCGCTATCATCCACCAGAATATTGGACCCCCGTCCAATGATGCACACCGGCAGGGAGCGGTCCCGTGCCCAGTCCAAGAGTTCCGGGAGGGCATCCACCGTCGGCTCTGCGAGGAAACGGGCTAGGCCGCCTATGCGCCATGTGCAAAAGCGGGCCAACGGCACATGCTCACGGATCGATTTGGTCATGAGATTCGGGCGGCCAGCACCTCCTTCAGACGGGTCGGCTACCGGCCGACGCCTTTTTCAAAAAAGGCGATTGTCCGGCGAAGGCCCTCCTCCAACGGAATGGTCGGTTCCCAGTTTAGCTTCTCCCGTGCCAAAGTGATATCCGGCTTGCGTTGGAGCGGATCGTCGGAAGGCAAGGGCTTGTAGATGATCTTGGACCTGGAGCCCGTCAGCTCGATAACTTTCTCGGCAAGCTCAAGGATGGTAAATTCGCCGGGATTGCCGATGTTTACAGGGCCGATAATTTCATCCTGATTCATCAATCTCAGGAAGCCTTCAATGAGATCGTCGACATAGCAGAAAGAACGGGTCTGGTTACCGTCGCCATAGACCGTGATATCCTGATTCTGCAGAGCCTGCACGATGAAATTGGAAACCACGCGCCCATCATCCGGCAGCATGCGGGGCCCGTAGGTGTTGAAAATACGAACGACGCGAATATCGACGCCATTCTCGCGATGGTAGTCGAAGAACAGGGTTTCAGCGACGCGTTTGCCCTCGTCGTAGCA
>CAYOIB010000144.1:0-2882 GCA_964403935.1 uncultured Puniceicoccaceae bacterium | reverse complement strand
CAGCTCGAGATCGAAGCAAACGACTCCCCCGCCTCGGGTAATCTCGCCGCGTTTGTTAATGAACCGGGAGAAAGTGTGGCCCACTTCTTTGGTGCCCTTCCCCCGGGAGATACAGCGGGCGATTACTTTCGCATCGGGAGTCCGGGAGAAGGAACGGAGCTGATCCTGGAGCTCGGGCTTCCGGCTAACAGCCAGATCACCCCCATTCTCGAGATCCATCCGCCCAACGCCCCCCCCATCCTCGGTTCGGCCGGGCAATCGACGCTGCAATTTACTGTCCCCCCGGAAACCGAGGGTATTTACGCCGTTCGCATTCGAGCAGCCAATGCAACAGAGAACCTGTTTTCCCAATACCACCTGACGATTCGGCTGGCGGATACAACGGCACCAGCAATCACCGGTGACACGCTGCCCCCCGAGGGGACCAGCGTCGAGGTTCCCTATGATCGTTTCACCCTTTCCTTCAGCGAAGACCTGGACCCGGCCAGCGTAAATGCTTCCAGTTCCTATGATCTGCGCTCTGCCGGGGCTGACGGTCTTTTCGACACCTCTGATGACGCGTTATATTCCGTCATAACGGACCCCGCTTACACCACCGGTGGTCTGGCTTCCTACCGCGTGAGCGATGGGCCTTTGCAGCCCGGAGACTACCGATTCCGCGCCCTCACCTCAATCACCGATCTGGCAAACAATCCTATCGAAGTCGTCTACGACCGCACGTTCAGTGTCTTCAACCCGCCGGGACTCGTTTCGGAAAGCCGAGCCAACAACTACTTCGACGAAAGCGACTTTCTCGCTCCGCCCACGGATGTTTTCAGTGGCAGCTATTCTGCAGTCGCAGATTTCTTCGGCACCCCATCAAGGCCGTGGAGGATGGTATCGGGAGACTTCAATGAGGATGGCTATCCGGATCTGGCCGTAATCGCCTATAACGGAAGTGCCCTGCGAATTCACCTCGGCCAGCCGGACGGCACCTTTGCCCCCGCACCCGACAATCCTGGCGATGTGGCCGTAATGGGCTCTAGTGAAAGCACCTTACAGGTTGATCTTGGCGAACCGGGCGACGCCGTTGCCCCTCTGCTTGAGTGGGTTACCGGATATCAGCCGTATGATGTCGTCGCGGTTGATTTCAACGGTGATGGACGACTCGATCTAGCCGTCTCCCACTACGGTGCCCCTTTCCTCTCCATCTATCTAAATACCGGAGATAGTTCTCTCTTCGAACGCACCGATTATGCGCTGCCCTCAGGACAACGACAGATCGCGATCGGGGATCTCAATCAGGACGGTCATCCCGACCTCGTCGTGGCGGTGGAGAGCTCGGCCGAGCAGGTCCATTTCGCCATCAATGACGGAGACGGAGCTTTCACTGTGCAGTCCTTCAGCGTGGTCGGACGCCCGATTGGTGTAATCCTGAAAGATTTTGATGGCGACGGGATTGATGATCTCGTTGTCTCGAGTAACTCCGGCACCCGCGCAATAACAAGGTACACGGGCTTGGGAGGCGGGGCGTTCGTCCAGACATCAACCGTGGACCCTGGGGCCGCTCCCTACTTCCTCAATACCGGCGACCTGGATGGTGATGGCTGGAAGGATCTCATCGTGGCTTTCAGCTCAGGGAACTATGCCCTGATTTATCCTGGGTCGGCTTCTGGTTTCGCCGAGCCCCTCCAGGTTCCCCTGGGGCGGAACACCTCGGCATACATGACGGAACTGGCGGATTACGATGGCGACGGGAAACCTGACCTTTTGATTGGTGGTACGGGCAACGCCGGGCTTACTGCCCATTTGAATCGTTCGTCTCCCGGAGATTTTGCTTTTCAGGCGCCATGGAACCATCCAGCCACTGGAACAGCTTATGCGGGAACCGTAATCACATTCCCTGACAGTTTCCCGACTCTGGTCATTGCCGGCTACAGCAATAACAGAATCTACACCTTCCCGGGCGAAGCGACCAACCCTCTGCCTGAAGACCCGGGAAACCCCTCCCTTGCCTTCGTCGAAGCAACCGGAGTTCTGAGCGATGCCTCCGACCTCGACTATTGGAGATTCAGTGCCGAGTCCGGAACGGGACTGATCGTCGTCGTGGAAACGCCGACCGGTCTTCGCAAACGCCTGCGTCTTTACGATTCCCAGGGCAGCGAGATCTGGAACTTTATTTCAGCGTCTGGCGTCCAGACCCAGTTATCCAGCACCGTCCTGCCCCACTCCGGAGTCCATTATCTCCGGGTGGAAAACTGGGACCAGGATCGGACCCCCTACCGACTGCGCGTCCTTCTCTACGCCCCCGACATCCAGCTTGAAACGGAAGCCAACAACACGATTGCAAGCGCGGATGTTGTAGAGTTCGGAACAGGATCAGAACTGAACAAAGCACGAATCGGCGGCGTGATCACCTCGGGGGACTCAGCCGGTGATTATTTCTTCCTGGCGAACATGGGGCCGGAGACGACCGTCCAGGTGTCACCCGAGGAGATTGCCTCCAGCTCCCTCCGCCCACGCATCGACCTCGTCAACAGCACAGGGTCCGTCCTCGCCACAGCGACAGGCACGCTCCTTGAATGGACCTCCCCTGAGGACTTCGGCGGCGACGTTTTTCTGAGGGTCTACGATGACCCCAATTACCGAGGTTCGGGTGCAACCTATATCCTGGATATTTCGGTCACGCGGGAATCAGCGCCCTTGATCTTGGCCTCGGACCTGCCGGACGCACCCACCACAGATATGCTGCGCGGCTTCACCCTCACCTTCAGCGGCGGCATGGATCCTGAAAGTGTGGCCCAACCAAGCCATTACCTCCTGCGCCGATCTGCCGACGGAAGCACCTTCGGTCCGGGAGATTTCTTCTACACGGTCCTGCCGCAAACCTATACCGGGGGCCC
>CAYOIB010000143.1:0-2965 GCA_964403935.1 uncultured Puniceicoccaceae bacterium | reverse complement strand
CACCGCACTAAACCCCTCGGGACGCGGGTTCAACTCCCGCCACCTCCACCATTTTTATCGCTCTTCGGCGGCTACGGCAGACGAGGTCGCTTTGAAAGGACGGCTCGCGGTTATCCACCTCTGAGGCAATGTTCCATTGGGTGCTTTCCCGGCTAGACACGGGAAGGGTTGCCGCCTACAACAGCATCACTATTATGAAGGTGTATCTGAATGGAGCTTTTGTTGATAAGGAAGACGCGAAGATTTCGGTCTTTGACCATGGGTTGCTGTATGGCGACGGCGTCTTCGAGGGCATCCGCCTTTACAATGGATGCGTCTTCAAGCTCGATGAACACTTGGAACGGCTGGAGATGTCGGCCAAGGCGATTCTCCTGAAGCTTCCGATGTCGCGGCAGGAGCTTTCGGATGCCGTCTGTGAGGCGTGTCGGGTCAATGGATTGAAGGACGGTTATATCCGGCTGGTCGTGACGCGCGGTGTCGGCAGCTTGGGGCTCAGCCACAAGAACTGCAAGGACCCGCAAGTTTTTATTATTGCCGACAAAATTTCGCTCTATCCGGAGGAGTTTTATAAGAACGGCTTGAAGATCATCACATCCCCGACGCGGCGGATGAATCCGGCGGCGTTGCCTCCGATGGTGAAGTCGCTGAACTACCTGAATAACATCATGGCGAAGGCCGATGCAGGGTTAGCCGGCTGCCTGGAGGCTATTATGCTCAATGATCAGGGCTACGTGGCGGAGTGCACCGGGGATAATATCTTTCTGCGGCACAAGGGTCGTTGGGTGACGCCGCCTTTTCATGCGGGTGCGCTGCGTGGCATTACCCGCGGAGCTGTCATGGATATCATGGAAGAGAAAGGTATCAGCTGTGTCGAAACCAACCTGACCCGCTATGAAGTCTGGGTTGCTGACGAGATCTTCCTGACCGGGACGGCGGCGGAGCTCATTCCTGTGGTGGAAGTTGACGGCCGTGTCATTGGTGATGGCGTCCCCGGGGAGCAGACCTTGAGCCTGCTGGAGGCTTTCCACGAGCGGGTCTGCCATGATGGCACCCTGATCTGAAGGCCATTGCCCGATCAGAAAATAAAGTAGGGGACGACAAAGAAGAAGCCGATCACGCCGATGACGGCTATGATGGCCATGGCGATGCAGCCAAGGCGGAGGTTGTTGGCATTGGTTCGGCCTGCCTGGATAGCTTGGGATTCATCGAAGGCTTCCGTCGGGTGGAGTAAAAGGGGCTCGCCGGGAACAGGCGGGATTTGAGGTGGCTGCGGCTGTGGTCGTGGTTTCAGCTGAAGTGGGGAAACTACGGGACGCCGGGGCGGGTGATCGGACAGGTCTTCGGAGAGCATAGCCTTGGGGGAGGCCTCCGGTCTTTCTTCCGCCGCGATCTGTCGTTCGAGCCATTCGAGGTGCTCTGCGATGAGGCGTCTCTGCTCCTTCAGTTCCGCGAGGTCCTTCTTGTCTCCGGGTAAGGGGGTATCGTCGGGGGTGGCGGGCATGATTCGTGGGTCCTAGAGCTGTTTGAGGTCGTGCGATACCGGAAGGGTGCGTCGGCCGATCAAGTGTTTCGCCCCGCATCTCAGAGAATGGGTCCTGGACAGATTGGACAAGATCAGAGCGGTTTTCCGAAGCAAAAAAAATCCGCCGGCAAACCGGCGGATCTTCTCGATACGATTGAAATTGTTGCTCAGGCGGGGACGGCAACCCGCACGTGCACGCGGCGGTGCGCTGCATCCCACTTAACGTGGCCATCCTTGAGGGCATAAAGCGTGTGGTCGCGTCCCATCCCGACGTGGTTGCCGGCGTGGAATCGGGTGCCGCGCTGGCGAATGAGAATCGTGCCAGCGAGCACTTCCTGCCCGTCGTAACGCTTAACGCCAAGTCGCTTGGAATGGCTGTCACGACCGTTACGGCTGGTTCCTTGTCCTTTCTTATGGGCCATGGTAGTTCCTTCGAAAAATTAGGAGTTGATAGATTCGATCTTGATCACCGAGAGCTCCTGCCGATGCCCCTGCTTCTTGCGGTAGCCTTGGCGACGCTTCTTCTTGATGATGGTCACTTTCTTGCCGCGCTTGTTCTCGAGGATGCGGGCTGAAACGCTCGCTCCTTCCACGAGAGGCGAACCAAAGGTCATTCCTTCACCTTCGCCCACGGCGAGAACCGTGTCGATGGTGACGGTGTCGCCGCTGTTGGTGTCTGTGAACCGATTGACGAAGAGGACGTCTCCCTCTTGAACGGTAAATTGTCTTCCCTGTGTCTTGATGACCGCTTTCATGGCAAAAACCAATCAAAGAAGGCAATTTGGGTCCTGCGCGCAAGCTTCATTTTGAATTCGAGCAAAAGAAAAGCCACTGCCTTGCGGCAGTGGCTTAAATTGAAAGCGTTTGCGCTCAATCAGAGTCCCGAAGGGGACGGGTTGTTGACGTCGCTATCAAACATTGGGTCGTTGAGCTCTGGAAGCGGGGTGGCACCGGCGACAGTAGAATTGGCGGCACCTTCGATGGCAGCCTCACGAATGAACTGCGGGTTCGCATTCGGAGCGCTTTCGCCAACCTGCAAGGCGATAAGATCGACTTGGGTGGGGCTGGCGGCAGCGGCGGCACGTGCGATTCCGACGGCTTGGCCAGGGTTGTTAGCGGCGGCGGCACCGGCGATTTCAGCGGCGCTCTGTGGGCACTTGAGGCTGGCTGAAAGGGTTACGGCAACAGCTGAATTCGGGTTGACAGCGGTGATAGCGCTTACCGCAGCCACGATGTTGCCACAGTTGGCGGTTGCACCAATGGCGGCGGTGAGGTGGTTTGGCCGTGCGTTCTCAATTGTAACGCCAGCAGGCAACCGTTCAGAGATCGCAGCTTCGATCTGTTCGGGCGTTGGCGAATCGCCAAGGTCAGCACAGAGTACGTTAATCGAAAGCAGAAGCGTCCCGACGACAGATAGGATTTTTGAAGCGATTTTCATGATGA
>CAYOIB010000142.1:0-2966 GCA_964403935.1 uncultured Puniceicoccaceae bacterium | reverse complement strand
AAACTGAAGGAGTTCGGATCCGGAAATACGAGCAGAATATAGGGTGTATTATTTAATTGAATCAAGGGTAATTTGTGTGAGTATAGGGGTAAACAGCCTAGCGGGATTATTCACTTCTGGTTGGAGGCACGAGAACTCAAGGGCATTTCCACGTTTGGTTGGGTTTCCTCAGGAAAAGGTTTCAGCTCTCGAAACAACCGGATCGCAGAAAGACGACAGTCTGGGCGATCGCTTTCCGGTTTTTCATGAGAAAGGGATGGGTCGCGGGGAGGACGATGTGTGCTTTCATTCCTTCGATTCTGGTCCGGGCAATCGATACTTTGCCGTCGTTCGGGCCGTTGATCATCAGGCTGTTGATCCAGTTTATGGAGCGGCTTCCGGCGATGATGCCGAGTTCGAAGTTGACGGGTCCGAGCTGGTTTGGAATCGATCCAGGGTCCGTCCCAAGCTGGCTTCCGGCGGGGCCGTTGAGCTTCTGGAAGAGCCACCACGAGCGGAGATTATCGACGACTTCGCTGCCTTTGTTGGGCGGCCCAAGCATCACGACGCGCCGGAGCTTATCCGCCACATGGCGGCTGTAATAATCCCGCACAAGGATGCCGCCGAGAGAGTGGGTGACAAAGTGAATCCCAAGGCAGTTTTCGAGGGTGGGGTCGTCGAGAGCCGCGCCAATAGCAAGGTCACTGAGGGTTTGAATGTCAGCCGTTCGGGATGGGTAGCTAACGTTTACGACTTGAAAGCCCGCCTCTCTCAATGCCGAAGCCATCCTTCCCATACTGGCCCGGTGGCGACACAGCCCATGGAGGAGAATGACGCCTTCAGCAGGCAATGCGGGAGTGGCTATAGAATCCAAGGTGGCTGCGGTCGCGGTGCTTGATGGCTTTAAGAGGCGGGCGGGCGTGAGGCCGAGGCCGTGTGTCCTGGTGCTCCGTTGTTGGTCGGCATTGGGGTGCCGTCATGCGGATCAGTCGCCGTCGGTCTCCTGGCCCCGACGGGGGAAGGGAAGTCGGTCGAGAAGGCCGCTGCCTGTCGTCTCGCCTTCCTCACCGCCGAGTCGTGTGTCGAGCTGACGCCCGAGTTCTTCCCGCAGGCGGCCACTGACGGCACCACGGAGGGCCGATTGGAGTGCGTCGGCGGGAATCTGGATGGCCGGGCTCTCGAGGGGACCCACAACCCGGATCGGGAAGGTTGTCTGGGAGAGGCTTGAGGACTGCCCGAGGAGCGTCACTTGAGTGTCGTTGGCTGTGATATCGATCGGGAGATCGACCGTGGCTCCACGCCAACGGCCTGTCGTTGTCAGATCAAAGGTGCCTCCGGAAAACGGGAAGTTCGAGGGATCGGAGAGCAGGCTGGCGACCCAATCAATCGGAAGTTCGTTGAGGAAGGCATTGAAGTGGTTGCTGCCGTTTTCGGCGGCGAGGGCACCCGCTTCCAGCTCGATCCCGAAGCGGCCGGATTGCGTCTCCACGTGGAGCGATGGGCTCGCCTCCAGAAGGTGTGGGTGTGTGGACAGATTTCGGCCGGTGATGCGAAGACGCTCGTCCGGCAGTTGAGCGATGCGCATGCCATCGGTGAGGATCGCATCCACTCGAAGTCGGGGCGACTCCCGGATGATCGAATTGGAGGCAACATGGGCGTAGCCCCGTTCCTGCGCGCGAAGTTCCAAAGTTTCCCGCCAGGAGAGGCCCGTTTCGTCAACCGGGTCGGGTTCACCACCCATACGCTCAAGCACCTCTGAGATGCGCTGCAGGCGTTCGCGCCAGACGCGGGCTTGCGCCACGACATCCTCAATCGAAACCGAATCCGGGAGTTTGAAGGGTGGGCGCTTCGGGGCATCGCGGTCTGCACCGAAGCGTTGCCCCGGCAGGCGGCGCTCCTCGCCGGTCGAAGCATTGATGGCCTCAACTCGCCGCAGAGCCACTTTCTTCGCCAAGAGGCTCATTCCGTCCACTTCGGCGACAAGCCGCTCCGCGCGGAAAATATCTGTTTCGAGGGCATTCGGATCGGTCATGGCCAGCCCATGCAGGGCGATCCGGGCTTCCGAGGGTATGAATTCAAGCCGCTCGAGGTCCACCGTGGCCCCATTCACGCGCTCCAAGGTCGAGCGCGTCACCTGAGTCAGCACCAGCTCGTCCAGAAAGATGAAGGTGACAATGAGAAGGAAACTGACCAGTCCAACGAGGATCGCGCCCAAGGGTCGTACCGGCAGGCCCCGCTTCGACTGGACGGCTAGCTCGTCCCATGACTTCTTGCCCTCCACGCCGCCAAAAAAGATCCAGGCAAAGACCCTCACCGGTCTTCGCGCTGTAAACGAAGTATAGCCTGTCGAATCCTTTTGGAAGTGCGCCATCTTTACATGGAAGGCGCGAAGTCGTGAATAGAGAAACAGTCCCACCCCGATTCCGAACGCACCCCCGACCAGCACGCCCGCGGGCATCACGTAATACTCGATTCCGAACCAGGCCGATACCGGCGCATTCGCGAGAAAGGCCAGCGGCCCCGCCAAAGGACCTTCGAGAAGAAAAATCCCAAGCTGAAAAAGAACCGGAAGCAGGAGCAAATAGAGGAGACTGGCTACCAGAAGGCTGATACCCGCAACAAACAGATTCACGTTGAGGAGGACCAGCAGTGCGATCAGCAGGACCTGCCATCCCGGTGCCTGGCCGAAGCCCGGAGAGAAACCAATCAAGCTGCCCAGCAGCGCTGCCGTCACAATCTGCAGACGGCTCGCGCCCCCGCGAAGCAGTTTCCCTAGTTTTCGGATAAATATAAGCATAGAGCAAAGGGTGTGAAAGCGGTTGAAGGTTACGAGGCAGTCTGAGCCCTGTCGCCCTGATGAGCAAGCTCATCACACTTCAGAATCCTTCACAGCGTATCAAATCCCCACGTGCCACGCGGCACACCAATTGCCTCCATCTTCTGTCAACAAAATAGACTCTGTGTCTTTTTAGAAGTGGGGTAAGGGA
>CAYOIB010000141.1:0-3026 GCA_964403935.1 uncultured Puniceicoccaceae bacterium | reverse complement strand
TCAGGATTCTCGCAGCTTTTCCGCCCCCCGGGCGAGCACCTTGCTGACGACCGTCTGCAGCCGATTGAAGTCGATGGGTTTTGTCAGATGCTCCTGAAAACCTGCTTCCCGGCAGGCCGCGATATCCTCATCCCGACCGTAGCCACTCAAACAGATACCCCGTGTCTCCGGGCGAAGGCCACACATCCGGCGCATCAGCTCGATCCCGTTCTCATCGGGAAGGCCGACATCCGAGACGATCAAATCATACGAACCTGCCTCAAAATAGTTCCAGGCCTCCGCTGCCGTTCGCGCGTGATCAACCTGATAGCCTGAGTTTCGCAGGATCCGTTGAATTATCTTTCCCGTGTCTCCGTGGTCTTCCACGAGGAGAATCCTGGCAGGGGCATCCTTCGAAGCGGTTGTCGCTACGGGCTCAAGCGGTTTCCGCATTCGCGAGTCTCCTGGAGCCGGGACGTCGGCCAAGGGGAGTTTGACCGAAAAGGTAGAGCCCTTTTCTGCGCCGGACGAACGCGCTTCAATCGAACCACAATGCAGCTCAACGATAGCTTTTGCAATGGCCAAGCCCAGACCCAGACCGCCTTCATTCTCACCTCGGTTCGCATGATGAGATTGTTCGAATGGCAGGAAGATACGCTCGAGATCTTCAGGCGCAATGCCGAGCCCATTGTCAGTCACCTCGATAAGGGCGTGATCTTTTTGGCACCTTCCGGTAACGTGGATGATCGCTCCAGGGGGGCTAAACTTCGCCGCATTCTTCAACAAATTCCAAAAAACCTGCTGTAACCTCGACCCATCACCAATAATGGCACACGCCTGAAGCGCCTCGGCATCGATCCGCAACTCTTGAGCTTTTGCATCGATATCTCCCGCGACAATGCTGATCGAATCCCGCAAGAGATTGCCGACACTCAAGGCCTCCTGATCCAGTTCGATCTTACCGCGGCTGATTCGAGTGAGGTCCAACAGATCGTCAATCAGTTTGCTCTGGACCCCGGCGTTGCGTCGAATCATCCCGAGATCCTCCCGAACGTCTTCCGGCAACCGAGGATCACCTTCCAGGACACCGGCTGCCGCCAAGACCGGAGTCAGCGGCGTTCTCAATTCGTGAGAAAGCATTGCCAGAAACCTGTCTTTTGCCTGATTCGCCGCCTCGAGAGCGGCCGCATGATCCATGAGTGCGGTCTGGCTCGCAAGGGTATCCATCATGAGCCTGCCCTGTGCCGCCACCCACTCAATCACGCGGAATTGTTCCTCCGTCCAATGACTGCTTTCTCGACTGCAGGCCACGAGCATACCGCTGACCCCACCTGCGGCCAACAACGGTGTTGCCAAAACCGAACGAATAACATGGTCCGGACCGAAGGGATCCGCCAATTCCGGGCGGCGGGAGAGGTCGGAGACATAAGCCGTCTTCCGTTCCTTCAGCACCACACTGGCAATGGACGATGTCGCCGGCCACACCTCCGGCAGCGTATCCATTTCGTCATGCGAAGATTGCGCGCGAAGGACAAAACCATTCTCTTTCTGCTCGAGCAAGGCGATGCTGACTGCTGGCGGGCCCAGGCTCACCAATGTTCGGGCACACAGATCCTCCAGCATTTGCGGTACGGAATCACTCTTTCTGAAAGAATCCATCAGCCCCTGGAGGATCTCCTCTCGCCCGGACAGCCGCGTATTCAAATCAACCAGATCCTCATTCTGTCGCGTCACTTCCTCGTTCTGCGCCTCGATCTCTTCGTTCTGCTCGGCCAATTCTTCGGATTGCGCCTTGATCTCCTCGTTCTGCTGAGACAGCTCTTCGGCCTGCGCCTCAAGCTCATGATTTTGAGCCGTGACGGTTGCGTTATAACCTTCGAGACGATTCCGCAGGGCAATGATCGCACTGACGACCATTGCCCCAACGATAATATTGAACCACGTTGATCCGAGGAAGGCGGCTTCCTCCCATCCGGTCAGCGTCATCTCAGGCAAGATCCACCACGCTTTAAGAAGCGTTTTTAGCGAAAATGCGGCGGCCATCATCCAGACATGCAGATGACGACGCGTCCATACCCCCAGCATCAGCGGCAGAACAAACGTCAGGGGCATGACGAAGTCCGGAAACATAATCATCCTGAGGCAGCCCCACAAAACGGCCACAACAACGACGACGGCGGTGCTCAGTAATAATGATGGTCGGTGTGTGCTCATGATTCGAATCGCTTGCGGTATAGACAGGCACCCACCTTCTCCAAGGGTGCCATTCGGGGTGGATAGTCGGCCTTACCCGTGACGAGGTAGCCTCCTGGAGCGAGTTCCCTGACAATTGCCGACCAAGTCGCCTCAGCCGTCCGTGGCTCGAGGTAGATGGCCATGTTGCGCCACAAGATTAAATCCCACGGCCCCGGTTCTGTGGAATCAAGAAGGTTCGCCTGCCTCCATCTTAAATTTCGCTGCAAGGCGTCTGCCGGCCTCACATAGCTGCCCGTGCTCGTGAAATGCTTTTCCCATTCCGGGCCCAGACCCTGCACCGTATTCACCGGGAAAACTCCTGCCTCTGCCTGGCGAATCGCATCTGACCGGCAATCCGTTCCGAGGAGATCTGCCCCGTCCAGCAAGTTTGCTTCACTTAACAAGATCGCGAGCGACATCAGCTCCCGGCCATCCGAGCAGGCGGCACTCCAGACGCAAAGGGGTCGCCGAAGACGAGCAAGACTTGGGAGAATGTGCGCACGGATTTCCTCGAAAACAGAGCGATCTCGACAAAACTCCGTCACTCCAAGAAGAACGATGCTTGCGATGGCCGCGGCCAGTTCTGGTTGAGCTTTCAGCTTAGCTCGTGCCGCCTCCAAATCGGCCACCCGAAGAAAACGCAAGCAGGCCGGGACCCGGCGGTTGAGGGCCCTGTACCGGTAGGCTTTCACTTCTAAGCCAAGGCGCGGAAAAAGATCCTCAAAAAAAGCATCGACCTGATCGTCTTCAATCTTGATGCCATGCCCTGAAGGACGGGCCGCTTCCGTGCGTGTCCGCCGTCGCGGCTTCAC
>CAYOIB010000140.1:1875-3098 GCA_964403935.1 uncultured Puniceicoccaceae bacterium | reverse complement strand
CCCTTGAAGTCGTTGCGCTGGTAGGGAAGCAGCTTCTTCAGAGCCCGACGGCGTTCTTCCTCATCACCCGCGAGAATCATTTCGCGCATGTGGTCGATACGCTCGCCTTCGAAGAACATGTGTTCTGTGCGGCAAAGACCAATACCTTCAGCGCCGTAAGTCACGGCGCTCTTCGCCATTTCCGGCGAGTCTGCGTTCGTGCGCACGCCGAGGGTGCGGTACTTGTCTGCCCACTGCATGACCGTGTTGAAGAGCTGGTAGGTCTCGCTCTGCTCCGGCTTCAGTTGGCCGGAAAGCACGCGCTGCACTTCGCTGTCGGCCGTATCAATCGCGCCCTGGTAGATGGCACCGGTCGTTCCGTCGATGGAAATATAGTCGCCTTCCTTGAGGACGGTCTTCCCGGCGGTGACGGTGCGCTTCTCGTAATCGATCTTCACGCTCGAAGCCCCGCAAACGCAGACCTTACCCATCTGGCGGGCAACAAGGGCAGCGTGTGAACTGACGCCACCGCGGCTGGTCATGATCCCTTCGGCCACGATCATCCCCTTGAGGTCCTCAGGCGATGTCTCAGTGCGGCAGAGAACGACCTTCTTGCCTTCTCGCACTTTCCGCAGTGCGGCGTCAGCGGTGAAGACGACGTGTCCCGAGGCAGCACCCGGTCCGGCAGGCAAGCCTTGACCGATCTTGTTCGCTGTCTTCAGAGCCTTTACGTCGAAGATAGGAACGAGAAGCGTATCGATGGAGTCGGCCGGAATCTTCTGTACGGCGGTGGTTTCCTTCATCAACTTCTCGCGGTTCATCTCAACCGCGATACGGACGGCAGCGAGACCGGTGCGCTTTCCGTTACGGGTCTGGAGCATGTAGAGCGTGTTCTTTTCAACCGTGAACTCGAAGTCCTGCATGTCCCGGAAGTGACGCTCAAGCTTGACGAGAACGCGCTCGAGCTCGCGGTGAGCCTGAGGCATTTCTTCGGCGAGGTGAGCGATCGCCTTTGGCGTGCGCACGCCAGCAACGACGTCTTCACCCTGGGCATTCATCAGGTATTCACCGTAGAAAACCTTCTCACCGTTAGCCGGGTCGCGGGTAAAGGCGACACCGGTGGCGCAGTCTTCCCCCATGTTGCCGAAGACCATGGCCTGAACATTGACGGCCGTTCCCCAGTTAGCGGGGATGTTGTATTTCTGACGGTAGAGGATGGCACGCTCGTTTTGCCATGAGCTGAA
>CAYOIB010000140.1:0-1775 GCA_964403935.1 uncultured Puniceicoccaceae bacterium | reverse complement strand
GGCATCGACTCGCGCGATCCGGAACGAACGGCGAAGAGAAGAGGATTGCTCTTGTCTCCAAACGTCTTTCCGAGCTGCTTTTCGATTTCGGCAACTGCGGTTTTGACTTCTACTTCAAGTGACTTTGGATACGTCTTCTTGTTCTCGTAGAAGTAAGTGCAGACTTCAGTCGTTGCAGTGAACCCAGGAGGAACTGGCAACCCGATGGCGGCCATCTCGGCGAGGTTCGCTCCTTTTCCGCCGAGGAGGTTGCGCATCTTTGCGTTGCCTTCGGTCTTCTTTCCGAAGAGGTAGACGAACTTGTTACCCGATTTTGCGCGCGTCGCCTTATTGGCGGCGGGTTTCTTCTTTTTGCTGGCTTTGGGAGGCATACTCGCTTCTTATTAGTGTTTGTGAGTTGAGTCGTTGATCGACGCTACATGTTGAGAAAAACAGCGGAACATAGAGGCTCGTCGGCAGGTGTCAACGTAAAGACTGGAAGCGCCCTCCCCGCAGCCTGACGGGAATTGAATATCAAGAGCCTGGCTGTGTCTCAGAGTCCTGATGAACGACGAACAAGTGAATCCAGATCCGGAAGATAGACCGGTCGACGAATTGTCGATCGATGACGCAGGCAAGCCCGATGATTTGCCTGAAGAAGTTGGTGCCATGACGCTGCTGGACCACCTCGAAGATTTGAGGTGGACGATATTCAAGTCGATTGTGGCCTTCTCCGTCGGCTGCGTCGTGGTTGGGATCTTCCTCGCCACCTTCGCGGACCTCCTTCGCTGGCCTTACGAATTTGCCACCCGGGGCTATGAGCACGTGACAATCGAGGGGTTGATCAACACGTCTTTTCTCGGTGTCTTTTCCGTGATCTTTCAGCTGATGCTTATCGGGGGGCTGGCGTTGGCTTTACCGATAATCCTTTATTTCTTCGGCTCTTTTATATCGCCTGGCCTGACGCCTTCCGAGAAGCAGTTGTTGCGGCCGGGCTGTCTGGGAGCGCTTGGCCTTTTTCTGATTGGAGCCCTTTTCAGCTTCTTTGTCCTTGTGCCAGCTGGACTGCGGGCCAGCGTCATCTTCAACGATATGTTGGGGTTTCGGCTGTTGGTTACGGCGAGCAGCTACTATGCATTGCTGACCTTCGCCGTCCTTGGTGTCGGCCTTGCCTTCGAGCTGCCGCTCGTCTTGATGCTCTTCGTTTACCTCAACTTTGTTTCCACAGAACAGTTACGCCGTTTCCGGCGCTACAGCATCGTCCTCTTCCTCTGCCTGGCAGCTATCGTGACCCCGACACCGGATCCGGTTACGTTCCTCTTTCTGGCAGTGCCGATGTCGCTCCTCTATGAGACGGCCATCTATTTTGGCGGACGGATCGAACGCTGGAAGGCACGGCAGGCGGCCGATGCGGAATGGAGCTGAAGGCCTCCCAGCCCTTTCGGGGATCGCCGTCTGTTAGGCAGGAGGCAAAGCTAGAAGTTCAGGCTGTAAGAGGGTGTCGGTCCAACGGTGAGCATGTTGTCGAGCATCCAGACTTTCTGATCGCCGAAACTCTTTAAGCGGACAGTGGCTTGCTTGACTCCCAGGCCGCCCACATCGGGAACGGACTTGTCGATGTAAGTCTTGGAGGGCGGGCAGATGGCACAGAGGCGACTCGCCAGGTTGATCGGACGACCGATGTAGTCGTTACCGATGCTAACCTTTGAGGCCAAGCCAAAGCTGACGCCGCTGCCAATACCTTCAGGCGCGCCGTGGCTGAATTCCGGACCACGTATGATCTGCCTCCAGGTCAA
>CAYOIB010000139.1:1540-3402 GCA_964403935.1 uncultured Puniceicoccaceae bacterium | reverse complement strand
TCGGAATGATTGAAACAAAGGGGCTGGTAACGCTCCTTGAAGCCTGCGACGCGGCCTTGAAGTCGGCTGACGTAACACTTACTGGATGGGAAAAGGTTGGCAGCGGCCTGGTTACGGCCTTCATCCGCGGGGATGTCGCGGCAGTCAAGGCAGCGGTTGACGCGGGTGCAGCGGCGGGCCAAGCCGTCGGCGAAGTGGTCAGCGTCCAAGTGATCCCCCGCCCCCACGACGACTTGAGCCGATTGAGCAAAGGTCTTTGAGGGAGAGGCATTTCCACTCGCTATCAGCAAATGAAGATCCTCGTCGCCAACCTCGGCTCAACCTCCTTCAAATACCGGCTTTTTCTCTTCGAAGGCGAAGAGGCAACGCTGTTGGCAAAGGGCGGCTACGAGCGGGTAGAGGATCATGGGAAAGCAATTTCAGATGCTCTGAAGAAGCTGATATCTGAAGGTTCTCTTGTGGGATTGGACGATCTCGATGGCGTGGGGTTCAAGACGGTTCTGGGCAAAGGTCTGTCTGGATGTGTTCCGGCAGACGACAAGGCTCTTGCTGCTCTGGAAGGATTTGAACAGATTGCGCCGGCGCACAATCCAGCCTATGCGAATGGGATCCGACAGTTTCGGAAGCAGACGAACGCCCCCTTGGTGGCTCTCTTTGAGACAAGCTTCTTCCAATGGGCACCGGGCGCGGCACAGCGATATGCAGTGCCGCAGGCGTGGCACGATGCGGGGATCCGCCGCTATGGGTTTCACGGCGCGAGCCATAAATTCATTGCTGAGCGGTCAGCTGAGGTGCTTGGGCGGGATGATATTGCGGAGGTGGTGCGGCGGCTGTATGTCGATGGCCCCGGGCCTGAGGCGACGAAGCCGTTGCGGGTGATCTCCTGTCATCTCGGGGGTAGCAGTTCCGTCGCCGGGATCCGAAACGGCGTCGCCATCGGCTGTAGTCTCGGACTCTCTCCGCAAAGTGGGCTGCCTCACAACAATCGGGTGGGGGATCTCGACCCGATGGCGATTGCCGTGGCGATGCGGGAACTGGGGATCAGCTTCAGCGAGGCGTTGCGTCAGCTTTCGACGGACGGCGGATTGTTGGGCATCAGCGGGGTGAGTAATGATGTGCGGGACATTATGAAAGCTGCGGAGGAGGGGACGGCTTCGGCCCGCCTCGCGATAGATGTATTGGTGCATTCGATACGCCATTGGATAGGTGCGTTTTTTCTGGAAATGGGAGGGGCCGAGGCGATCGTCTTCACGGCTGGAATCGGTGAGAACCAGAACGAGATTCGCCGAGAGGTTTGCGTGGGTTTGGAGGGCTTGGGCATCGAGCTCGATGAGGCAAAGAACGCGGCTCATGACGGGACTGAAGCGGATTTGGCGACAAAGAATTCCCGTACCCGTATTCTGGTGATCCCGACAAATGAGGAGCTGGTGGTCGCCCGTGAGACCCGCCGCTGCCTTCTGAAGAATTCCTGATTTTTGTATCTACTTTAACACATCGAACGAACGGAAAAGAAATGACTGGCAAAGCAATTGGAATGCTCGAAACGAAAGGGTTGGTCGCTCTCGTAACGGGAACGGACGCCATGCTGAAGGCGGCAAATGTCGAACTGATGGGCCCGCTCAAGCAGGTCGGTAGCGCGCTGGTGACAGCGACGGTTACCGGTGACGTGGCAGCGGTCAAAGCCGCCATTGAAGCGGGTGCCCAAGCCGCCCAAAAAGTGGGCGAAGTCGTCAGTGTGCACGTGGTGCCGCGTCCAGCAAACGAGATCTTCGGCATCATCCCGCAAACCCCTGCGAAGGGTAAGTAACGGCGATGTTTCTGGCACGCGTTATCGGCTCGGTCGTATCGACCAAGAAGGACGA
>CAYOIB010000139.1:0-1440 GCA_964403935.1 uncultured Puniceicoccaceae bacterium | reverse complement strand
TCCTTTAATGAGATCTGTGCCCACCCATTGGTGAAGCTGATCTGCGTTACGGGAGGTCCAGGAATCGTCAAGGCAGCGATGCGCAGTGGCAAGCGCGCGATCTGTGCAGGCCCGGGAAATCCACCGGTGGTGATCGACGAAACGGCTGATCTGGAGAAGGCCGCCCGGGCGATTATTGTGGGCGGAGCCTATGACAACAACCTGCTGTGCATCGGGGAGAAGCAGATTTTTGTGGTGGATAAAGTCTACAAGCCGTTCCTCGACGCCTTCCGTCGGGCCGGGGCTGAACAACTGAACGACAGCCAACTCGAACGGCTGACCGAAGCCGCCTTCACCTTTACGCCCGACGCGGGAGGTTGCTCCCATCCAGCTCTGAATCGGGATCTCGTCGGCGCGTCCGCCTCTGCGCTCGGAGAGCATGCCGGGATGCGGGTGTCGCCAAAGACAGAGATGCTTTTTGCGGAGACGGAGGCCGATCACCTCTTCGTCGTGGAAGAACAAATGATGCCCATGATTCCGGTGGTGCGGGCGAGGCATGTCGAGGAGGCCATCGAGATGGCTTATGTGTCAGAACATGGGTACAAGCATTCCTCGATGATTCATTCGCTCAATATCCGGAGTATGACGGCCATGGCCCGGCGGTTGGAAACAACGCTCTTTGTGAAGAACGGTGCCTGTGTGGCCGGACTTGGAACCGGCGGTGAGGGCTACGGCAGTTTTTCAGTTGCGACAACAACAGGGGAGGGCATCACCACTCCAGCCACATTCACTCGCCGTCGCCGGTGTGTGATGGTGGATAACCTCTCGATGATAAGCTGAGGGTTTTCGATGCTACTTTGTCGTGTTGAAGGCAGTGCTGTGAGCACCATTCATCATCCCTCGCTCAAGGGATGGCGGCAGCTCCTGTGCCAGCCCGTCAATGAGAACGGAGAGGCGATTTCCGATCCGATCCTGGTGGCTGACATCCTCGGCGCAGGCATGCATCAGCTGGTGATGGTAACAAGCGACGGCAAGACCCTTCGTGAACGTGTGGGCGATAACCATTCGCCGATGCGTTATATGACCATTGGGATTGTGGACGATACGCCCGAAGAGGTGGGAAGGGCAGTCGCATGAAGCTCGCCCGTGTCATTGGTCGTGTCACTCTCAGTGTGACGGACCCCGCTTATCAGGGTGCCCGCTTCCTGGTCGTGTCACCCTGGTCGCCCAATGACCCCGAGCCCCCGGCTGGAAAACTTCGAAAGGGGAATTCCCTTGTTGTTTATGACAACTTAGGAGCGAGCACGGGCGATCTCATCGGCTATACCGATGGAGGCGAAGCCTCCGCGCCCTTTCCCCGGCCTACGCCGTGCGATGCTTATAATGCGGCGATTATCGACTCTTACTTTCATAAACCTGTATCGACTTTATAAGTCATGGCTAAACGAGTTTACACTGAAT
>CAYOIB010000138.1:0-3455 GCA_964403935.1 uncultured Puniceicoccaceae bacterium | reverse complement strand
CAAGGCGACTCATCTTTCACAAGGGGTTTCGGCAATGCCGGAACCCCTTTTTTGTTGAACAACCCAGTCGCCCAAGTGCGGGAGAGACTTCCTTTGAAGTCGACAGCGGGGGCTTCCATGGCTCCATTTCTTCGACCTGTTGCATGAACATTTTATTTGTATCGACGAGTTCCGGTTCGCGTGGAGGTGGCGAGCTGGCCATGATCCCGTTGGCCGAAGAGCTGAAGCGGCGCGGCCATCGGTGTTCGCTCTGGCTCTCCGAGCACCCCAAAATGAACGGGATGGCGGAGAAATTTGCCCCCATCGGCGAGGTGATTCGGGCTGAATATACAAATACCTATGACCTGCCCCTGCGGAGCCTGCAGGCCCCCTTCCGCCGGAAAACGATCAAGCGGGTGGCGCAGCAACTCCGGGACCTCGCTCCCGATGTCATTCATCTCAACAAACAGAACCTGGAGGATGGCCTCGACCTCGTCGAGGCGGTGGCGCAGTCCGAAGTCCCCCGCGTCGGGATGATTCACATCACGCAGTCGGCCCACTACCTCAAAGCCCGCTTTGCCGGGGTCCGCGATGCCATGGCCCGCCGCGCCCTGCTGAATTTTGGAGGGACATGGATCGTCAATCCCGATAATCGGTTTCGCGAATTGACGGCCTTCCTCGGCGACGGAGCCCCGATCCGGCAGGTTTCCAATGGTGTCCTGTTGCCCGACCTTCCAACCCTTCAAAAGGAGGGCCAAGCCGTGCGGGCTTCGCTCGGCGTCATGGAAGATCAGATCCTGGTCCTGGCTGTCGGACGCGTGACGTTCCAAAAGCGGCCGGACCGTTTTCTCGATACAGTCGTACAGGTGCGCGAAACACACCCGAACGTGCGCTTCCTCTGGGTCGGTGCGGGCGATTGGGATGCCGAATGGGATCGTCGTGTCGCCGAACACAACTTGGGGCCGGTTCTGACACGCGTTGGTTGGCAGGACGCCGTCGCACGTTACTATGGAGCGGCCGATCTCCTCCTGCATCCAGCGGAATTCGAGGGCCTGCCCTACGCCGTTCTGGAGGCGCTTGCCGCAGGGCTTCCCGTGGTTCTTTCCGCACAGTTGAAGCAGGACCTCCCAAGCCTCGGGGCAGAGACCACCGTGGCTCTGGAAGATGAGCCCGCCTTCAACCGGCTCCTGACCGACAAGGGGGCCCGGGAGGCCGCCTCAGTTGTGTCGCGGGCCGCCGCCGAGGCCCGCTATTCAATCGCCGCCGTGGCCTCCCTCTGGGAACAATTTTATGCCACGGAAATCAGCCGCCAGCGCGGGCCAAGGAACGATGTTTCAGACGTGCCGCCACAAACAAACAGGCGGTAGCGGCGGGGCTCACCACGAAAACCAAGCGACACCAGGGCTCGCCGCCCCCCGATCCCAATGCATCAAATCCCCGTCAGGACCTTCAGATTCAGACTTCCGTTCCGCCGCCTTTCAGTATAAGCACCTATCCTATGAAACGGATCATACAGCTCCCCCGCCGAACAGCCGCCGGTCTGATCCTCGCTGCGGTTGCTTTTGCGCTTCCACAACTCCAAGGCATCGAGATCACCCAGGCACCACCGAGCACGCCCCTCGGACAATCCTTTCTCGAAGCCCTCGGAGAACCCTTCGACCAAGGCCGCATCCTCTATAACGGTCGAATGCGCTTTGAAAACGCCGACCAGGACGGCTTCCGCTCCTCCGAAGCATTCACCTTCAGGAACCGCCTCGGTTACGAAACCCCACGCTTCAACGGAATCTACGCCCTCGTCGAGGGAGAATACAACTGGGTGCTGAATAACGACAAGTTTGGAGCCTACCCGCCACCCCACAACGCAGGCCACACCGTTATCGCCGATCCCGAAAATCTTGCCCTGAACCGCTTCCTCCTCGGCTATGAAATTGAGAGGACAACCTTCATCCTCGGCCGACAGGACATCAACCTCGGAAATCAGCGCTTCATCGGCACCGTGGGTTGGCGCCAGAACGACCAGACCTTCGACGCCTTCCGCATCCGCAGCGAAGCCCTCCCCCACCTCGTGCTCGACTACACCTGGAACTGGAAAGTCCACCGCGTCTTCGGGAGCCACGCCCCGACACCCGAACTCCGTCGACTCCATTCCGACAACCATCTGGTATCGGCACGCTTCAGCGGTCTCGAGATCGCCGACATCGGACTCTATGCGCACGCCCTCCGCATGCGCGACCTGCCGGCACACTCAAGTGACACCTTTGGCTTCTTTCTCGACGGCTCCGTCCCCTTCCATACCGACTACGCCCTCCTCTATCGGGCCGAGTTTGCCCATCAGGTGGACAACCGAAACACCTCCGGCGATTCCTACGCCGAGAACTACCTCAGCCTCCAACTCGCGGCCGCGCGCCAAGGCTACGAAATCGGTGCCGGATTTGAACAACTCGATGGCAATGGTGAGCAAGCCTTTCAAACACCCTTGGCGACCCTCCACGCCTTCAACGGATGGGCCGATACCTTCCTCACCACGCCCCCCCATGGCCTTCGCGATTTCTCTATCTGGGCCAGCGGCTCCCTCGGAAGAGAAATCACCGCCCGCCTCGAAGGCCGATACTACCGAGCCGAAGACTCCAGCCTAACCTACGGCCACGAAGTCGGACTCATGCTCTCGCGCCCACTCAGCCCCAACCTGACCGCCCTCGTCAAAGCCGCCCACTACGACGGTCGCAGCGGTGCCGGGCCCCTCCTCAACGCCAACAACACCAAACTCTGGATCCAGCTCGACTTCCGCCTTTAACAGCTGCCCCCTATTGAAAGCAATGCCCTTAGGCTCTCGATCGTGAGTCCCTTGCCATCTTCGCACCTGTCAAGGGACGTCCCGAAGCCATAAACCAATAATGGCAGCCCGGGCGGGAATAGAGAGCTATCGCTCCCCACTCACTCACCAGAGCACCGCTCCACCTGATCCCATCCTCCCCAAGCTCCACACCGCGCACCGCGCAGGAAAGACCCCGACCCACCTTTCTTCCCCATCCGCCCTCAGCTCGCCTTCAGTCCCCTAACCGTTTTTAAATATTAAAGTTAATATTACTTGAGTCACGACCTCACACTCAAGCTCCACACCGGGCAAGAAAGACCGAAAAGCCCCCCGAGCCGCCCCGGAAAGCCTCTCAAGGCCTTAAACACTGGCTCCCCGAGCTTGATATCGAATTTCTCCCCCCCACGACTGAGAAAACCGATCCCTGCCATCATATATCATCCAGTTGGCTTTTATTAATTAATACAGAGTTAATATTACTTGTGAGCCCTGAAAGCCTTTCAAGGCTCACAACACGCCCGCTCAGTCCCACCAACTTCAACTGCACGTATCACAGCCACCACCCCGGCACCAGGGCTCCCCCACTCCCATCCCTGCTATCACACTTTTATTAACACAGACATAATAATTCTTGATATTTTCGGGAGGAGTGGGAATATTG
>CAYOIB010000137.1:0-3475 GCA_964403935.1 uncultured Puniceicoccaceae bacterium | reverse complement strand
GCGAACGCGGCGAGGGTGCAGGAGCGGCTCAAGGTATTGGGATCAACAATATCGAAATCGCCGCCATTCCGGAGCCCGCTCTTCTCACGTCGTTTTTCGGGGTTTTAACACTGGGGCTTGTGCTCTTTAGCCGTCGCAGGTCGCACTGAGGTCCTTTGCTTCGGTCCTGTTGGTGGGGCGGAATCGGTAAGTGGGCCGCCGGGTTGAGCCTGGCGGCCTTGCTTGTGTCCGCTCACTGAAATTTTGCGGTGTTGCGTCCCGCGAGAACCGTTGTTTCGGTTGGGAGCCTTGAATGAACCCCCGACAGTTTCGACTCAGGAATTGCCCGGCGAGGTTGGTCTCGTCGAATGGCATGACTATGTCTCGTCCCAACCGCTCGTCTGTGAGGGCGGGAGTGTGTTGCCTTCGTTCACATTGCGGTATGAAACGTACGGGACGTTAAACAAGGCCCGGGACAACGCGGTGTTGATCTGTCATGCCTTGAGCGGAGACCACCATTGCGCCGGGATCCATAATCTTTCCGATCGGAAGACCGGGTGGTGGAACAATATGATCGGGCCGGGCAAGCCGATCGATACCGATCGTTTTTTTGTGGTCTGTTCGAATGTGCTGGGCGGGTGTCAAGGTTCCACGGGGCCTTTGTCGATCAATCCGGCCACGGGCCAGCCTTATGACCTGGACTTTCCTCTGGTCACAATTGGCGACATGGTTGTGGCGCAGGAAAGGATGTTGCGGGAGGCGCTGGGAGTGGAGGTGTTGCATGCGGTTGTCGGTGGGTCGATGGGTGGCATGCAGGCGCTCGAATGGGCTATCCGGTTCCCGGATCAGGTCCGTCGTCTTCTGCCAATGGCAACGACGGCCCGGCAAAGCGCCCAGGCGATTGCTTTCAACGAAGTGGGGCGGGTGGCGATCATGCAGGACCCGCGCTGGCAATCCGGTGCCTATCCCCGGGGAGGCGGCCCGGATGTGGGGTTGGCTGTTGCGCGGATGATGGCGCATATCACCTACCTCAGCGATCAGGGAATGGAGGCAAAATTTGGGCGTGAGCGCGTCATGCCTGAGCCGGCTCGTTCCCATTTTGATGCTGAATTTCAGGTTGAAAGCTACCTCCGCTATCAAGGCCGCAGCTTTACCAACCGGTTTGATGCCAACTCGTATCTTTATATCACCAAGGCGATCGATCGTTTTGATCTGTATGGCACGGAAGACCGACTGGAGAATGCCCTTCAGAGGGTCCAGGCCCGCACGCTCGTGGTGGGCTTTACGAGCGATTGGCTCTTCCCGCCAGCCCACAACCGGGCCATCGCCCTGGCGCTTCTACGTTGCGGCAAGGCAGCCTCCTACAGCGAGCTGGATATGCAACTCGGGCACGACAGCTTTCTTGTGCATGCTCCGGAACTCTATTCGCTGGTGCGCGCATTTCTGACCCAGGCCTGATCCTCATGGCACGACAGCATATCAAACGTGAAACAGATCTCCAGATCATGGGAAACTGGATCGAGGAGAAAGCCCGGGTGCTGGACATCGGCTGCGGCCGAGGTGTCTTCCTCGACCATCTGGTGCGCACGCGCGATGTCTATGGGCTGGGTGTGGACATCAATCCGGATAAGATCCTCAGTTGCGTGAAGCGCGGGCTGAATGTCTATCAAGGTGATGCAACCCATTTCCTAAGCGAGTTCGAAGCAAAGTCCTTCGACTGGATTGTCCTTTCCCGGACGCTTGAAGAGATGGACCGGCCGGCTTCGGTTGTCCTCGACGAAGCGCTTCGTGTCGGGCGGTGCGTCGCGGTTGGATTTGTCAATTTCGGCTATTGGCTGAACCGCTGGAGCATACTCCGCACCGGGAGCCGTCCGCGCAATGAGGTCTTCCCATACGCCTGGGAGCATTCTTTCCCGATCAATCCTGCCTCGATCTCCGCTTTTGAGCGCTATTGTGCCAGTGTATCGATTCGAATTGATCGCGCCGTTTACCTTCGGGGCGACTGGAACCGACGGTGTCGCTGGTGGGCTCCGATGCGGGCAGGTTATGCCGTTTATGCCTTGAGCCGGAGCTGAATGTCATGGGTCCGGATGGAAACCGTGGGCTCTGAGATCGGGATTTGGCTTGCCGGATGGCTTCTAAACCGACGCGATGTGGGTTCGTTTGCTCGCGTTGACATGTCGATGAATGGCCAGGGCAGCGGTGGATTTTTCAGGATGAACTTGAATCGGATATTTTGCAGATTCGCAGTGTTGATGTGCTTTGCTTCGGTCGCGGTCGCATCTCCTTTAAGGGATGCCGGGCTCCTTTACCCAGAGGATCATTTCCCGGAGCTTGAGAAGCTGTTGGACCTGGCGACCCGTGATTCGGCCCGGGTTGAGCTCCTCCGGGCGCGGGTGCTTGAACAGGAGGGAGAACAGGCGATCGCCGCGTCCATGCGGCGTCTTCGAATGGATGCAAATCTTCGGGTTCTGGGCGGCTACGAGGTGCGAAGTGACATCGACAACCGCTTTCGCTCAACCGTCCAGGGCAGCATGCAGGTGGTGCAGCCCTTGTACCACTGGAACCGGCTGAAGAACATGGAGGCGATCGGGGCCCAACGCGTGGAGCTCGCCGAGATTGAATTTGAACGCGGTGGACGGGAGCACCTGGGTGAGATCCGCCGCAGTTACCTTTTCTGGATTCTTGCGGGTGAGCGCGTGGGTATCCTGAGGCAGACGATCGGCTTGGCGCAAACCCTGGTCGATAATGAGCGCAGGCTGCTGGAGATTGGACGAAGCACGGAAAACTCCGTTCTCGAGATGGAGGCGCGGCTGCTCGAACGGCAGGAATTGCTTGCTGGAGTCGAACGTGAGCGGAATCGCTATGGTCGCCAGTTGGCTCAGCTCGTGAGCGTTCCGAATGTGGACGAAGCCCTTGAGGGTGGGCCCATCCCTGAATTCAAGATTCTTGACCTGAACGGTTTGGAGATGCTGGAGCGACGGCTGTCTGCCCTTGGCATCAATCAGTCGCCCGAAGTCCGTTATCAGATCTCGATGCAGGAAATTGAGCGCAAGCGGTATGATATTGCTGCCCGAAACCGATACCCAAGTATCGACTTTGTTGCCGGGCTCTTTTCGGATCAACTGGAGGCGCTCGACCAGGATGATTTTGCCTGGCGCCTTCAGTTTTTTGCCGGGGTGCAGTTCAACTGGAATATTTTTGATGGTCGGCGCACCCAAGGCGAGAAGCTCGCCTCCGGTGCACGTCGACGGGTGCATGAGATTCAGGAAGAGATCGCCCGCGAACAACTGGGAGCGGAGGCGGCAGAAATGATTGCGGAGGCTGAACTGGCAATCAAGAAGCTGGATGTGCAGCAAACCCGGGCGCAGATCCTGGGGGATCGCCTTCGCTTGCTCGATGAGCAGACGGAGCGTGAGCTGGCCTCACCCCTGGATCGCCTGGAGGCGCGCCTCGAGCACGAGGATGTGCGTCTGCGGTTGGTGGAATCCAGGAT
>CAYOIB010000136.1:0-3699 GCA_964403935.1 uncultured Puniceicoccaceae bacterium | reverse complement strand
AGGTCCCCGTGGTGAAGGAAAAGGGACTGCCCATAGATTTCCGGATCGTTGAAAAGGTGGTCGATCCGACCTGTATTGAAGCTACTTGAGCGCCGGATCATACCGTGAACGGTATAGCCCTTCTCGAGGAGCTGTTCGGCGAGATAGGAACCGTCTTGGCCGGTTATTCCAGTGATCAGTGCAGTTTTCATGTATTGGACAGACTTGGACAGTAAAGATCTTTGATTATCGCTTAGAAATAGCCCTGGCGCTTGCGGTCTTCCATGGCGGTTTCCGAGCGTTTGTCGTCAGCCCGCGTCCCGCGCTCCGTCTGACGGGCGGCAGCGACTTCACCAATAACGGCATCAATTGTGTCGGCGCCGGACTCGACCGCACCCGTGCAAGTGGCGTCTCCGACTGTGCGAAAGCGCACCTGCAGAACTTCGACGGTCTCGTCTTCGGTCGGCGCAATGAAGTCCGTTACCGCGAGGAGTGATCCATTCCGGCGAATGACTTCCCGCTCATGCGCAAAATAGATGGAAGGAAGCGGAATGTTTTCCTTCTTGATGTATTGCCAGACGTCCATTTCCGTCCAGTTCGAGAGCGGGAAAACGCGGAAATGCTCGCCGGGCGTCATGCGTCCGTTGAACAGGTTCCAGAGCTCGGGCCGCTGGTTCTTTGGATCCCACTGGCCGAAATCGTCCCGATGACTGAAGAAGCGTTCCTTGGCCCGCGCTTTTTCTTCATCGCGACGAGCCCCGCCGATGGCGCAGTCGAAATGATTCGCCTCAATCGCATCCAGCAAGGTAACCGTCTGAAGGGCATTGCGACTGGCGTTGATCCCCTTCTCCTCAAGGACACGGCCCTTATCGATGGAATCCTGGACCTTTGCGATGACGAGGTTCGCACCGATGTCGGCCACGAAGCGATCGCGGTATTCAATTGTCTCAGAGAAGTTGTGCCCGGTATCCACGTGCATGAGGGGGAACGGTGGACGGGCGGGCCAGAAGGCCTTCTTTGCCAGGTGTGCCACACAGATGGAATCCTTTCCTCCACTAAAAAGGAGAACAGGGTTCTGAAACTGAGCGGCGACTTCGCGCAGGACATAGATCGCCTCTGATTCGAGGTGTTCCAGATGGTTTACATTGTAGCTCTGAGACATGGGAAAAACAAAAACGAAGGACTGTGTCTGGATTGGCTCAATTGGCGAGCCCTGATTTTGAAATGGCGGGAGGCTCGCCTGCCCCCACCAGATTCGATCGCCCTCAATCCCCGATGCGAGTGGCGATGAATTGGGCGAGTTGCTCAACGGAAGCAGCGAGATCCTGCTTGGCTGTATCCAGAATCAGGGCCTTATCTTCAGGGAGGGGTTCCTCAAAAGCGGAATCTTTTCCGGTAAACTGCTTCACTTCACCTTTGGCCGCTCGGGCGTATAGACCTTTGGGGTCGCGGGCGGCACAGACCTCGTAAGGGGCGCGCACGTAAACTTCGATGAAATCTTCCGCGCCAATAATTTCGCGAGCTTCCGCGCGAAACTGGCGCTTGGGGGTGATAAAGCTGGTCAGCGTGATGACGCCCGCACTGAGGAAGAGCTTGGCCACTTCCGCGATGCGACGCACATTCTCGGCGCGATCTTCATCCGAAAAACCGAGGTTGCGGTTCAGGCCCGCGCGGATGTTGTCGCCGTCGAGGATCTTCGTCATCCGCCCTTCATCGTGGAGTTTTCGCTCGAAGGCGTTGGCGATCGTGCTCTTACCCGAGCCACTCAACCCGTAGAGCCAGACCACCACCCCGCGCTGCCCAAGAAGGCCCTCCTTGGCCTCACGCTTGAGCATGCGGGCAAATTCCGGATAGATGTTTTCAGACATGGAAGAAACCAATTACAAATCTCTGGCTTGAAGATGCTGCCGCCCTTGGTCGATCGGAAATTAACCGAAACCAATCCATCGGGAGGCTGAAACATCGGTGTTTCATGTTGGGCGGGTTTACACCATCAAGACGCCTCCACACAGGATGGAAGCCCGATGGCGGGCCTTGATCGACCACGGTGGCGCGCCTCCATTCCTTGTTCAAGATTTTTTGAACAAAGGATGCCAGAGCCCGACCCATCCTCACTCAATGCCCTTGCCGATTCCGTGGGCCTCGAAGCCGATTTCGCGCAGGGCCGACAAATCCGTCAAGTTGCGCCCATCAAAGAGGAAGGCAGGTTTCTCCATCTCGCGGTAGATCCGGGCATAGTCGAGTTGATCGCTCCCAAACGCATCCCACTCCGTGAGGATGACAACAGCATGAGCGTCACGGCAGGCCTCATAGGCGTCGTCGCAGAACGAAACACGGTCATTGATGGACCCGTCCGGGTTGACTTCGCGCTGGGAAAGATCCCGGCGAATCTGCTCATCGGAGACGCGGGGATCAAAGATGGCGAGCCGGGCATTCTCTTCCAGAAGATCCCGACACACGTAGATCGCAGCAGACTCGCGTGTATCGTTGGTGTCCTTCTTGAAAGCGAATCCAAGAATTGCGATGCGTTTATCAGAAACTGTATTGAAGAGTGTGCGGACGATCTTCGTGCTGAAGCGGCGCTTCTGATAATCATTCATCTCCACGACTGAGGCCCAATAAGCGGCAACCTCAGGCAACCCGAAGTGCTGGCAGAGATAGACGAGATTCAGGATATCCTTCTGAAAGCAACTGCCACCGAAACCGACGCTGGAGCGAAGGAACTTCGGCCCGATACGGCTATCGCGCCCAATGGCATAGGCCACTTCATCCACATCGGCACCCGTGGCTTCACACAAGGCGGAGATGGCATTGATGGAGGAAATCCGCTGCGCGAGAAAAGCGTTGGCCGTAAGCTTGGAGAGCTCCGAGCTCCACAGATTGGTCGTAATAATGTTTTCGCGGGGCACCCAGCGCGCATAGACATCTATCAACGCTTGAATCGCCTTCTTGCCCTCGGGTGTGCTCTCACCCCCGATGAGGATACGGTCTGGATTCTCCAGGTCCGCCATTGCCGTTCCTTCAGCGAGGAACTCGGGATTGGACAGCACCTGAAAGCGGGCTTTGGTGTCCGCCATATCCAGAATTTTCTTGATAGATTCCGCCGTGCGAACCGGAAGCGTCGACTTCTCGACCACGATCTTGTCACTCTTGGAAACAGCCGCGATTTGTCGGGCGCACTTCTCGACAAACTTCAGGTCGGCCGCCCGCCCGGCTCCGACGCCATACATCTTGGTCGGCGTGTTCACTGAGATAAAGATCATCTCCGCCGCCGCAATGGCTTCGTCCACTTCCGTACTGAAAAACAGATTTCGCCCCCGGGCCTCCTTAACCGCTTCAAGAAGCCCCGGTTCAAAAACCGGAAGTTCATCGGAATTCCATGCCGCAATACGAGTGGCATTGATATCCACCACGGTAACCGTGATATCCGGACACTTCTGAGCGATCTTGGCCATGGTTGGCCCACCGACGTATCCGGCCCCAATACAACAGATCTTCATAAATAAAAACAGCTTTTGATGATAGCAGGCGATTGACTGAAGCGCTGGATCAAGACAGAGCCCCGCCGAATGTTCAATCTTTCATCTGCCCTTCTTCAAGCCCAACGAACGTAAACGGAATCTTTGGCAAGATCCGCTACAGAAGAGCGCCTTCACCCTTCAAACTTTTCCGCCTTCCTCCGTGCCCTCGGCGTTCTCAAGCGAGGCACGAGCGGGCGGT
>CAYOIB010000135.1:0-3727 GCA_964403935.1 uncultured Puniceicoccaceae bacterium | reverse complement strand
TTCGTCACCGGCAACTTTGGCTTTGTTGCAGCCGCTTGGGTCGCCAACCAAATTGTGGCCTCAGTCGCCTGAGCGCAGGCGCTAAGAGCCCACATTGGCCTCAATCTTCGCGGTTTCAACGTATCCACCGGCCACAACCCATTCGGTCGATCCGACACTCGCACACGCCTTAATTGACCCCCGTCCAAAAAGAAGGCAGGCTACCGAGTGATCGGTAGCCTGCCCAGGTCTTGTAAGTTTCTAAGCTTGAGTGACAGCGCTTAGATCAGAATCAAGGGAGGAAGGACCACTCGTATTCTGTTCCCGCCGCATTGAAGAACGCAATCCATCGGCCGCCTTCAAAGGCTTCATCGGTGTAGAAGTACATCCAGACACCCTCTTCGTGGCTCCATCCATACGGATAGTAGCTGGAGCCTGTGAACCACCAGCCAATCGCCGGATTGTAGAGCCACATTGCAGCGTCTGTGGCTCCCCCACCGATCCATTCCCAGCTGGACTCAGTTCCAACCCATGGGAAGTTATCGATGTTCATCAAGCCCAGCCAAGGATGAGATACTGTAAAGTCCCCCTCATCCACTGCCGACATCCCGGTGAGCGCAGCTTGGACATCAACGGGCAAGGAGCCCGCTTGATGCACTGTGTGACCTGCTCCCCCAACACTGATAGTCGTGCTGCGGTCGTAGAGCCCCGGATTCTCAGCGACGGTGTAGGAAATCATTCCTGCTCCTTCGCCGGATGATGGCTCTCCAACAGTCACCCAGTCCACTGACGATTCAGCCTCCCAGGTTGCAAAGCTGAAGTTAGGATCAGCATCAAAGGAACCTTGGCCTCCCTCGATATCGAACTGCGCCGAGATGGGGCTGGACTCCCAAACCACCGTCGCAGGATCGGCGAGGTAAATCGTGCCAAAGCGCGCCGGGCTCATCCACGAATTTCCCGAGCCCGACCAGGCGAGTTTTCCATACCCACTACGAGCGTCGGCGACTTCGGCGTCGAAGCCTATGCGGCTACCCTGTGAAGGGAGTCCAAGCGTCGCATCGCCCTCAATGAAGCCTAGGGCCGTCCAAGGGAAAACAACTTCCACTGTGTAGCCACTTGCGCTCGAGGAGACCGCCACAGCAGCGCCGTCACCAATTGCCTCTGGAACCTGATCCAAGGCATTCCGATGCTGGAACTCCGCGTAGGTGATGGTTTCTTCTTCCAGATTAATGACCCACTGGAAGTCTGTTCCATGATCGTACCCCGTGTTATTTGAAGATACGCCTACGTTTCGGCCATAATTCGCATCTGTGTAGAGCTCTATTACATTGATCCACTCGAGATCTTCGACCTCGACTTCGATCAACAGATAGAGGTTATCCGCGTCCCAGAGCGTCCGGAAAGAAGCTGTCCAGTCATCCGGACGCGTTCCACTCTGACCTGTCAACTGGGCAAGCGCACGTTCAGCCGCTGCTTCCCATACTCCGTCGATGACCCCGTCAAGGACAGGAGCGGCGTGAGCATGATTCCCAAGGATGATTGCATTGGGAGCCTGCTCGGCCGGTGGGATTACCTGGTTAAAACCATCGCCCACCCGTAGATTGGAGATGGTTTCCCGGCTGCTAAAGCCAGCGTAGGCAACGGCATTGATCGGCGGCAAATCTGCCGCAGCAACAGAGTACTGATAATACGCTGAGGGATTGCCGGGATCGATTTCCTCACCCCCTTCAAATACGGAGTAGGCGATGCTTCCCGCATTGTAATCGACATGAACAACAACAAGAACCGGTGAATTCGGGAAAACACCCGTGCCGAGATAGGTCTCCGGATTCTCCGGATTTCTCAAGATGTCAATCACCTCGATTTCGCCTCCATTCGAGCGGATTCCCGCCACCAGCCCATTTGGGCTATTTTCCGAGAAATCGGCCCAATCACCCAACCAGAACTGGCTGGAGGATGTGTCATTTCCAACAACGAAGGAGACATAGACTTGGCCCTCGTCGTAGCTTTCATCCATCTGCCGGGCAAGACGACCGGCCCCGAATCCTTGGAGGCTAAGCCCGCTGGAATCGAAATCTCCCGCGAACCGAACAAAGGGTCCACCCCGAGCTGGCCAGTCTGGCGTCCACGGTGCATCCCATACGATCTCCCAAACGCCAGCCCAACCATCACCGGCCGTTCCAGGGTTTGTCTCGATCGATACGCCCGACTCCAGATCGGAAAAATCATAACTCATCAAAGCGCCAGCGGCTTCACTCAGGACCAGCGTCCCGAGGGCACCGGGTTCCCCGTAAGCCCGATTTGAGCCATCGGCCCAGCCAAGCTTGCGGCTCGCCGAGGTCGCTCCGTTCATATACCGATCGTGCAACTGCGCCTCGAAACCAAGATGGGCACCGAGAGCAGGCGTCCCTGAGAACCCTAAACCGTCCCAAGGAATGCGAACCAAAACTTCGTGAACTCGGCCTTCCGTTGAGCTGTCTAGTATTTCAATCCCTGTGGCAACCGGTGCCGCAGGTGCGCCGTCGATGTAAGCACCGTGGGAATAGTTATTGGCGACACTCGTGCTGAAGCCGGCACCATCAACCCCGACAATCCACTGCACAAACGTCGGTCCGATCGTTGTCGGTGGCCAGGTGTTCCCGTCCGGCTTGGCAAACCGGTGGAAAGAGCCATCCGTGAAGAATTCGATCTCATCGGCTGCTGCATCCTCGGTATCGCTTTCCATCCGGGCTTTAACATAGAGGTAGTTTTCATCCCACATCGACTGCCAGGCACCCTGCAATACGGAGCCCGGAATGTCGGCCGCTCCGTGAGCACGCGTAATTTCATGGCTCGGGACTGAAGCCCATTCGCTTCCGGACAAATTCCCCGACGGAACGGTCCGGGCCTGTAACGAATGCCCAAATTGATTCCAGCTGCGGGCGACGTCTCCGTAGTCCCGGCTGATCCGAATGTTCGAAACCAGTGCGTAGGAAAGATTGACGGAAAATACCGCCACCCCGCTGACGGCCGCTTTGCCGTCCACCAAGCGATCCGAGTGAATGTCCATCGGCTCGCTCCTGAAGGAAGCATTGGCACGAAGCGTCGGATTGTCCGATTCCTGGAACATGTAGTAAGTCACCGTTCCCGCATCCACATTAATCTCTGCGACCATGAGAATCGGCCCCGAAATCAGGATTGGATTGTCTGCCTCGTCGGTCATCTGAACATAGACCTCGGCGGCTCTCGCTTCTTCATCAGCTGACCAGGTTCCAGTGACATCGAAAAATTCCGGTGCATCCTCGGCCAGCAGGCGAAAACCGGCGACAACATCTACATGGAGAATCTGCGGGTCAATTGGGGCCGCTTCGGGATCAGGGCTGACCGATTCTCCACTCCCGATCCAAAACTGCATGGTGCCGCTGGTCCCGATGCGCTCCATCACGGTGGAAACCCAAACTGTGCCACTATCTACGGGTTCCTCCAGAAGGCGCTGGAGGCGGCCATGACCGCCCCTGAAGCTCTGGCCCTCCGTTACAAAGGTGCCGGACTGCGTCACCGAATCGGCCACCAAGGGCTCGCCCCATGTTGCGCCGAAAGAGCTTACCGTCCACTTCGGAGCAAACCCGGTTCCGCCCCCCGTTTGACTGTAGAGAGGAAGCGCCGGATCATAGGCGGCGAAGTCTTCGGAAGCCAAGAGCGGGGCCGCTCCGAGACTGGAAGCCGAATAGAATAGGGGTGCTGAGATTAATAGCACGCCCCGGACAAA
>CAYOIB010000134.1:0-3783 GCA_964403935.1 uncultured Puniceicoccaceae bacterium | reverse complement strand
AAGCCGCCTTTCACCGATGAACAACGCCCTTATGTGATCGGCGCGACGCCTTTCGGTGCCCGCAGCCGCCGCCTGAACGGCGTAGAATTCGATGCCGTCCTGATCGATGAAGCCAGCCAGATGACCTTGCCGTTAGCCATCATGGCCATGCTTTCAGCGGACACTTACGTCATCATCGGTGATCCCAAACAACTGCCACCCGTGGTGACATCATGCCGCCCCTGGGAAGCCTCAAACCATTCCCTCTTTGGGACTCTTGGCACCAGGCGCGATCTCGTGCAACTCAACGTCACCTACCGTCTCAATGCTGCACTCGCGCAGTGGGTGGGCGATAGCTTCTACCTCGGGGATCTCCATTCCTGGGAAGGAGCCCGCGATCGAACACTGCAGTTGTCCGGGAGCGCCTCTTCCGAGTGGTTGCAGCGCGCGCTGTCGCCCGACGCCACCCTGGTCTGGATTCCGACGCATGTCACAGTGACCCGCCACTATTCCATGGAAGAGGCGGGCATCATCGCCCAGCTTGTGACCGAGCTCCACCGCCGGGGGCATGCCCTCGAAGACATCGGTATTGTCACCCCCTTTCGACGGCAGGCCCGCGTCATCCGCAACCGGCTGAGAAACGGCAAGAGCCTCCCCCCGGACCTCATCCAACGAATTGTCATCGACACGGTAGAACGCATGCAAGGCCAGGAACGATCGATCATTATCGTCAGCACAGCCGCGAGTGATGCCGGTTTTATTGATGCCATCAGCGAGTTCCTTTATCTTCCGCAGCGCCTGAATGTAGCGGTGAGCCGGGCACGGACAAAGGCCATAGTTCTTGCGAGCGAGCACTTCCTCGCCACCGAGCACCACACAGACGCCATTCAGGAAGCCATCGAAGACTGGCGCAGCCTGCGCGCCGCCTCGACCGAGATCCAGATTTGAGACGATGGCTCGAATGATTCCAGAGACCTGCCCGGCTCGGCTCCCCAAGGCGGTGGCCCGCATCTGGCAGCAAATAAAGCGCATTCAAAGCGAGCAGGTTATCTGCCGCATTGCCTACGCCCTGGACGGCCAGCCGAGGCCCGAGTTCCTGGTTTGCTACCGCCGGCGCTATGTCTTTCTCATCGCCGTTTGCGAGGCTGGTCCAGCCGATGTTGAGGCCCTGCTCCAAGGCGGGCTCTTTGAATCAGCCACCTTGGCCGAACGGCTGGACTTGAAAGAGCGACACCGGATCGAACAGTTCATCGAGACCGTTGTCGAAGACCTTGAAAGGCCCGGTGACACAATCGTCGGTATCCGAAAGTGGATTCTTTTCCCGCGTGTTTCAGAGGCCCTCATCCATCGCCTCGCAGAAGTTGCCAACTGGCCGGACTACTTTCTTGTTGGGCGCGGCGGGTGCGCCAGTGAAGCCCTTCTGAATCACATGGCGCGCTTTGCCACCAATCCACTCGGGGACCTTCTCATGCGCTGCCTCCAAGGCCGCTTCTCGCCAGAGACCAGCATCCCCGCCCCCTGGGTGGGCCCGCAGCAGGCAACCCAATCTCTCCGCGCCAGCCAAACCGAGTTCTTCGTCGATTTCGACCAAGAGGCTGCCGTGAAACGGGACCTCGAACTCTCCGCCGATGCCGAGGAAGTGGCCGTCTCCCAATCCCTCCGACTCGTCACAGGCGTGGCGGGGTGCGGGAAGACACTCGTCTTGATGCTCCGCGCCCGCCTCGCGGCCAAGCTCAACCGTGACGCCCGGATCCTCGTCCTGATGCACAACAAGGCCCTCCGAGCTGATCTGGCGGCCAGGGCAGACGAACTCGACCCCTCCCTCCGGATCGAATGGAGCACCTTCTACCAGTGGATCAACCAGCACATGCGCTTCGACATCGCCCAGCCGTGGGCGCTCAAAGCACTCATTGAACGACTGGTGGCCGAAAGCCCCACCCCCGTGCACCTGCCGACGGCCTTTCTCCAGGAGGAGTTCGAATGGATCTCCGACAATGCCGTCGCACCGCCGACCCGTGCATGGTACCTTGAAGTCGAGCGCGTGGGCCGTCAGCGCGCCTTGCAAAAGAGTCAGCGGGAAACCGTCTTCAATCTCTATCACCAATACCGCACGACCTTGCAGAAACTCGGCAAGACCGATTGGCCGGGAATCCCGCAACGCCTCCTTCGCCGACTCGAGAGCGGCAAGATCCGGCCACAAAGCTACGATGCTATCTTCATTGATGAAGCCCAATTCTTCGCTCCCGTCTGGTTCGCCTGCGTCCGCGCAGCCCTTCATCCCGATCACGGCAACCTCTTCCTCGTGGCCGACCCCACCCAAGGCTTCCTTCGCAACGGACAATCATGGAATCAGGTCCTCGGACGCGAAGTTCGTGGACGCGCACATCGCCTGGAGCGACCCTACCGAAACACCCGCCAGATCATGGAGTTCGCCCGCCGCTTTTATTTAAGCCGGGGACTCGCCGAAAGCGACGAAGTCAACCTCCCCGACGACGAAGCTCTGACCGACCTTCCGGAGGGCGATCCTCCAGCTTTTCGATACACCCGCACCCTTCAGGACGAACGAGCAGTCATTGCCAATGAAGTCTCCGCCGCCCTCGAGCGTGGTCTCGAACCCGGTCAAATCCTTGTCATTCATGAAAACTTCCAACAGGCAAAGGACCTGATCCGTCACCTGGAAAGTTGCCATCCCGGACAGGTAGTCGAGGCCGGGCAAGCCCGCGACCGAAGATGCATTCGCGTCTGCACGATCAATACCTGCACCGGCCTGGAAGCCCCCGTCGTCATCGTCGGCGGCCTCGATACACTCTTCTCCACAGAGGCGGACCTCGCCCTTGATGAAAGCGAGCGGATCGAACGCATTCGCGCCCACACCAAGAAGATCTTTGTCGCCCTCACCCGCTCAAGCAGCCGCCTCCTCATCTGTCACCGACACGAAAGCACCCGCGCCATCCTCTCCGCCGCCCTCGAGCCTGTGGGGTAGCAGGCTCTTGCTAGACGGTCGCGCGCACGGTGCGGTCGATGTCCTTCCGCCAGGGGTGGAGCCTGGTTGTTGTTTGTTGAGGTTGATCCGGCTAATTGAGATCTGCTTTGGCCCCGGCCCCTGACCCCTGATCGACCTTTCCCACTGTACGAATATCTGCGGCTTCGAAGCGGCGAGGGAGGCGTGGATCCCGGCGGAGAAACTTCGGAAGTTTTCAAACTGTGCGCCCCTTAACAGGACTCCGGGAGATCGATGTACTGAACCCGATCCGGAGATAAGCCCCCCTGAATCCGCTTGTCCCTGAAGCCACTCGGAAGTTACCTTCGTGCAACCAATGGAAGCTTCGAGAGAATCCCCGCGCTGGCTTGGCTCGATCAGCCAGCCGCTGTCAACGCTGGGACCGCGGCAACAAACCTTTGCACTGTCCCTCTTTGCTGCCATTGGCTACTTTGCCCTTGGGAAGTTGGCTTTTGCGACAGGCTTCGAAGAAGGCGTCATTACAAGCGTGTTGTTTTTGCCTGAAGGCCTCGCTCTCGGGATGACCATCCTCTTTGGACCGCGCGTCTGGACGGGACTTTTTGCCGGGCAGTGTCTCCTCGCGCTCTCGCAGGGACTTGGCCCCGACGCCAGTGTGATTCTCGGATTGACGAACAGTTCGCAGGCCGTCCTCGGGGGCTACCTCTTCTGGCGATGGCGGATCTCGCGGGGGCTGGCCACGCCCCGCGATATGGGCCTCTTCTGCATCCTCAGTCTCCTGGTCCTGCAGCCGCTCAGCGCCACCGCCGGAATCATCACTCTATATGGGTTGAGCGATCTCCACA
>CAYOIB010000133.1:0-3945 GCA_964403935.1 uncultured Puniceicoccaceae bacterium | reverse complement strand
GAGGGTCCACGGAAGAACACGGAAGAACACGGAAAAGCACGGAAGGAGGGATGTCTTTGTTCTGTATGGATTGGTGGGATTCGGTGAATAGCGACTTTGGTTTGTCAGAGGGCAGGGTGGAAGGGGGAGGGCAAAGCGGGGCCAATAGGTTTATAAGATTTGCTGATGAACTCTCGGTTTGGAATAACCAAAAGCTCTGGGATTTTGTGATCTTTGGGTACTATTCGCTTGCTTAGGAAAGGGGCATGGATTGTCCTGATCGACTCGTCGGAATGGTGGAAGAGCTTGCGAATTCAAGCCTGCCTGTTCCTTCTATAGGTGAACATTTCAGGATTTCATTATGGCAACCAAAATAGCAATCAATGGATTCGGTCGTATTGGCCGCCTCGTCTTCCGGGCGATCGTCGAACAAGGGCTTCTGGGCAAGGACGTCGAAGTGGTCGCGGTCAATGACCTCGTCCCTGCGGACAACCTCGCCTATTTGCTGAAGTACGATTCGGTCCAGGGCCGTTTCCAAGGCACGGTAACGAGCGAGAAGTCGTCTCCGGATCTTGCGGAAGACGATACCTTGGTCGTCGATGGGCAGCGCATCAAGTGCCTCGCGGTGCGGGAAGGCCCGAAGGCCATGCCGTGGAAGGATCTGGGCGTCGATATTGTGATCGAGTCCACCGGGCTCTTTGTCGAGGACAAGGCCGCACAGGGTCACATCGACTCCGGCGCGAAGCGCGTGATCATCACGGCACCTGGAAAGGGCGACGGCGTGAAGACGGTTGTTATTGGGGTGAACGCTGACACGCTCACTGCTGAGGACACGCTGATTTCCAACGCTTCCTGCACAACGAACTGCTTGGCTCCGCTGACAAAGGTGGTTCTGGACAACTTCGGAATTGTCGAAGGGTTGATGACCACTGTTCACGCTTACACCGCGACGCAGAAGACGGTTGATGCACCCAGTCGGAAGGACTGGAAGGGTGGGCGCGCCGCGGCCATCAACATTATTCCGTCAACGACGGGTGCGGCCAAGGCCGTTGGCCTGGTTCTTCCCGAAGTGAAGGGCAAATTGACCGGTATGTCTTTCCGCGTGCCGACGCCGACGGTGTCGGTGGTGGACCTGACGGTGAAGACGGAGAAGCCAACAAGCTACGAAGAAATCTGCCGCAAGATGAAGGAAGCTTCTGAAGGAAGCTTGAAGGGCATCCTCGAATATACCGAAGACGAAGTTGCTTCCAGCGATTTCATTCACTGCACAGCATCGTCGATCTTCGATGCGGGCAGCGGTATCGGTTTGAACGACACCTTTTTCAAGCTGGTTGCCTGGTATGACAACGAGTGGGGCTACTCCAACCGTATCGTCGACCTGCTCAAGAAGGTTATAGCTCTTTAACCCTTTCAATTTCTTTTGCCGCCCCTGTTCCTTTTGTCTTTCCGGAGCAGGGGCGGCTTTTTCCTTTTAATTCGAGCAACGCGGCCTCCAGTGGGAAGCGTCCTGTCCGAGAGACCTGTTGGATTTTTCTTCACAACCTGCCATGGCTATCAAAACAATTGAAGATATTGACGTATCGGGAAAGCGCGTCCTCGTTCGCGTGGATTTCAACGTTCCGCTGAAGAACGGGGCCATCACGGATGACTCCCGCATCATTGGCGCTCTTCCGACAATTCGCTATCTGGTGGAGAAGAAGGCAAAGGTCATCCTTTGCAGTCACCTGGGGCGTCCGAAGGGCCAGCGGTCGGAAGCGTTCAGTCTTCAGTCGGTGGCACTCGATCTTTCCATGAAACTGGGCTCGCCGGTCACCTTCCTCGACGATTGCATTGGCGATCGGGTCGAGGTGGCGGTGAGCGCTATGCTCGATGGGCAAGTTGTGTTGCTCGAGAATGTCCGTTTTCATCCTGAGGAAGAGAAGAACGATCCGGCATTTGCAAAGAAGCTGGGTTCCATCGCGGACATCTATGTGAACGACGCCTTTGGCACGGCTCACCGGGCGCACGCGTCAACCGAAGGTGTGACCCATCATGTGGGCACCTGTGTGGCGGGCTATCTGATCCAGAAAGAGCTGGAATTCCTGGGGGAGAAGACTGAGAAACCGGATCGGCCCTTTGTCGTCATTCTCGGTGGGGCCAAGGTCAGTGATAAGATCACCGTGATCGATGCGCTCCTCGACAAGGCGGACGCCATCCTCATCGGAGGTGCCATGGCTTACACTTTCAGGCTCGCCCTGGGTGGTCGGGTTGGAAAGAGCCTCTCCGAGCCAGACAAGGTCGATACGGCCAAGGCAGCCTTGAAGAAGGCGGAAGAGAAGGGCGTCAAATTTCTCATCCCCGAAGACAACATCGCCTGCAGTGACCTGGATTTTGATGGGGGTACATTGGGCGAGACCAAGATTTTTGAAGGAAGCATTGATGACGCTTGGGAAGGCGTGGACATCGGCCCAAAGACGATCAAGCGCTACAGCGAAGAGATTCGCGGTGCCAAGACGGTGCTTTGGAATGGTCCGATGGGTATCTTCGAAATTCCGGAAGCGTCCCAAGGGACCTTTGCCATTGCCCAGGCCGTGGCTGAAGCGGATTGCGTCTCGATCATTGGTGGGGGCGATTCGGTGAAGGCGATTCGTCGCAGTGGCTATAGCCAGAGTGTCACCTTTATGAGCACCGGTGGCGGTGCCAGCCTGGAATTCCTTGAAGGAAAAGAACTCCCCGGCGTCCTTGCCCTTGACCGGAAATAACCGGTCTAGCCCTTTAACGATTTATTCGACTCATTCTCCTCTGACATGACTACAAGTATTCGCCGTTACCTGATCGCTGGAAACTGGAAGATGAACAAGACGGCTGCTGAAGGCACCGAGCTCGTTCGTGAAATTCATATGGAAATCGGGACCCAGTCCGACGTCGGCGTGGTTATTTGCCCGCCATTTACGGCCTTGGAGTCCTGTGCCCGGGTCATCGGGGATTCGACGGTCCAGATGGGTGCGCAGAATGTCTACCCAAAATCAGAAGGTGCCTACACCGGTGAAGTGTCACCGGTCATGTTGCGTTCATTGTTCTGCACTTACGTGATCCTGGGGCACAGCGAGCGTCGTGAGTATTTCGGGGAAACAGACGCGTTCATCAACGAGAAGGTGGTTTCCTCCCTCGAAAGTTCGCTCAAGCCGATTCTGTGTGTCGGCGAAACTCTGGATCAGCGCGAATCGGACAACACGACCAAGGTCATTCAGGCCCAACTTGAGGGCGGCCTGGCCGGAATAAGCGCCGATCAAGTGGAGAATGTTGTCATTGCCTATGAGCCGGTTTGGGCGATTGGAACCGGCAAGACCGCCACGCCAGAGATGGCGCAGGAAGTTCATAGTTTCATCCGTGGCTGGTTGAGCGATAACTTCAGCCCGGCGGCGGCAGCGAAGATTCGCATTCTCTATGGTGGCTCAATGAAGCCTGGGAATGCTGCCGACCTCCTGGCAAAGGAAGATATCGATGGCGGCCTCATTGGCGGTGCGTCCTTGCAGGCCAAATCTTTCGTTGAACTGGTGCGCATTGCCCGGAGCCTCGTGTAGTTCATTGGCTATAAAGGGGGCGGCCATGGAGCGGGCTCCAGGTCAGCGGCAAGAATGCTTCGAAAGACCCTTCCGGATGGCTCCTCCGAACCAGTTGATACCGCCTGATCAACTTCGCCCTGATTGAAGTGCGCCTCCGCACCTCCCGCGAGGCTGCAGTTTTCGTAACTTCATCATTGGCGACACCAAAGCCTCCCTCGCCGCTCAGACTTTGCCCCCGCGGTGTCGTCGCTTGCGGCGGCCCGAGTCATCAGCCAAGCTCCAGATTGGATCGCCCGCGCCAAGGAATCCTCAAGACCGGCTCCGTAGCCGCATTTGCCAAAATGTGGATCCTGGCCAGCTCCAACCACAGACCAAGCCATCTATCCACGGAATGACACGGACCATCACGGAAGTTAAAAGC
>CAYOIB010000132.1:0-4059 GCA_964403935.1 uncultured Puniceicoccaceae bacterium | reverse complement strand
TGGAGATAGTAAGGTATAGATAGCAGCACAGACCAGATAACAGAGGTTAGTAAGCAAGGGGCCCGTCGCGAAAGCGACGGGCCTTCTTGCTTTGGTGCGCGGGCTTGAGGCGTTAAGTCACTCGAAAGGCGCCCGACCGCCCAAGGCTGGAACGACCCCAGCATTGTTCCAGCAGGTATGGGTCGGGGCTGCCCGCGTCCGGGTAAGGATGGCAACGGGCAGAGCTCAGTGCATGAATCCTCTTGTCCTGTCAGTCCTTCAATCCTGTTGATCATTTGGCTTTCTGTTGTTTGTTTCGCCCCTCAGCCTGTTGGCCGAGGGGCATCTGCCTCCCATTTAGAACCTCATTTCGGGGATTGGACAACGACGCTGCCATAGAGGGCACTCGTGCTGTGAGGGTCTGGAAGAAGGATTGGTTGCGGCGTGCGGGCAGGGCGCGTGGGAGCGTCCCGATCCGGCGTATGAGGGTGTGCCGCAGCGCGAGGAGGCTTGTTCCTCTTCCACGGCGCTGTAGAGGGCCTCGCGGACAACGCCGCGGAATGACTTCTCTCATCATTGAAGCCAGAGCATGAAACCACCTCACTTTTAAAGAATCTTTGGGCGCTGCCATTCTGATCGGAACAGGTTCCGGAATGGTGTCTTTGACGAGGGGGTGCGGGGTGTGGCATCGAATTGAAATCGCCGGATGAGAAGGGCCGGGGAGCGGGTGTTGTTTTGTTATAGCAGCATCTGTGACCGAGGCTCTTTAAAATCGAGAACTCCTTATTGAGGCCTGCTTTATGAAACGAAATATTTCACTCGCTTTGACGTTTTCTGCCCTGTTCCTCATGTCGTCGGTGGACGGGATGAGGGTGGGGACAAATTTCTTTTACCTTGCTGACTGGGTGGAGGAGAAACCCTTCGTTGCCGGATCGAGTCTTCCGGTCAACCCCTGGGTGAGTGGCTTCAACGTTTGGAACCCGCAATTTCTTGAAGACAACAAGATGTTTGAAGTGTTCCGTCCGATGCATTGGAACGCGACCAATCCGCTCCGTGATACAAACGGGCCCATTAGGATGTGGTCCCAGCGAATGGATCCAGAGAGCCGGGACAATTTCGTCGGCAACGCTGTTGGGACGGGCGAAGGCCCCGGGCTGGCGTATGAGTGGCAGATAGATCTGTGCAACCGGGCGGGGGCTGACTATTGGGTGACACTTCCGGCGCAGGCGGATGACAATTACATGCGTCAGTTGGCACGCTTGATCCGGCAGTATCTGGACCCGGATCTCCGGGTCTATGTGGAGTTGGCGAATGAGTTCTGGAACTATCAGCGTGAGCAGCAGTATGCCCTGGAAAAAGGGATCGAGCTCGGGCTGCAGCGTCCGGATCAACCGGGCGACACCTTTGGCACGGCGATGCGCTGGCAGGCATATCGCTCGGCTGAAATGTGGGCGATCTTTGAGGAGGAGTGGGGAGAGGAATCAGATCGGGTGATCAATGTTCTTGCTGGTTGGTCCACAAATGCATGGATGACGGAGCATCTTCATCTGACGCCACTCTTCCATGAGGCAGGCTTTAATCCCACTGGTGCCTTGCCGGAAGCCTATGCGATTGCGCCCTACTTCGGGGGGAACGGGTTGCCGGGCAGTGATCCAAACGTCTGGGAGCTTTTGCGCACGGATCTCTTCACGCATCGGTGGAATAATTCCGGTACGAGCAGTCGACTGAAAAATGTGCAGGATCAGCACGCGGTCGTGGTGGGCAAGTTTGGGCTCGAGCTGGTGGCGTATGAAGGGGGGCAGCACATCATCGTCGACGCTCTTGCGCCTAATCACCATCCGGAGATGTATAACATCTATCTGGAGTATTTTGATGCGATGAAGCCGTATTTTACGCTCTTCGTCCATTACAGCAGCACATCAAACAATGGTGATAACGGCTCCTTTGGATTGCGGGATTACACCGGACAGCCTGCAAGTGAAGCGCCGAAGTTGCGGGCCTTACAGGAATGGGTTCTGGCAAACCCGCCTGACAGCAGGCCGGGGGAGCCAACGGGTCCGGCGCCGGTGGCTGAATTGACGGCGACGCCTGTCGTCGGAACGGCCCCGCTCGCTGTCCTTCTTGATGCCTCGGCCTCTTCTGATCCTGAGGGCCGGTCGCTGACTTTCGAGTGGGATATAGATGATGGGAATGGATTTGTTCCCGGGGAGGCGACGCGAGTTGCTCTGTTCATGGAAGGCGGGACCTATGAAGTCTGGGTTCGGGTGACTAATGAGCATCGAAGCGCGGTGAGGGCGGCCACGATTGATGTTGCCGAGAGCGGTTCAAGCACAGCGGAATATCGTCTTGAGATCTTGCACGGTGTGACAGGTGCCTGGGGAGCGATTGCGGAGATCGATTGGCTGGTCGGAGAGGAGGCGTATCCTGCTCCCCGCCTCACGGGCTCGAGCCCAGATCTCAATGCAACGGGTTTGAATGGATGGCATGCCTACGATGGCTCCACCAGTAGTATCTGGGACCTGCAAGGGGAATCAGGCACCTCGACATTAACAATAACAACCGCCGGTGGACAGGAATTCGATAATCTCCGCATCCGGGTGAATGAGGCCCGGCGGGGACCTGGCAGCTTGATTGTGTCGGTATCAAACGACGGCAGCAACTGGATTGAGCTGGGCTCGTTCAGTGTGCTGACGGAAGGCGACTGGGAAGGTCTGGAGCGGACCTTCCCCTTGAGTTACCCGGATACGGCACCTGAGATTGTTACGGCTGCTACCATCCAGGGCACTGTTGGCCGGGCGTATGCATTCGCCTTTTCTTCCATGTCTGGAAATGGATTGATTGAATGGTCGATCACGAGCGGTTCGCTCCCGGATGGACTCATCCTGGACAGCGCCGGGATTGTGATGGGTACGCCGACGACTGCGGGAGAAAGCACGTTCACAGTCCAGGCGATGGATGCCGACGGAGACACGAATACAAGGGAGTTTACCATTGAGATCCAGACTCCGCCCCCGGTCAAAATTGTGATGGCGGATCTGCCAAACGGTCATGTTGGAACGACCTATTCCATCGCTTTTAGTGCGGCAGGTGGGGATGCTGTCCGAAACTGGGTTGTCGATGGGGGGCGACTTCCTCCAGGATTGAACCTGTTTGCGGCTGGAATCTTGTCAGGAACCCCGCTGGAGGCGGGTGAGTATGTCTTTACGGTGAAGGTTTCCGACGGGCAGGGTTCTGCGGACTCGGCGTCCATGACGATATGGGTAGAAGAAGATTCGCCAGAGCCTGTCTTTGGGGAGCTCTCAGAAGAGCCAAAGTACACAGAGCATGGATGGATTTGGGATTGGTTGTACCCCTATGTTTACTACTACGAAGGCCCTGGATTTGTTTTCATCGCACAGGAATCCATCTCTGAAAGCATCTTTCTCTACGTTTTCGAGGGTCAGAGTCACTGGAGCTGGACGGGTGAGGGTGTTGGACGCTGGCACTTCAACTACGGCGGACCCTTTGACGGTTGGCAGTATTGGTGAGGCTGATGCCGACACAATCTGAAATTATAATGCAATGAAATACTCGTTTAGCGTTCTCATATCGATGAATAAGCTGTCTCGCCTGGGGTGTTTGGTTTTGGTGGCCGCGCTTATTTTCCTCTTGGTCATGCCGTCACTGAGTGCTCAGGAGGTGCCACAGCTGGAAGGTAACTGGTGGCGGGTCACATCCCGTCAGCCCGACGTGGGTCCTTACAATAACGGGACGGAACACGAAGTCACTGACTTCACGATCTTCCAAGCGGAGGATGGCACATGGCAGCTGGTGGCCTGTATTCGGTATACGAGCTTTCCGGGACAGACCCGTCTATTCTACCGGTGGGAGAGTCAGAGTCTGACCGAGACGGATTGGGAACCGAAAGGTATCTTTTGGACGACGGACATGAGTTTGGAATATACTGAAGGGCGGATTCAGGCACCCCACTGTTTTCGCGTAGGCAACAAATGGTATATGTTCCACAACAGTGGAGCGGCGCATTGCCTGATCAGCGACGATGGGAAGAACTTCAGGCAGCATTACGATCATAAGGGAGAC
>CAYOIB010000131.1:0-4273 GCA_964403935.1 uncultured Puniceicoccaceae bacterium | reverse complement strand
GCAAAGGCCATGAGGTTGGTGATCCCGTGGTTGAAGGGATCCGCCCCGGCACTGGCATCGGCGCCACCCCATTCGATGGCACCCGCCCAGTCTGCATAGGCGTCGCTCTCCGTCACGCGTGCAGGATCTTGCGAGAGCTTGAAGCCGAGGAGCTTGGCCTGGTGTGCGTATTGGCTACCATAAAGATAGACACGGAATTCAACAGGAGCCGTCAGATCCGCGTAGGCTTCCGAATCGGGGAGTCGGAAGACGTGTTCTGTCACCGCACCGGAATTTGGCATATTGGCCAAGGTATAGATCTGATTTCCATCAGTGAATCCTTCGACGGAGGTGAAGACATCGAAGCGGCGCGGCGCATGATAATCACGACGAAGCCAGGTCAGGCGGAATTCAGCTTCACGCAGATCCAGCGATACTCCTGGCTTCGGTGTGACAGTAACCTTGAAGTATTCATCATCAAGAATGGCCGAGGCCAAGGTCGAGTCGTTCTGGCTTGCTGCGCCCTGGTCGACCGAAAAGCGAATTCCCTCGGGATCGTCATAGATCCGCACCCCTCTTCCATCCGTCCCGATGGCGGTGCCACCTGGACGAACAAAAGGAGCCCCGATATCGATACCCGAGTATTCAATATTAGAACCCACATAGTGGGCAGCCGTCCACGGCAGATCACTCACACCGTCAAAGCCTCCGCTTATATCGGCCTCGACCAGGGTCCCCGCTCCTCCGGCGATATAGAGGTTATAGACACGCCAGGCGGCGTCGCCGTCGTCATCAACGGCCCGCAAATAAACGTAGTTCCACCCACCTTCTTGCGGCGTGCCACTGATTCGGAGGCGGTGAGGATCACCTGGCACGGGAGCGATCGTCATTCCTTCGCTCAGGACACTGCCCACGACGCTGATGTCCAAACCATCGAGTCCGACATCTCCACCCGTCACGACGATCTCCGCCTGATAAGGCGTACGGTAATTGGCGAAGGGCAGCTCTGCCGGGGTGACGAATTCGGGACGCGCCCCAAGCGGGTTATCAACTTGGCGAATATGGGCCATATCTTCGGCCCACTCACTGGCTGCGCTCCATTTGATTGCTTCCTCCAAGGGTTGGCCGGGATACTCCAAGTGACCCCACTGGCCATATTTACCCCAAAGGCTGACATCGACAAAGAGGCTGTGCGTATCGAGGCCCTTGGCCTTGGCCATATTGAGCTGCACCTTGTAGACCTCACGGAAAGCGGGGTTCCGGTTCAAGGTGACCATATAATTGGTCACCCCGTCGTCCCGGACATCCCCGGAGTCATAGTAATCGGTGTACAAGGAAGGCCCGCCTTCATAGGCGGCGATTGCCAGGCGCTGGCCGAAGATGGACGTAATATGGGAGAGCAGGTTTTCCTGGAAGCCACCGTTGATGCCGGTGGAATCAGGGCCGCCGCCAGCGGCTCGGGATCCGGAGAAAATGCGCTTCTTCCACTCGAGGAAGGTGGCCTCATGCTGTTCGATCAAGCGGTCGCTATTCTCCCAATAAGGATCGCTCAGGGGAACCGACACGGGGCGTTCCGCTCCGGTGCTGGTGTTGTGAACGAAATCTTCCTCGGTGTGGAACCACTGCCGATCGGTGCCCCGGTTCAGGTTGGCCTGCTCGTAGGCCCAGTCCTGGATGCCATTGCCGAAGTAGGTGGTGGGGGCGACGGCGTCGGTGCTCACCGCTGGTGTCAACGTCGGCCCATAAGCGGCCAACTCTTCAAAGAACGGCACGGTATAGTTGTCACTTCCGGCCCAGATTGCAGCCACGCGAACGATGCGTTCTGAACCCCCAAACGTCTCCTGAAAAAGGCTCCAGATCTGAGAGTAGCGACGGGCATTAAAGCGTGCTTTTGCATTGGGGCTCAGTCCCTGTGCCTGGCCCTGAGCTTCAGCCCAGTTGCCCTGCGGGAAGGAGTTTCCATTGCTCCACACTTCATTGGAATACTCCACCCAAACGCGGAGGTTCGGATCGAGCGGTGGATAAACCGGATTGGCCTGAGGCTCTGTATAGGGATTGAAGCCATCCGAACCGTAGAGGATCAATTGGGCGAGCTTGGTGACATAGTCGTCCGTCGCCATGTGTGGAACACAGACCCACATGTCCATCTCCAGCGTATTCGCGAGATCGATCATATATTCATAAGCGATGCCCGTAACCCGATTCCCGGCGAAATTACCGACCCCTGGAGCGGGCGAGCGCCGGTGAAGAACACCCCGCTGCGTCGCGTGATCCGGACGACGGCGGTCGGACCAATCCTGCTGCGGGCTCTGATTGGTCGCGCCCCAGTCCATGAACCGCAGGTACTGGAAATCCTCCGAGGACATCTGCTCAAGGAATGTCGGGTGCCAGAACTGTCCCGAGTTTTCGAGTGACTTGTTCGTCGGGTCAGATGGGTCTGGCATCCAGATCTTGATATCCGTGATCGGGTTGTTCGGATTCACCGAGAGCACGGTCAAATGCCCCGGCCCCAAAGTGTTCACCGGGCCCATCTGGTAGACGCGTCGTCCATCCGTCAGGCTCCCTTGGGCACTTCCACTGGATTCCCCTGTCAGGTACGTTGCCCCGCCCCCATTGAGACGAAGGTCGCCCTCCCCCTCCCAGGTGAGGACCCACTTACCGATCCCCTGCGAGCTGCGTTCGGGCCAGGTGGGGGGGTTATTGGAATTTCCCACACCGTAGGGCCAGACCAGCAGACGCAGCGACGTCCCCGGCTTTAGATACAGGGGATAACCATTAGCGTCGAACTGCGGGTTGAGATTGCCATTGGTCTCCCACAGGTAGATGCCGCTGCCCCACCCACCGGATGAAAACTCCAGCCAATCAGCCCCCGAAAGCATCGAATTGGCAAATGGGCTGCCACTATAATACGTAAAGCCGCCCAGACCCATTCCAAGGGGGCGCAAATCCTGCGGAATATCGGCCCGCAGACCGACGCTGGAAAAGAGCAGCGTAGAAAGAGACATCCAGAGGGATGGCCGCAGTAGAATTTTGGGTATTTTTCTCATTGAGCGAAGTAGAGGTGAACTTGATCTCCCGGCACAAAGCATGCACGGAAAGGGAATAAAAATGAAAGAATCCGATTGCGCTAATCGCAATGACATTTTGGACGCCGGCAACGGCCCCCTCCCCGAAATTAGCCCCCCAGAGCCCGAAATCGGTCTTTTTAGAAGATATTCGCAAATGAAAGCTCTTGCCGGGCGCACAAAAAGAACGGCCGTACGGAGAAACCGCACGGCCGTCAAAAGGTCAGGCTGCGTCCAGCCAGGAGGTCAATCTTAGCGTCGACGACGCAAGACCACGACGATGCCCATAGCAAACGCCGCTGTGATCAGGGCGACGGTGGAAGGCTCCGGAATGATTGTCAGGCCATTGATGAGCACACCGGGCTGTCCGCTTGGTGAATCAGCACGGCCAAAAACGTCCAGGGAGATGATTCCGGAGGCATCAGAGGTCAAGGTGAACTCCGTGTAGGCATCGCTGAGCGAGGCAGGCCGGACGCCTTGCAGATCCACCGTTCCAACGAGGTCACTGGCCCCTCCCGTCGTGTTGACGAAATCGACGTGGTTGCCGTTGTTGTTATACTGGTTGTCCCAAGACCAAAAGCCGAGGGTGTAGTCGGTATTGGCACTCAAACCCGAAAAGACGAAATCCAAAGCGCGTGCCTCGGGATTAGTCGTATCACCATAGCGGCTGCCCGTGGCCCCATCGCGGAAGAAGTCGGGGTGCGCGGTCAGGTTATTGGCATTACGGGTGCGGCCCCCATGATTCCAATACCCCTGAACACTCAACAGGATGCCATCGCCGATAGCGAAATCGGAGAGAGGACTGGAGCTGGAAGGTGGAACCGTGACAGCGAGAAAGCCGGGTTCGTTATACGCCGTCGGGCCATTAAAATCAACGAGGATCTGGGCCGGCAAGAAAGCCGGCAAGGCAACGAGGGCCGGGAGAAGGTACAGGTATTTCATAATGAACAGGAGGTCTTTAGGTTATTGGTTAACGAAAACACTGCGGATATTGCTTTTCTCACTTGACGGAAGCAATTTCCCGGAAAATGAACCTGTTCATGTTGAACCCTTTATCCGGTGCCTGAGAACCCATTGCCCCCGCCTTCGATCAGTTTGCGGTCGCTTGCCAAGGCGGCGGGTGTCTCGCTGGGCACGGCCTCACAGGCGTTGACGGGCACAGGCACGACGAGCGTGAAAACACGTGAGCGGATCCGGCGCCTGGCCCAGGAGCTGGGTTATCGGCCCGA
>CAYOIB010000130.1:0-4291 GCA_964403935.1 uncultured Puniceicoccaceae bacterium | reverse complement strand
GACTCGATTGGAGCTTAAAAGACAAAAGGGAGGCGAACCTTGGCCGCGATGGGTTTTTCATCCTGAATGGCAGGCTTGAAGTGCCAGAGATAGATAGCACGCAAGGCGCTCTCTGCGAGGCGCCAGTCGTCGTATTCGACGGCTTCGGCCGCGGTGACGTAGCCTGCTGCGTCGACGCTGACGTCGAGCATTACTTTACCCTTTAGGGCTGATCCCATGGTGTCGTGAACGAGTGCTGGTGGTCGGCTGCGCATCACCGCGATGGCACCATCCTGGGGGCGGCCTTGGACGACGTCCTTCAAGTAATAATCGTAGGGTGTGGGCGAAAGGAATCGCTGATTACCGCTTCGAAGCTCTAGCCCGCCGGAAATGAAGAAGGAGTCGAGGGTAAGTCCTTCACTCTCGGCAAGGACTTCGAGAGCGAAATCAACCGCTTTTTCTTCGTTTCGAATGAGGTTTCCGATGGGGTGGGCGACCACGGTTCTTGTGGTGGATGGACCTTCGAGTGTCACCACCAGAGCGACATCATCGAGGTTGCGGGTTGCCATTATGCGTGCATTGAGTTGGACGCGAGCCAATCCATCGGGTGCATCGGCTTCCTCAAACTCGCCGGACACCAGCCAGATATAGCCAGGCTTGAAAGTATCCATTGGTGCCAGCCGCATTTCGGCATCGGCGATGGCAATGCGGACAAGATTTCCCTGTCTCAGGTAGTGCACGTGTTCGCCTGTTACTTGGCGGACCAGGTATTCGTCAGCTCCTTCCCGGACGAGGAGCATACGTTGGGCAGAGGCTGCTGTGGTTGCGAGAAGCGCAGCGAAAAGGATAAGGGCTCGATACATGAGAGGGAAATTTCGGATGGGATACCAGCGGTTGCGTTGAGGCGAAGGGAATCGCCTGACGCCAACTTGGTGAATGATTTTCGGATGATGAGATGATGGAAGTTCCCTTCAAGCCGTTTGTGAAGATCTTTAAGTTCAACTACTCGATGATATGCACTCGACTCGTTCGTTTGTATTTTTACGCTTTGTGTTGATGTTGGCTGTAGCGATTTCCGGGGCCTTGCAAGGGATTCAGGCTGTGCCGGTGGAAGTGGAGGTAAATACCGGGGAGGACGGAGAACCGTTTGCGGTCGTCGTCGGCCTACCCACCGCGGCGGTGAAGGAGTCAAAGGACCGTGTCTACTCTGCCTTGGTCAATACGGGGTTTGAGACCCCCCACCAGCGGACGACGATCAACCTCGCCCCCGGGCACCTGCGAAAGGAAGGGCCTTTGTATGATCTTCCGATCGCTCTTGCGGTGGTCAGTGCCACTCTTCAGGAAGGAATTGACGGCCTTGATGACTATCTCATCGCGGGGGAACTGAGTTTGAGCGGCGAAACCCGTCCGATCCGCGGCGGCTTGGCACTGGCTCAACTGGCGCGTGACATGGGTAAGTCTGGCCTGATTCTTCCGCCGAAGACGGCCGAGGAGGCGGCTCTCGTTGAAGGTATTGATGTGTTCCCGGTTCGTTCGCTGGATGAAGCCGTGCGCTTTCTTCGGAAGGAACTGGTGTTGAATCCGATGCCTCAACGAAAGTGGGAAGAGGCAAGCACAGAGCCGATGGATACCTTGGCCGATTTTGCCGAAGTGAAGGGCCAGCACGCTGTGCGCCGTGCGGTGGAGGTCGCGGTAGCCGGGGGTCATAATATCATTTTAATCGGCCCACCGGGGTCAGGGAAATCCATGATCGCAAAACGGATTCCTTCGATCATGCCCAGGCTTTTCCCGGAGGAATACCTCGAGATTCTGAGTGTCTATTCTGCGAGCGGAAAAACAATCGAGAACGGATCACTGGCGCTTCACAGGCCCTTTCGGAGCCCCCATCATACGATATCGGATGTGGGATTGATTGGGGGTGGGGCCATTCCCGGGCCTGGGGAGATTTCTCTCGCTCACAATGGCGTTCTCTTTCTGGACGAGTTGCCGGAATTCCGCCGGAGCACGCTTGAAGTTCTTCGGCAACCGATGGAAGACGGTGCGGTAACAATCTCGCGAAGTGCGGGGCGCGTCACCTTGCCTGCTCGGTTCATGCTCGTTGCAGCCATGAACCCGACCCCCGACGGTCTCTCAGCCGAGAATTCGAGATGCTCTCCTCATCAGATCCAGCGCTACCGTTCCCGCCTCAGTGGGCCTCTTTTGGACCGGATCGACCTCCATGTCGAGGCACCAGCCCTCTCGGTGAGTGAGCTGCGGGATTCGCGTCTGGGCGAATCCTCAGCGGTTATACGTGCACGGGTGCAGCTTGCGCGAGACATTCAAGGAGCTCGTTTTTCCGGGACGCCCTTGAAGATAAACGCCCACATGGGGCCTCGGGAAATTCGCCAATACTGCGCCATCACGACAGAACAGGGTGACTTACTGGAAAGCGTTATGGGGCGGCTCCGGCTCAGCGCTCGCGCTTACGACCGGATTTTGAAAGTGGCGAGGACCATCGCTGACCTGAACCAGGCGGAGGCCATCGAAACGGCCCATCTTCTCGAAGCGATTCAATACCGAAGTCTCGATCGCCTTCAGGGGAACAGCTGAAGCCACGGTTGCGTGCAAGGGGAGGCGTGTTCAGCGCGACCGCAACCACTTGAACCCAAAGAAACCTCCGGCAAATCCACCAATGAGATGCGCGAAGCGCGCAATGGATCCGTCCACTCCCGGCTGAAAGCTGAGGTACATTTCATTTCCGAGAAAGAGGAGGGCGATCAAGACAAACGTCAAAGGGATGGTGCGGGCGCGGGCGCGGGCAAAGCTGGAAAGAATGATAAAGGCGAAGGCGACACCGCTCGCCCCCAGGAGCAGGCCTGGAAAGAGGAGCACCTTGACAATACCCGTCGCGACGGCGGTGGCCGCGGCTACGGCGAGCAATCGGCCTGAGCCGTGTTTCTCCTCGAGGAGCGGCGCGACAAGGAGGATAATGGATAGGTTCAGGACGAGATGCTGGAGGGACGCATGGCCGAGCGCGTGGGTGAAAAAGCGGGCATAGGTCACGGGATGGTGCCAGTCCATGACTCCACCAATACTGAACAGCGCCTCGTTTGACCACCCACCGGTGGCGAGGGCCAGGATGAAGGCAACGACACAGACCCCGGCAAATGACAGGGTGAACGGGGCATTGTAATCGATGGGCCACGCGCGCTTGATCATGCAACCATCCTGAAGGGCACGAGGAGAAAAGCAACTCCGCCTCGGTCTGGGTCGCTTGCGAAGCTTTGGGGTAACCCGTATTGTTACCACCGCTGAGGGTGGTGGATAACGTGCGGCCGAGCGATATATGATCCTATAGATATTCGTCAATAAAATAAGTTCTCTCTGTTTGACTCATCTTTTGTCCGTGAGTATCGTGTCAGGACCTTCCCTCCGGATTAATCACCCTCATTCCGCAACCCATGAAAAAGCTAATCATTCTTGTAACATCGACGGCCCTCAGTGTGGGCCTCACCGCTCAAATCGATTTCAGCGCTCCCCTTGTCGAAAGTCCGGCAAACGGTTTTTTCTCGCATCTCATTACGGCGATGGCTGCTGGTGCGCATGGCGGTTCCTTGAACCATCCAGGCGCGCCTCAGGCCCCGTATTCACAATTCACCTTTGAGTATAACTTTGACGGGATGGGCCTTCCAGAAGCCAGCAGCGGGACTTTCACGACGGGATCACCGCCCTTGCCCGGGGGTTCTGATGTCGCTTTGACCTTTGAGCATGTTCCGAACTTCCCGTCCTTTGTGGTGGGAGCGGGCACGAACCTCGATATCGGGTTTATTGGTTTCCATGCTGCGGCGCATAACACGGTGGGAATAGCGCAGTGGCCTTCCTTGGCAGAGGCGCAGGACCTCTTCGAATACTCTGACGGGGCGCTCGATGTTCCCCCGGTCGCCTATACAATCCCGGTGGGGCCTGCCAGCAATGAGCTCCTGAGCTTCTATGCTCAAGTTGATTACCTAGCTGGAGGGACGATGGTCCCGCCGGGGCCACACCACCAGAATGACTCCGATTACTGGAGGATCTTCCAGCTAGCGGGTCCTGGATCCGGCGATGGGGTGAGCGAGCCGGCCCTGTTTGTTCTGACACTGGAAGACAAAGGAACCTTTGGTTCGGATTATGACTTTGACGACGGATTCTTTGTCATATCGGGGTTCGTCACGCCTGTTCCTGAGCCATCGATCATAGGATTGGCGGGCGTGATGGCGCTCATCGGATTCATGGCCTACCGCCGGCGCACAAACAAGAGGGAATGAATTTGGAAATTGGATGCGTAGACAGGCTT
>CAYOIB010000129.1:0-4357 GCA_964403935.1 uncultured Puniceicoccaceae bacterium | reverse complement strand
TATGAAACAACGACATCCCTCCTTCCGTGCTTTTCCGTGTTCTTCCGTGGACCCCTTCAGTTCCCGAGCCCGAGCCAACTAAAGACCAAGGCAACCATCCACGGAATGACACGGAAGATCACGGAAGCTAAAGGCGCTCTTGTTTCGTGAGTCTCGACGAGATCCAGGCATGGCTGGAGGTCCCATCGAATCTTTGGCAAGATCCGCTACAGAAGAGCGCCTTCACCCTTCAAACTTTTCCTGCCTTCCTCCGTGCGCTCTGCGTTCTCAAGCGAGGCACGAGCGGGCGGTTAAACATAGCTGAGCCCGAGTCGCCAGGGACCAAGGCAATTATCCACGGAATTGCACGGATGATCACGGAAGTTAAGACACGCCCTGTGCTATTCCATGTTTTTCGCGGACCCTTCCCCTTCTGTGTCAGTGTCGTTGTCCAATCTGGTTGCCGGCTACCGGTTGCCGGGTGGGTGTGAGCGCGGGCAGGTGGATCTTGCTTCGTGGCTGAGGGATCTGCAGCGTTTGGACAATGAGTTCGGAACTGGAAGAGGGTAAGGGGCTTCGGCTCGATTTTGGGAAGCTGAGATCGGTCGCGGAGACTGGTGCGGCGGTGATTCCGGTGGTGGTTCAGGATGTGGACACAGGTGCCGTCCTGACCTTGGCTTATACCAATGCGGAGGCGTTGCGCCAAACATTGGAGCGCAAGGTGGCGGTCTTCTGGAGCACATCCCGCAACGAGTTGTGGATCAAGGGGGCGACGAGTGGAGACGTCCTCGATCTCGTGGATGTGCGCGTCAATTGTGAGCAGAACTCGCTTCTCTATTGCGTGCGCCCGCGGACGGGCGGGGCCTGTCACACCCGGAATCTCAATGGTGAGCCCCGCGAAACCTGTTACTATCGTCGTCTTGTTGGGCCGGGCGATCTCGCCTTTGTTGATTCGGGGAGTTCCTGAGGGGGCGTTTCGCTTCGAATCGAGGGCTCTTCAGTTTAGAGAGATTTCTTCGTCGCGGGTTCTTCCCTGGAGGCGTTGATCGCGCTTGCGGATGGCCGCCCGTTCTTCCAGATAGCGCAGGAATACGTTGTAGCGTTCGCGTACATCGATGGTTTCCAGCAGGCGTTGCTTTGTCTTCGGGCAGGAGCAAACCGCATAGGCGAGGTAGTCGACATAGACTTCCGGATCCTCGATGGAGTCGATGAATTCGACAAATTCAGTAGGGAGGTCGGATTCCAGATGCGGGTCTTGCTTGACCTGGCTTTTGAGCTCCAGGCGGAGAGATTCGAAGCGTTCGGGTGCCGGGGCTGGTTCGATGGGCTCGATGCGGACGAGCGGGAACGGATCCTCCTGCAGCTGTTCGACGACCCGGACCCGGGCAATTCCTTGAAGGATCAGACTCGAGGTGCCATCGGCATTCCTTTGAGAGGCGCGGACGACACCAACAGTGGCGCAGCGGTTTCCGATCGGATCTCTTTTCGAGCTGGCTTCGTCCGGGTTCCGGCAGGCCACGGCAAACAAGCGATCGCCTTCGAGGATACTTTCGAGCATCGTTCGGTAGCGGGGCTCGAAGATATGCAAGGGAAGGACAACGTGAGGAAAGAGAACGACGCCGGGGAGAATCATCACAGGGATGGCGTCGGGAATTTCGAGGGGCAGATCCATCTTAGGGGAAGGTACCCGCTTTCGGCTTCGAATCAAGGCGTAGTGGCTTGGCGCGGGGGATGAGCTCTTATCTGGTGAGTCCGGTTTGTCTCCAGGAAGGTCAGTCAACCCAGCGGTGGGGATGAAGCAGCATGGGATCAGGATCAGGTGTCTCGGCGTAATAGACCGCCATCCTCAAGGTATAGAGCCGTTCGCGGGGTGTGTTCTCGCGGATGTTCTGGATCTCTTCGAAGAGGGCTTCGGGTGAGCGCCCGTTCAGATCGTCCACCTGCCGGATGTCGATGTCCAACAGATCTCTTACCGTGGGCAGTTGCATCCCGGGAATCCGGTTCAGCGGAGAGTGCAGAGCCTCATAATCGACTTTCTTCTTCCTCTTCGGGTTCCGGGGGGTGGTGTGCTCGAACATTCTTGCCAAGAAAAGTATCGGCCTTTGCCAGAAGGCAAGCTCCGCCTGCGCGGCAGGGTTCAGTTCTGTTTTATAAGTGTGCCACGATCGCGACAGTGTCACACCTGCGCCAGAAGAGTGTGACATCGTTGCGCTGTTTTGAGGGAAGCGGAGGAATGGAATGAGACAATAAAGGCTTAGAAAATTTTTTAAGTTACTTATATTAAACAGGATAAAAATGTCTGGCTCTGTGTGGCAGTGGATCTGCTATGAGGAGAGCGATGAGTAAAATAATCGGCATCGATTTAGGGACGACGAACTCGTGTGTAGCGATCATGGAGGGTGGAGAACCCGTCGTGATCCCTAATAGTGAGGGTGCGCGCACGACGCCCTCCACCGTCGCATTTTCCAAGAACGGGGAGCGCCTTGTGGGCCAAGCCGCCAAGCGGCAAGCGGTCACCAACCCCCAAAACACGATCTTTTCAGCCAAGCGCCTGATTGGCCGCAAGTTTTCCGAAGTGAAGGAGGAGGCGGCTAACCTTCCTTACAATGTGGTGGAAGGGAAAAACGGCGACGCCTGGATCGAGGTGGTGGAGAACGGCGAGACGAAGCAACTGCCACCGGAACAGATTGCCTCGATGGTGTTGGCAAAGCTGAAGGCTGATGCCGAAGCCTACCTCGGCGAGACAGTCAGCAAGGCCGTTATCACGGTTCCAGCCTACTTTAACGATGCGCAGCGTCAGGCCACCAAGGACGCCGGAACGATCGCCGGATTGGAAGTCCTTCGAATCATCAATGAGCCGACAGCCGCTTCCCTGGCCTACGGGCTCGACCGGAAGAGCGACGAGATTATTGCGGTTTACGACCTTGGCGGTGGCACATTCGATATTTCCATTCTCGAGATTGGCGATGGCGTCTTCGAGGTGAAGGCCACCAACGGAGACACCCACCTCGGGGGCGATAATTGGGATGAAACCATTATTCGCTGGCTTGCCGATGACTTCCGCCGCGAGCAGGGAATCGACCTTTCTTCTGACAAGATGGCGCTACAGCGTCTGAAGGAAGAAGCCGAGAAGGCAAAGATTGCTCTGAGCTCCTCGCAGTCGACGGATATCAACCTTCCGTTTATCACGGCAGACGCCTCCGGACCGAAGCACCTCAACGTCACCCTGACCCGTGCCAAATTGGAGCAGATCTGTGAAGCCCTCTTCGAGCGCACCATTGCTCCTTTTGAAGGATGCATGAAGGACGCCGGGGTGACTGCGTCCGAGATCAAGGATCTTGTCCTCGTGGGCGGGATGACCCGCATGCCCAAGGTGGTCGATGTCGCCCGGAAACTGGCCGGCAAAGAGCCGCATAAGGGCGTTAACCCCGATGAAGTTGTTGCCATCGGTGCAGCTATCCAGGGGGCGGTCCTCGCCGGCGATGTGAAGGATGTCCTCCTTCTTGATGTTACGCCCTTGACCTTGGCGATCGAGACCGCCGGCGGCGTTGCCACAGCGATGATTGAGCGCAACACCACCATCCCGTCGAAGAAGAGCCAGGTTTTCTCGACCTATGCGGACAGCCAGACTGCGGTGGATATCAAGGTCCTTCAGGGGGAACGCCCAATGGCTGATGATAACAAGCTTCTCGGCAATTTCCGTCTCGATGGTATTCCGCCCGCGCCGCGCGGCACGCCTCAGATTGAGGTCACGTTCGACATCGACGCCAATGGCATCCTTCACGTGTCCGCAAAAGACAAGGGCACCGGCAAGGAACAGAAGATCACGATTACGAACGCATCCGGCCTGAATGAAGCCGAAATCCAGAAGATGAAGGAGGACGCCGAGCGCAATGCCGAAGCCGACAAACAGGCCAAGGAGCGCGTCGAAGTTCGAAACCAACTGGACAATATCGTATTCTCAACAGAAAAGCTCGTCAATGAGAGCGGAGATAAGCTGACCGAGGCCGACAAGTCCCTCATCCAAGGCCTTGTCGACGAAGGCAAGAAGGCGCTCGAAGGAGGGGATACCCCGGCAATGAAGGCCGCCCTCGAAAAGCTTACGAACAATCCTGAGATGCAGCAGGCAATCGCCCGCCTGTATCAGGATCAGGCTTCCGCGGCGGGTGCCGCTCCCGGAGAAGGCCCCGGCCCTGAGGCAGGCGGTTCGGCTTCGCGGCAGGACGACGATATTGTCGATGCGGAAGTGGAAGATGTCTCCGATTCCGACGACAAGAAGGCATAAGCCTGTCTGGTTTGAATTTGAATCTTAGTAATCAACACCCAAATACATAACGATAATGGCAACTGCAAACAAAGTTAAGATCAAGCCGCTTGG
>CAYOIB010000128.1:0-4358 GCA_964403935.1 uncultured Puniceicoccaceae bacterium | reverse complement strand
CGGACTTCGCGTTCCCACACACCGGAGGCCTCGCACGAGAGAACGGACAGCCCGCCGCGATCCTGTCTCGGTCGGCCAATCAGCCGGGCTTGGACGCCATTCCCCACGATGGGGGCATCCAGGACCGGCGGATTATTCTCCTCGCGTATAAGGGCCAGGTAAGAATAAGGCAGGCTTCTCACATCTACCCCCAAATGAGTGGAAAATGCGGACCAGCGTGGATCGGTAAAGGCCTCAGGCGGTGCCGAAGCGAACGCGTGACACCAATGGCGTGCCGCTGCGGACGCGAGGAGGCCACAGCTTCCTTGATGGGAACAGGGGCCGAGAATCCGAAAGGTCGCCCGAAGCTGCTCGCGAACAGCGATCAAACGATGGCTTTCCGAATAGGTTCCCGGCTCGACCCATAGAACGGCGCGTGCCTGCGAGAGCATGGCGAGGACTCCTTCCAACGCCGGAGCGTCCAACTCGGTGAGCACATGGCTTATCAATACGGTGGAATCTTTTATCACGGAGCCGACCTCTGACGCCTCCAGAACTTCGATATCCCTTGCCGGATGTTCGCCCTGTTCCTCCCTCAGACGAGAGGCTGCAAACACAGCCGCCCGGGCCGAGCGATCAAAGAGGCATACGCGGCGGTCGCGATCCGGAAAGGCCCGCAGAAAACGACGGCTGGCCACGCCCGTTCCGCATCCCCAATCGATCAAAGGTCCACTCCCGCCGTGGAATCCCCGGAGGGTCAGCTCTTTAAGAACAGCATCCCATTTCCATCCGATACGGGCCGCAAAAAAGAGGTCGTAAAGCTCAAGGAGGTATTCATCCCGCCAGTAATCTCTGACACCGGCCGTGCCCGCGAGGAAGCGTGTACGGAGTTCCTTCAACCGCTCCCAATCAATCTTCTCCAAATTCATCCCGATGCATCGCGAAGGTTGAAACCTGGCCTCGCTGGCGCTTCATGACCTCCTGAAGGTGATTCAATGAAGTGCGCAAAATATCGCCCATGCCCACGCACGAAAGGAAGGCCTTGTTCTTGTAATGGTTGGCCAGGGAGTCCCTCAGCTCCGCCACTTTTTCATCTGTCGAAATGCGTTCTTGTCCAATACTTTCGATGATCCGGCCAACACGTTCGGAAGCCAGCAGCATCCGCCGGTAAAAGACAGCCTGCTCTTCCTTCTGGTACTGGCGCGCCGTCGGGACATTGATATGCCGCATGCAGAATTCCGCCAGGGCACGGTTTTCCCGGAAGAACTGCGGCAAGTAGAAATTCTTCCGCCCGCTGTAGCATTGCTGGTCAAAATCCATCGCCCGGATCCGAATCTGCACTTCTTCGACATCTGGCGTGACCTCGACAACGAAATTGTAGGAACGCATATCCCCGAGGAGGCGGATGAAACACCGCTCGTTGAACTTCACCAATTCCTTCGCCAACCGAATGTTCTTGATGTGCCGGTCCTGCATCCAGCGTTCCACAAAGACGTCTCCCGGTATGCCAACGACGTGCTCCTCGATCAGGATGTCGTCCGCCACCATGTAGTGCATTCGGTTCGGAGAGAGGAGGTGTTCGAGCTCCAGACCGTAGATGCGGGAGGCGTCCGCCTTCTTTATATAGTAATAGTCCTGGTTCTCATTGTAGGCATTCACGATCCGAATGCGGAACGGATTGCTGTTTCCAAATGTGCAGTAGTCGATGCGGTCAACGTAGAGGTGGTCCACAAACGAGTAATCCCCTTCCGTCTTAAGCATGGCGTAGATCGCCGTCAGATGTTTGTTCAGGCGCTTCATCAACTCCGGCCGGTAGATCAACGTCCGCCAGAGGGTATCGTTGCCATTCGCGTCATAGAGGGGCATGGCTTCGTCCCACTCCCTGAGCCGGGAATAGGAGACCGGCAGGGTAAACAACCGGTTATAACGGGCCAGGTACTCCCGCAACATCTCCTGCACCGGGTACATCGGCTTTTTCCGCGTCGCAAACTGATCGGGTTCCACACTCACCAGCGTCCGAAGGTTGGTCCCCGATGCGGTCGCGGCAATGAAAACCCGCCTTGGCCACTGCCACTACTTTTGCCCGCCTCCCCATTGCCACCGACGGCGCAGGCTACATGCTTCCTTCATGCGTTTTGAACTTCAGGCTGAGTTTCAACCCACCGGCGATCAACCGCAGGCGATTGCCCAGCTGGTCGAATCGATTCGAACCGGAAACAAGTACCAGACGCTCCTCGGCGTTACTGGCTCCGGCAAGACCTTCACCATGGCCAACGTTGTGCAGCAACTCCAGCGGCCGACCCTTGTCCTCTCCCATAACAAGACATTGGCCGCTCAGCTCTACAGTGAATTCCAGGGATTCTTCCCCAAGAATGCCGTCGAGTATTTCGTCAGCTACTACGACTACTACCAACCTGAGGCCTACATTCCCTCGACCGACACCTACATCGAGAAGGACTCCTCGATCAATGACGAGATCGAGCGCCTGCGCATCGCCGCCACCAGCTCACTCATCAGCCGGCGGGATGTCCTCGTGGTCGCCAGCGTTTCCTGCATCTACGGCCTCGGATCCCCCGAGGACTTCAAGGAGATGATGATTCCGATCGTCGTCGGCCAAGAGCTCGGCCGGGATGTCTTTCTCGAAAAGCTCGTCGCCAACCTCTATGAACGAAACGACATCAGCTTCACCCGCGGGAAATTCCGCGTCCGGGGCGAAACCGTCGACATCTTTCCCGCATACATGGAAAGCGCCATCCGCGTCAGCTTCTGGGGGGACGAGGTGGAGAGCATTCGTGCCCTCGATCCCACCACGGGAACGTGCTCGGATTCCTTTCAAACTTTTCAGCTCTACCCTGCCAACCAGTTCATCACTCCGCGCGACAAGATTCTCGAGGCCGTGAGCAGCATTCGATCGGAACTGGAAACTCAGATCGCCCGTTTCGAGAGCGAGGGGAAACTACTCGAAGCACAGCGCATTCGCATGCGCACCGACTACGACCTCGAAATGCTTCAAGAGATGGGTTTTTGCCAAGGCATCGAGAATTACTCCCTCCACCTGAGCGGGCGCCGAAGCGGGCAACGCCCCTTTTGCCTGCTGGATTTCTTTCCAGAGGACCTGCTCGTCATTGTCGACGAAAGTCATGTCACCATCCCTCAAATCGGAGGCATGTACAACGGGGACCGCGCGCGCAAGGAGCGGCTGGTGGAGTTCGGTTTCCGCCTCCCCAGTGCTCTCGATAATCGCCCCCTGCAGCTCGAGGAGTTTCGTGAAGTGGCCCCCCAGGTTCTCCTCGTCTCGGCAACGCCTTCGCCCGAAGACATCCGGATCAGTTCCGTGGTCGCCGAGCAGATCATTCGTCCAACCGGACTGCTCGACCCGGTCATGGAGGTGCGTCCCGCTGAAGGCCAGGTCGAAGACCTGATTGGCGAGGTTGAGAAAGCCGTTGCCGCCGGTGAGCGCATCCTCGTCACCACCCTCACAAAGCGAATGTCCGAAGACCTCGCTACTTACCTGCGAGATCGGCAAATCCGCGTGGAATACCTCCACAGTGACATCGACGCCATCGAACGCGTCGAGATCCTCCGAAACCTCCGACGGGGGGAGTTCGACGTGCTCGTGGGGGTGAACCTTCTGCGCGAAGGCCTCGACCTCCCGGAGGTCGCGCTCGTCGCCATTCTCGACGCCGACAAGGAAGGTTTCCTCCGTAGTGCGACCAGCCTGATGCAGACGGCTGGGCGTGCCGCACGCCATGAAAAAGGCCGGGTCTTGCTTTACGCCAACCAGCTCACGGACTCCATCCGCACCACCCTCCGCATTTCCGATGAACGTCGCCAGAAGCAGGTCGCCTACAACACCGAGCATGGCATCACGCCCCAAAGCGTCCGGCGGGGCATCCAGCAAAGCCTCCACTACGGACAGGCAAAAGCCGATCCGGTTTCCGTCAAGGAAGCTCGGGGCGATGAAGATGTAGCCGCAGTCATCGCCGAACTCGAACAGGAAATGCTCGAAGCTGCTTCAAAGCTTCAGTTTGAACGAGCTGCCATCTTGCGCGATCAGGTCGATACCCTCCGCTCTGGAGACATATCGGCGAGGAACGGATCGACCCAAAAACGAAAACGAAAGCGCTATGCCAGGAAGTAGCCGCCTCTCACCCGAGCCAGCTTCATCTTTCGGGTATCGGGAAAATGCACGCCAAGCCGTTTGCAAAATACATCAAGTAAGCGACGGTGTGGGGCATCCCTCTCCCACAGCAATAGTCTCTTAACCCGATGACACGGGCATCGGTCGAGCCCGCTTCTCTCAACCTTCAAGCTTGAATCCTTCTCCTCAACAACAGCACGCCAGAAGCTCTGGCGTTACTCTTGTCTTGGTGGAAGCG
>CAYOIB010000127.1:0-4396 GCA_964403935.1 uncultured Puniceicoccaceae bacterium | reverse complement strand
GGGGCGGGCTGTGCGCCCTGCGCCGCCTGAGAACAGCCGTGTTTGCCGGGTGATATCCCAAGAGCTCTGCCCCAGCGGTCTGCACACCTTGAAGAACGCGCCCAGCTCCCTGCGACGCTCGACGCACACCCACAGGAGGGTGCGGCGTCGATTCACGAGAGAGCACTGCACCCCCCAGAGAATTCCGGAGCTCTGGCGGGCTCAACAGATCTGCCGTGACCCAGTCGCCTTTTCGATTTGCCAGCCGGACCAAACGTTGGCGTTCTCCACCCCCTGTCATGACCGACCAAGCCTATACCGGAACGAACCAGCTGGAAGTTCTCGCACACATTGAGAACTACAACGAGTTCCTCACGAATCTGGTCGCTCATCGAACGTCACCTGCGAGGCCCGGGCCCGTTGTCGACTTTGGCGCGGGTATTGGCACCTTTGCCCGCAAGCTGCGCAACCAGAGCTACGCGATTGAATGCGTTGAGATTGACCCCGTCTTAGCCTCCCGTCTGTCCGCAGATGGGTTCGAAGTGAAGCCCAGTCTGAAGGCTTATCCTGACAGCTCACTGAGTGTCATCTATACCTTCAATGTGTTGGAACATATTGAAGACGATGAAAACGTCCTCCGCGAGCTGTGGGGCAAGCTGGCCCCTGGTGGCCAGCTCATCATTTACGTCCCCGCGAATCGGTTTCTCTGGACAAGCTTGGATGACAGCGTCTGCCATTTCCGGCGCTACGGGCGGAAAGAGCTTCGCAGAAAGCTCCTAACGGCAGGTTTCAATGCCCCGAGTGTCCATTACGCAGACAGTCTGGGTGCCCTCGCTTCTCTGGTGTATAAACTGATGGACCCCGGTGACGGGAGGATTGATCAGGGCAAAGCTCTGTTTTACGACCGATGGATCTTCCCCGTCAGTCGCAGGCTCGACACCCTCTTCCGGCATATTACGGGAAAAAACCTGGTGGCGTTCGCAACAAGATAGACCTCAGCGAATTCGTCCCGAATTTAGCGAAAGAGGTTGTATTTGATGATTGAATACAGGGCGCGAAAGCCGTCGCGCCAGCCAATCTTCTTTCCCTCGGCGTAGGTTCGCCCGTAATAACTGATTCCCACCTCGAAGATAACGACCCCCTTGATCTTGGATAGCTTGGCCGTAATTTCCGGCTCAAATCCAAACCGATTCTCCTCAACGACGATCTTCTCCATCACCTCCCGTTTCATCACCTTGTAGCAGGTTTCCATATCGGTGAGGTTCAGGTTCGTGAACATATTGGAGAGCAACGTCAGGAACTTGTTCCCTATGTAGTGCCAGAAGTAGGCCACCCGGTGAGGACCGCTTCCGATAAAGCGAGAGCCGAAGACCACATCCGCCTTATTCTCTTCAATCGGCTTAAGAAGGAGGGGGTATTCCTGAGGATCATACTCAAGGTCAGCATCCTGAATGAGAACGACATCTCCTGTGGCGGCAGCAAAGCCGGTGCGAAGGGCTGCCCCCTTTCCCTGATTGGTTTCGTGGAAGAGGATCTTATTCACAAGCGGCTGAATCTCCGCCTGTAAAATATCCCTCGTCCCATCGGTCGAGCAATCATCGATGACAATGATTTCCCGTTCTCCAATCGGTGCAGCCCGGACCGCATCAATGATAGTCCGAATCGTATGGCGTTCGTTGTAGCACGGAATGATGATCGAGACTTTCATATTCTTCAAAGGCTGCGGCAGCCAGATCTGCTGTTCTGATCGACGCTTAGTTCCGCCGCCCCACTCGTCAAGCTCTCTACCCTGCCCCGCCGGCGCCACACAGAGTCAAAAACAACGCCTCTCTCATCCCACTGATGATTCCTCATCCGCGAGCCAGCGTTCGACTTCAATCGCCGCCTGGCATCCCAGCCCAGCAGCGGTGATGGCCTGCCTAAAGACATGATCCGCGCAATCGCCCGCGACATAGACCCCAGGGATCCGGGTTCTGACGGCACTGGGGGCCACCGGCACAAAGTACCCATTTTCATCGACGTCGAGTTCTTCTGCAAAGGGGGCGGTATTCGGGGTATGCCCGATGGCAATGAAAAACCCTTTGCACGAGACCTCACGCAGATCACCCGTATGTACGTGACGAACGCGGACGGCACGCGTCATTCCCTGTGTATCGGAGAGCACTTCCTCGGGCACCGAATCCCAAAGCGTCTCGATCTTCGGATGGGCGATGACCCGATCGGCCATGATCTGGGAAGCTCTGAGCTGGTCGCGACGGTGGATCAGGGTCACCCTCGAGGCAAAGCGGGTGAGGAAGAGCGCTTCTTCAGCCGCACTGTCACCGCCGCCGACGACCACCACTTCCATGTCTCGGTAAAAGGCCCCATCGCAAGTGGCACACGTGCTCACACCCTTTCCACCCCACATTTCCTTTTCACCCGGGATGCCGAGGGTCCTCGGGCGGGCACCGGTGGCGATGATGAGGGCTTTGGTTTCGTAGACCGATCCATTGTCAGCCGTCAATTTTCGGATAGGCCCGGCGAGCGATGCTTTATCAATCCGCGCGTAGGCGGTGCGCGCACCGAAACGTTCTGCCTGTTTTCTCATACGGTCCATGAGTTCGAAGCCGTCAATGCCTTCCGGCCAGCCCGGAAAATTCTCAACCTCACTGGTCGTCGTGAGCTGGCCTCCCGGCTGAGTGCCCTCGAGGACAAGCGGATTCAAATTAGCCCGTGCGGCATAAATCGCAGCCGTGAGGCCGGCACAGCCCGTGCCCAAGATAATGACGTCTTCCATGGCTGAAGAAAGTTGCGGAACAATTCGCCCCCTGCCAGCCAAAAGGCGCTCCATGCGGGCAGAGACTCTCAGGGGCTCAGACCGATGCCCCCGGGAACGAAGGGCACCGGGCCGATCTGATTGTGGGACGCGCCCAAAATCAGATATAGTACATCTCCGGCATGGCTGAGCCCATCAGATCCTGGACCGTGAGACTCTGGAGTTTGGCACCGAGGGCATCCGCCACCTCTCGCCAAACCGCCTCGGTGCGCTCCGCCGAAGCCCCCTGCCCCTCTGTTGTGAATTCCAAGACCGCTCCATCCATCGCGCAGACGATATCATGCAGACTGATCGCTTTGGGTTCACGCGCCAAGGCGTACCCGCCCAGCTTGCCGCGTCGGCTGGTGATAATTCCGGCATTGCGCAATTCACTCAGAATCTGGACGAGGTAGTTTGACGGGACACTTTCGGCTCGGGCCAGTCCCTCTATGTGGGGTAATTCCTTACTCCCGAACGATCGGCCGAGCTGAGCGAGTACTCGGCAGGCATACTCCACTTTTAAGGATAGTTTCATGCCACCTGGCGTATAGGAGCCAAGCCGATGGGGCAAATCGAATCTTTGGCTCCCAACCTCATAAACCCAGCGTGCTCATCCCGCTTGCATCCCCAGCGCCTGCGACCAAAGCTGCGGGTCCATGGGAACACCACATGACCTCGTCCTCGCCCCCTCGATCCTGGCAGGCGATCACGCCTGCCTCGAAAAAGGGCTGGAGGCGATCACTGCGGTCCCGGTCCGGTGGCTTCATCTGGACATCATGGATGGCCATTTCGTGCCCAATCTGAGTTTCGGTCCTCAGACAGTAGCTGATCTACGGGAGCGCAACAGTACGCTCTTCTTCGACACCCACCTCATGCTGTCAAACCCGCATGAGCACCTGGATGCTTTTATCAAAGCCGGATCAAACAACATCACCATCCACCTCGAGCCGTCGTATGACATTCCCGGGACGCTCCAGCGGATCCACGAGGCGGGCGTTCAGTGCGGTATCGCCCTGAATCCAGCGACCCCGGCTGAGGCCGCCCTGCCCTATCTCAGCGAAGTGGACCTGGTGTTGGTCATGACCGTTTGGCCGGGTTTTGGCGGACAATCCTTCATTGAGGAGACGCTGCCCAAGATCGAAACGCTCGCCAACTGGCGCGCCGGGGCCAAGCACCGTTTTCGCCTCGAAGTCGACGGCGGTATCGACCTTGCGACGGCAGCGCGTTGCCGTTCTTCCGGTGCCGACACCTTCGTCGCTGGGACGGCCTTTTTCAAAGCCGCTGACCCGGCGGAATTTCTCCGCGCTATCAGCGGATAGTCGAAGCTTTCGGAATGCCCTCCACCCTTGAGGCGCGCAAGCGCTTCCCTTCCAGCAGGCCCGGCGCTTCAGTCAAGTTTTTGTTCGCCAAGGAAGGGTCTTCAGTCCAAGGTGAGAGGTTTTCATTTGTATTTCAAATTTGTTCATTATCAATGAGTAACGAAGACCCAAAAGCGGACGTTTATGATTCCTCCAAGATCCAGAAACTGGAAGGATTGGAGGGGGTAAGGAAGCGCCCCGACATGTATATCGGGGACACGAATGAACGGGGGCTGCACCACTGCGTCTTCGAGATCGTCGACAA
>CAYOIB010000126.1:0-4490 GCA_964403935.1 uncultured Puniceicoccaceae bacterium | reverse complement strand
TTCTCGAAACCTGGACCACCGGTAACGGTAACAATTCCACAGGATGGTCCGATGCCGAATATGATAGGCTCATTCATGAAGCCTACCGGGCAAATACCGGGGAAGCCCGCATGCAGATCCTGGTCCAGGCCGAGGCATTGCTCATGGAGGCGATGCCGATCACGCCCATCTACTTCTATAGCCGGATCTATCGCTTGCATCCGGATGTGAAAGGCTGGCATCCAAAACGACTCGATAACCGGCCCTACAAATACATCGGCCTTGAGTAGTCCGCCTCGATGGTTGTGATTCGGTTGCGCTGTCCGCTGAATGTTCCGCTTTATCCTCAGTCGCCTCTTTCAATCGGTTCTCGTGATCTTCATTGTCGTGACGATGACGTTTTTCATGGTGCGCCTCGCGCCCGGAGACCCGTTCAGCTCCGAGCGACGCATGCCGGAATACATCAAGGAGCGCATCCTCGAGCACTACGGCCTCGATCGGCCGGCTCTGGAACAATACGGACGCTACCTGAAGGCGGCCGCGCCGAAGCGATTTCGTCCGGACAAGCTCTTTGAGGACGATCCCTTGCGCAGCGCCTTCGGGATCGATCTCGGCCCGTCCTACACCAGCTCGCGCAGCGTCAACGAGATCATTTCGGCCACCCTGCCTGTGTCGCTTGAGCTGGGTGCGTGGGCCTTGCTTGTGGCGTTGACGTTGGGCCTGTCGTCCGGGCTCGTCGCGGCTGTCTATCGGAATTCTGCACTGGATTATGTCCCGATGTCCTTCGCCATGGTGGGTATCTGCCTGCCGACTTTCGTATTGGGGCCGATCCTGGCACTGGTTTTCGGCGTCTGGCTGGGGGTCGTCAATGTCTCAGGATGGTTCAACCCTTCGGACCGGATCTTGCCTGCTATCACGCTCGGCTTGGTCTACGCGGCCATTATTGCGCGGATCACCCGTGGGGGGATGCTCGAAATTCTGTCGCAGGATTTCATCCGGACGGCCCAGGCCAAGGGTGTTCCCTTTGGACGTATCCTTTTTCGACACACCCTGCGGGGCGGCTTGCTTCCGGTGGTCACGTACATGGGGCCGGCGCTGGCCGGGATCATTAGCGGATCGTTTGTCATCGAAACCATTTTTCAGATCCCGGGGCTCGGTCGGCAATTTGTTCAGAGTGCCTTCAACCGAGACTACTTTCTCGTTCTCGGAACGGTCTCTGTTTACGCCGTCTTGATCACAATGGCGAATCTTGCGGTGGACGTCGCCCAGGTCGTCCTCAACCCCCGCCTCCGCTTCGAGGACTGAACGATGAAAATCGGCGGATCCATCAGCCCGAGCGAGAAGCGGATGCCAAAGCTTCCGATCCATCCTCCGCAGCTGGAACAAGGCACGTCACTCTGGGGTGATGCCGCTTCCCGGTTGAAGAAGAACCGCCTCGCCCTGTTCAGCTTTTGGACCTTGGTGGCAATCTGTCTGCTCTGTTTTCTCGGGCCGTTCTTCACGCCGCATGGTTTCAATGATCAGGACCTCAGCCGCATCCTCCGGGGGCCAAGTCTGCAGCACTGGTTTGGAACAGATGACCTTGGGCGCGATCAGTTGACGCGGGTGCTCGTCGGCGGTCGGGTGTCGCTGACGGTTGGGATCATCGCCACCTGCGTCTCGGTTGTCATCGGAGTTACCTACGGTGCCATGGCGGCCTATGCGGGGAAGAAGGTGGAGGCGGTGATGATGCGCTGCGTCGATATCATTTACGCCATGCCCTTCACGATCTTTGTCATTCTTTTGATGACCGTCTTTGAGCGGAGTCTGCTTCTTTTGTTCGTTGCGATAGGTGCGGTTGAATGGCTCACGATGGCGCGCATTGTGCATGGCCAGGTCAAGAGCCTCAAGAAGCAGGAATTCATCGAGGCCGCGGTGTCCCTCGGCTATGGGACGCCTCGCATACTTTTCCGTCATCTGATTCCTAATGTCCTGGGCGTCGTCACGGTTTACGCGACCCTTACGGTGCCTTCGGTGATGCTTTTGGAGAGCTTTCTGAGTTTTCTTGGGCTCGGGGTTCAACCGCCTCAGCCTTCCTGGGGTTCGCTTATCAAGCTGGGGGCCGACAACCTTCAGCTTTTCCCCTACTTATTGATCATCCCTGCTTTCTTCTTTAGTCTGACGCTCTTCAGCCTGAACTTTCTCGGAGATGGTCTGCGGGATGCCCTTGATCCTAAATCCAGTAAAGACTGATGCCGCTTCTCGACGTCCAGGATCTAACGACCTATTTTCACACCCGAAACGGAATCGTCCGGGCGGTGGACGGCGTTTCCTTCTCGGTGAAGCGCGGGGAAATCCTGGGTATTGTCGGGGAGTCGGGCTCCGGCAAGTCAGTGAGCTGTTATTCAATTATGGGCCTCATTCCCATGCCTCCGGGCCGGATCGAGCAGGGGAGGGCAATTTTCGATGGGACAACGGATCTCTTGAGCTGCCCGCCCAAAGTGCTTCAGAGCATTCGGGGCAAACGTATCTCCATGATCTTTCAGGATCCAATGACCTCCTTGAATCCATTCCTCCGGATTTCAACGCAGATCATGGAGCCGCTTTTGCTGCACGAATCGGGCATTGGAAAAAAGAATGCAATCGCAAGAGCAATCGAGGCCTTGCGGGAAGTGGGGATTCCCGAACCGGAACGCCGAATCCACTTCTATCCACATGAGTTTTCCGGCGGTATGCGCCAGCGGGTCATGATTGCAATGGCCATGATTACGCGTCCAGAGCTTCTGATCGCCGATGAACCCACGACGGCCCTCGATGTCACTGTTCAGGCCCAGATTCTGGAACTAATCAAGGAACGCCGACGGGCGAATAATTCAGCGGTTATCCTCATCACCCATGACCTCGGTGTGGTCGCCGGGATGTGCGATCGTATCAACGTGATGTATGCCGGGCGGGTCGTGGAGAGCGGAACCACCGATGACATCTTCAGGCGGGCCCATCACCCCTATACCATCGCATTGAAGCGATCGATCCCTTCGCTCGGAACCAAAGGCCAGCCGCTCTACACCATTCCGGGTATGCCGCCGGATCTTTCAAAACCGATCCAGGGGGACGCCTTTGCCATGCGGGAAGGCATCCGCAGCGGTGGAAAATATGCCCAGGAGCCTCCACCCGTCATCCAGTTATCTGATACACATTGGGCATTGGATTCCGATTGTGAACTGCCTGCCCTGAAGGAGGTCGCTGATGGCGCAACCTGACTCAAACCGATTTCTCGTTCTTGAAAACGTGAAGGCATACTTTCCCGTCACCCGGGGCCTGATTCTAAAGCGAACCGTCGGGGAGGTGAGGGCGGTCGATGATGTAAGTTTGACGATCCGGAAGGGTGAGATCCTTGGCCTCGTGGGTGAGTCCGGCTGCGGCAAGACAACGCTCTCGCGCGCAATTATGCAGCTGCAACGGGTGAGTGCTGGCCGAATCTTCCTGGAAGGTCGGGAGTTGACGGCGCTGTCGGACCCCGCAGTGCGCGCGCAGCGGATTAATTTCCAGATGATCTTTCAGGATCCTTATGCTTCCCTGAATCCGAGGATGACGGTATCGGAGGCCCTTGGGGAAGCCATCCGCACACGCCATCAATACCCCCGTCGGCGGTTGATCGGGGCCGTGGGCGAACTGATGGAGACGGTGGGCTTGAGCGCCTTCCAGATGCGAAAGTACCCACACGAGTTTTCCGGGGGCCAACGTCAGCGCATTGCCATCGCCCGGGCGCTCGCCCCGGAACCAAAACTGATTGTCGCCGACGAACCTGTGTCCGCCCTCGATGTATCCATTCAGTCCCAGATCCTGAATCTACTCACACGGCTGGCGCGGGAGAGGGACCTGACGATGCTGTTTATTTCCCACGATCTCTCGGTCGTGAAATACATCGCCGATCGGATCGCTGTCATGTACTTGGGCCGGTTGCTCGAACTTGGGCCTTCGGAGAAAGTCATGGCCGCTCCGGCACATCCCTATACGCGAGCTTTGATCTCGGCCATCCCGGTCCCCGATCCCGATGTCGAACAGATGCGCCGACGGATTGTTCTGCAAGGGGATCCGCCTTCCCCTTTCTATTCAATCAACGACCCGCGCACCCCGGCACCCCTTCTGCAAGAAGTCTCGCCCGGGCACTTTGCCGCTGATCCAGAGGCTTTTTTGGCGGCGCGCAGGAGCGTGACGGTCTGAACCCCATGCGCCTGCGTCGCCACCCCAAAAGCCGGCCTTAAACCTTATTCGCCGATCGTCTTCCGGTCGGCAGAGTCGAAAGCGATGAAAAGAACGGCCTCCGTGTCGCCGATATTGCGGGCGCAGTGCCAGACATTAGCGGGGATCGTCACGGTGTCACCGGGATTCATTTCCACGTCTTTGTCCTCTCCGAGGGTATGCCGGATTTTACCACTGATCACAATCAGGACCTCTGTGCAGTTGGGGTGGTAGTGGCGGTTGTTGCTCTGCCCTGGATGGATTACGCAGCGACCGAGGGTCATCTTCTG
>CAYOIB010000125.1:0-4815 GCA_964403935.1 uncultured Puniceicoccaceae bacterium | reverse complement strand
GCGGTAGGCCACGGTTCCACTGGAGCTTGTCAGTCCTGTGACGGTAATCCGTCCCTGCCGGTCCAAGGCGACGCTGTTCCAGTTGGCAGGTGGGAGATCGGGAGCAAAAGAAAAGTCCCGCCGGCCATTTGGGAAAAGCCGGGCGAAGACCTGCACCGGGAGGCCAAATCCGGAAATCTCTCCGACCACATAATACCGCCCTGCCGCGTCGCGTTCCACTTGGAAGAAAATACCGCGAGCTGTCTGCGCCGCACTTTCGGGTAGACCGAATTCCCGCGTGTCAAAAGTAAAGGTGGGATCGAGGCTGCCATCTGCATTGAGGCGTGCGATGCCCTGGCGCGTCGTGTAGGTAAAAGGATCGTCTCCTTGCTCACGCAGGCCGTGAAATCCGCCTGAGATGACGATCTTGTTATTAGGATCGACGATGAGGTGGTTGATGTAGTTGACATTGCCCCCGGAGAGCCATCCCTGCGTGCCGGCCGATTGGAAATCCGGGTCGATAGAGCCATCGGGATTGATCCGCACGATATTTCGGGAGATGACCTCATTCGTGCCATCGTCCATCCCCGTCAGTACCCCTCCGGCGATGATCTTTCCATCTGATTGAAGGCCTAAGGCCATGATCTCCGGCCAACCCTGGCCAACATAGACGATCCCCTGACCGACACCCTCCAGATCAGCGTCTGCAAAGAAGGCATTATCGACGGTGCCGTCGGGATTGAAGCGGACAAGCGGTGCTTGGAGATTGTCCGGTGCGCCCAGAAGGGTTGCCATCTCGTTTGAGCCGACGAGTATCTTTCCGTCGGGCTGCACGAGCAGTGAGGCAACGGAACCGTAGTCCCCGACATGATCTCGATAGACAGTGCCGGCCGTGCCGGCAAACTCTGAGTCAACCGTGTCGGGGGCCGCTGTTAGCAGGGTGCCGAAGGCCCCAAAAGCGGCCAGGACAGCATTCAATCGAAGGTACATTTTCATAGGGGATGTCCCAAATATGGTTAAAACCGGTGAGGGTTTTCCAAGGTCTGGTTTGCTGTGTGGTTGAGCTGAATCGCTGAGTCAGGGTGGGGGTTTCGCCTGTGGTTTTGAAAGGGCTCCGGAGCAAAGTACCGGAGCAAAACGGGCTTTATTCTGCCTTCGTTTGAGTTAGGGAAACACCTCCACATTGATGGACAGCTTGGATAAAGGAGAGAGCAAATGCGAGGCTGTAATCACGGAGCAGAACGATTTTTCAAAGGGAATGCCTCCGGGCTGAACTTTGAGGCAAGTATCCCATTCGCATTTGTAAAGGATGGCAAGAAGCCGATATTGAGTGGGGAAGGGCTCTGCGCTGGAGTGGGTGGTGCCCCACCTGCCGCTGATGGCGGTCAAGATCCGTGACGGGCGGTGAGGATTTGCCGCGGCGGAAACTGGCCGAGGATGCGGTGAGTAAAGAGATCGATGCGGTGGGCGCAGCAGTTCTGAAGCAATGGGGGCAGGCGTGGGCACCCTCCCGCGACGTGGTTCAAGTTCGATAAGCGGGGGATTCTACCAGAGCACAGAGATCCCGTGCTCCACCTGACGGAATCCTTTGCTTGGGGACGCGCTCAAACCTGCTCATCGGCACGAGCCTGACCGTGAGGCGCAGGGGCATCGTGATTCAAGTTCCGTTGCCAGGGGAATGAGTGGGCGCTCAATTCAATCTGGGCGAAGTAAGGAGCAGGGGGGCTCCCAAGCCGGGAACGTGGTCGGAAAATTCTTCACCTGAGGGGCTGCTGCGGAGGGCGTATTGGACCATGCCCATTTTGGCATCGAGGTTGTCGACCATGCTGACGAAGACGGCTTCGGGGGTGGCGGCCTTGACGGCGGCACCCCATTCGAGCTCGCCTTGATGGCTCAGGATGATGTGTTCGAGGCGTTCGCAGAGATCGGGATTCAGTTTGGATTGAATCGCTGAGCGGCGGGCTTGGCGGTATCCCAGAACGACATGTCCTTGCAGGATGCCGGTGCGGCTGCGGGCGGTGGCAAGGCCTTGATTATATTCAACAACTTTGCCGATGTCGTGCAGGATGATCCCGGCGAGAGCGAGATTCGGTTCGACCTCGGGATAGAGAGGGAAAAGCGCACGAGCCGCGCGCGCCATCCGGACGGTGTGCTCCATGAGGCCGCCGCGGTAGGCGTGGTGCATCGCGACGGCAGCGGGGCTGGTTGCGAAGACGGGGCCAAGTTCGGCCAGAGCGTTCTCCACGGTCGCTCTCAACGCCTCATGGGTGATGGCTTGCACGTGTTCGTTGAGTTCCTTTCTCAGCTCATCCAGCGGGTAAGGGGCGGTTTCGACCAATCGGTCGAGGTAGCGCGGGACTTCCTCTTCCGAGACGGCTTCGACCTGTGAGAGGGCGGGAGAAAAGCGGCCCTGATAGTAATCCGTTGATCCCTGCACACGGACGATGCGACCTTCGCCCAGTTCGTTGAAAAAGCCGTAGTTGGCGGAGTTGGCGAAGCAGACGACATGAAACATCCCCGTCCGGTCCCCCAGCTCGACCATCAGGAATTCGCTGTCATTGCGGGCCCGCTTCATTGCGAGCCGGCGGATCAGCAGGACGGCGTCAAAGGGGGTTTTATCGTCCCTCGACGCCTGCTTGAGTTCAGCAACAGTCATCATTTGAGACAGGTTGCGGAGCCCAAGGGCGGGGTGCAAGCGTCCATCGTGAGGAGACGCGTCAGGCGCAGGGGCGTTTTTGAGCGGAATCAACCTTCGACGTTCAAGTCGAAGGGGATGAAGCGCTCACTTCCGTTGACGTTCATCTGTGCCCAGAGCCGATAGCGCCCTGGCTCATCGAAGCGGATGGAGAAGGAGAGGTCGGGGTCCTGGGGATCTTGTCCCTGGACAAGTGGATTTCGTGGATGGAGGTGAGCAAAGCCTGACCGATTTTTCTGAAAGGCTACGAGGTGAGCGTAGCTGCCCATGACCGGTTGAAAGGTGGCAGAACCCGCCCCTGTCCGCAGGTCCAATCGGAGAACGACATCCTTATTGGCCTGAAGGGCCCCCTCTTCGATAATGAGCTCGAAGTCGCTGTCATTCGTTGCCGTCAGGTTGCTGGACCCTTCGACGCTGCCGAGCACGTCAAAACTTGTGGAGACGAGGGTGCGGCGACCAGTCGCCAGGAGGATGAAATCCAGATACACACTGTATTTGCCCGCATGCTGCGGGATCATGGAGAAGGTGTAATGCCCCGGAGGGCCAGCTGGCTGAGGATGAATATGCTGATAGTCGTCGAGGCTGGGATCGATGATGAGGGCATGGACCCGTTCGGTGTGACTGACAGCGATATCGTCCGGGCGGATGGCGCGGCCTTGGACGGTGAAGAGCGTCAATTGCATCAGAACCTCTTGGCCCGCCTCGAGCTCACCCAAGGGTGTCACCTTTGCGATGATCGGAAAGCGCAGGGCGTCCATGTCGAAGAACTGCGTCTCTTCATAGCCACAGCCTTCGATGACCCCATCAGCGGAGACAAAGTCCCCGTAATGCAGGAATTCGCAGGGCTCCACCGGAACGAGACGTATTCCAGCGTAAGCAAGGACACAGGTGCCGGTCAGAAGGGCGCTCTGGAAGAGGATGCGCGTGAGCGGCTTTCTGGCGCGGGGAAGGGATTCAGGATTCGGGTTCATTAGGCTGGTTGCGTTCGATCTGGCGGATGAAAACCTCGGGCTCCCAGGCACTTCCTGGAATGCGGTAAATAATCCTGCCGAGGGGGTCCACCAATGTGGTCGACATGGTGTGCTGCAGGATTTCTTCAGGATCGTCCCGCATCATGATCCCCATCTGGGTGGTGAGGTCCCCGATGACAGCGGCCGGACCGGTGAGAAAATGGAAATTACTGAAATCGATGGCGCGGCTGTCTCCATAGGCGGCGAGGATCCCCGGGGTGTCGTAGTCGGGGTCCATTGTAATGGAGACGAGATGGAAGTTTTCGATGCCCCGCTCCTGTGCGAGCTGCTGGGCTTCCATCATCCGGAGGGTGGCGGCCGGACACATCGTCTGCACCGTGCACCGCGTGAAGATGAAATTGATCAAAACGAAATTTCCGCGGAGCCCCTCGCTGAGGAAGAGGTCGCCGTGCTGATCGAAGAGGGCGAAGCGTGGCCACCGTTCGTCGATCCCACGGAAGGCACGGCGCCCGCGCTCCAGCGTTTCGCGGTTCAGCTGCCTTCCGAGGTTCTGGATCGTCCCAAAGGCCTGGGTATCGTCCGGCCAGACATTCTGCAGATGAGGTTGCCCGCCGAGGGTGACGAGCTCTGCGCGGATTCTTTTGCCTTCCCGCGCAATCAGGATGTCGCCGGGGCCGGCTTGAGCCGGGAAGCTGCCCTCGCGCCCATCAATGCGGAGCTGTATCCTCCCGTTTTCGGGCTCAACCGATTCAATGACGGCAGAGATAATCTCACCGTGAGTGAGGACCGGCAGCAAGGCCAGCCCGATGAAGCTCATGATCATCCGACGAAAAGCATGAAGTCTTAAGCTGCGGGGTAACCAATGAATAAAAGATGAAAGCATAAAGAGAATTAATCGCTGCGGCGGTTCGGATCAGCAGCCCTGCTAATCGGGACAATGTCGTGGTCTGATATTGTCATTGATGTGTGGAGATTACCTTACTCATGACGCGCTTCAAGCATAAGTCTGTGCTCTATCGGAGTAGGAGCGAAATGCAACGGAATGACTCCTCCATCAGCGAAGATACGGACGCCTGTCCACAACGCCAATCTTGCGGCGTTTTCGTTCCTCACTTTCACCGTGATGTTCATTCTCCTGTATGCAGGAGGCTTCACGACAACGATTGGGGC
>CAYOIB010000124.1:0-4817 GCA_964403935.1 uncultured Puniceicoccaceae bacterium | reverse complement strand
AGCCCGCCCTTGCGCAACATGCCGGATATGTCGTCGAGAATCTCCTTGAAGCGGGAAAAAGGAGTGGTTGTCAGGGACGGTGCCATCCGGACGATCACGACCCTGAGCGGAAAAACCTACGCCGGGAAAATTTTCTTCGACGCTACCTAAGAGGGCGACCTCATCGCCGCTGCCGGGATCGACTACCATGTCGGGCGCGAGGCCAATTCGGTCTACGGGGAAGAGTGGAACGGGGTCCAGACCGGAGTGCTTCACCACCGCCATCACTTCGGTGCGGTGGACAAGCCGATCAGCCCCTACGTCATCCCCGGCGATCCGACGAGCGGAGTGCTCCCCCGCATCAGCGTGGAAGATCCGGGCGTGAAAGGCGAAGGCGATCACCGTGTCCAGGCCTACTGCTTCCGCATGTGCCTGACCGATCATCCGGAAAACCGTATCCCTTTTCCCAAACCCGAAGAATATGACCCCGGGCAGTATGAACTCCTCCTCCGTATCTTCGAGGCGGGCTGGCGCGAGACTTTCGAGAAATTCGATCCCCTGCCGAACCACAAAACCGATACCAACAACCACGGTCCCTTCAGCACCGACAACATCGGTTACAACTACGACTATCCCGAGGCGGACTACGCACTCCGGCGTGAGATCATCAAAGAGCACGAGACCTACCAGAAAGGCTGGCTTTATTTTATCGCCAACGATCCCCGAGTTCCCGAAGAGGTGCAAAAGGAAATGCGGCGCTGGGGGCTGCCGAAGGACGAATTCACCGACAATGGCAACTGGCCGCACCAGCTCTACATCCGCGAAGCCCGCCGCATGGCAGGGAATTTTGTCATGACCGAGAACGAGCTCCGCAAAAAGAAACCCACCCCCCAGTCCGTCGGCATGGGATCCTACACCATCGACTCACACAACACCCAACGCTACATCACCCCGGAGGGGTATGTACAGAACGAGGGTGACATCGGCGTGAACACCCCTGGGCCCTACGAGATCGCCTACGGCTCGCTCGTGCCGAAAAAAGAACAATGCACCAACCTCATGGTGCCCATCTGCGTTTCGAGTTCCCACATCGCCTTCGGTTCGATCCGGATGGAACCCGTCTTCATGATCCTCGCCCACAGCGCGGCGGCGGCGGCGGTGATGGCGCTCGACGAAGGGATCGCGGTGCAGGATGTCGACTACGCGAAGCTGCGCGAGACACTCCTCGCCGAAGGGCAGATCCTCGAATACGACGCCCCCCTCGTGGATGGTCGCGGGACTGCGGCGCACAAGCTCCCCGGGATTATTGTCGATGACGAGCAGGCCGTTCGCACCGGGAGCTGGACGGAAAGCGGTTCCGCAGATGCCTTTATCGGCTTTGGGTATCATCACGACGGCAATGCAAACAAAGGCAGGGCTTCGGCGCTTTTCGAAACCAAAATTGAAAAAGCCGGACGTTACCTCGTGCGTCTCGCCTATCCACCGAACAACAATCGCGCCTCCAATGTGCCGGTGGAGGTGACCCACGGGGGCGGCGTCGAGACGTTCCTCGTGAATCAGAAAAAAGCTCCCTCGGACGGTCTTTTTGAGACGCTCGGCACCTTTGATTTTCCCGTCGGAAAGGCTTCCGTGAAGGTGAGCAACATCGACACCGACGGGTATGTCATCCTCGATGCGGTGCAGTGGCTCCCGGCGATAGAGTGATCTCACCGGTGTCCGAAAATGTCCTCCCCGGACTGATCGCGGAAGCCGAAAACGATATTCACCGTTACGCCGGAGAGGCTGCGAAATGAAAAAGCCCTGACAAAGCCTCCCACATCCGATCCGTCGCCGACGATGGAACTGGCCAGCTTTGTGGTGCATCCGGACTTCGAGGTCACTCTTTTTGCTGACGAAACCCTCGGCATCGCCAATCCCGTCGCGATCCAGCGGGATCATCGCGGTCGTCTGTGGGTCCTCTGCCCGCTCGCCTACGCCCAGCTCAAGCCGGGCGAGAGGCCCGATGACAAGCTCTTCATCCTCAAGGACACCGATGGAGACGGCAAGGCCGACAAGTCGATCCTCTTTGCCGACGGGTTTCGCACTCGGTCACGGAGGTGTCTGGCTGCCGGGGGACAATCCGTCGCAAGAGGGGATCTTTCAGTCTCCACTCCAGAGGGCTCCACGACAACCACGCAAAGCTATGAGATCTATTCCGATTGAAGGCAAAGAAGCCATTCTGGCGAGCTGGCGCTCCAGCCCGGGCGACGCGCGGGCCAATCGACGCTGACGGTGTGAACGGCGTCCATCCCGCCCAGGGCGGTGGGGTGGCGTTGTGAGGGAGGTTCAATCCGGGCATGAGCGATGCTGAAATCTTCTATTTGTGTGCTGTGTCTACCAGCGAAAGATTCTCTTGGGTTTCAGAGGCAGGTGCCCTCGCCAATACAAAATCAAAACCAGTCCAAAAAGCATGCCCCCGAGGTGAGCCCAGTGGGCGACGCCTGTGTGGCTGCGGGTCATTCCCTGAAGGAGTTCGATGGCTCCGAGGGCAATGACGAGGGTGCGGGCCTTGATGGGGATCGGTGGAATGAGGAGGAGGATTCGGCGGTGTGGGAACATCCAACCGAAGGCGAGGAGAAGGCCAAAGGTTCCGCCGCTGGCCCCGAGCGTTGGGGTGGGTGGGCCGCCTTGTGCGAAGGAGGCAGAGGCGATTGCCAGCTGGAGGAGGCCGGCCCCGAAGACGCATGTCAGGTAGTAGATGGCGAACCGGCGCCCGCCCCACCAGGTCTCGATTTCCCGGCCGAACATCCAAAGCACGAGCATGTTGATCAGGATGTGTCCGAGGAAGGCGGGGCTGTGGAGAAACCCATAGGTGATCAGCTGCCAGGGGTAGAAGGCAGCCCCATTGTAATCGCCAATGGGCCAGAGCGCCAACCAGCGTTCCATGAGCCCCAGTCTCCCTGGCTGACTGAAAAGCAGCTGAAGGGCGAACAACATGCCATTCGCAATCAGGAGATTCAGGATAACGGGCGGGAAGTTTTCGCTGCGCGCTCGGTAGGGCTCGTTATAATAAGACACGATTCGACTATTGCGTGTTCCTGAAGGAGATCAACCGCCGCGTTCCGGATTTCCCACTTGTCAGAATGAATCGCCATAGCCTAAGTGTCCTCTTCAGTCGAATTTCCAAATTCTGATACACATGATGAAGTATGGTCACTTTGATGATGCCGCGCGCGAGTATGTAATCACGCGTCCGAATACGCCACGTTCCTGGAGCAATTATCTTGGTTCACGGACCTATGGAGGGATCATAACAAATCAGGCGGGAGGCTATTCCTTCACCCGTTCACCGGCCGAAGGGCGGTTCCTGCGCCACCGTTACAACTCGGTGCCGATGGATCAGCCCGGGCGTTTGTTCTACATCCGGGATCAGGCGGATGGCGACTTCTGGAGTGCGGCTTGGCAACCGGTGGCAAAGCCGCTCGATCAATATGCCACGACGTGTCGCATGGGGACCTCCTATGCGGAGATCACGAGTGAGTATCGGGACATTCGAACGGTCGCGACCTACTTTGTGCCTCTTGAACAGAGCTTTGAGTATTGGTGGCTTCGGGTGGAGAATACCGGCACGACGCCGCGCCGACTCAGTATATTTTCTTTCGCTGAATTCACCTCCGAATGGAACCTGATCAACGACCTGCTCAACCTGCAGTACACAATGTATATCGCGGAAGCACGGTTTGATGATGGCCTCATTCACGCGTCGAGCTGTGGGCGTCTGCCCGAGGATGAGGGCAATTTCGCCAACCGGGATCAGTCCCGCCACTGGTGGATGACCCAAGTGGGTGGAGAACTGAAAGGCTATGACCTGGAACGTGAAGCCTTCACCGGACCCTATAATGGCTATGATAAGCCTGAGGTGCTTCAGCGGGGTGCCTGCGGAAATTCCGAGGGCTTCTCCGACAATCTGTGTGGCGCGATGCAGAGCGACATTGTCCTCGCCCCTGGCGAAAGCACGGATGTCCTGGTTCTTCTGGGCATCGGGCGAGGCGAGACGATCGGAAAGAAGACACGCCAGACCTTTGGCACGGTGGAACGAGCGGCGCAGGAGCTGGAAAAGCTTAAGGCATATTGGCACCGCATGCTGGATCGTCTGCAGGTGAAAACACCAGATCCAGATTTTGATCACATGATCAATGTCTGGAATGCCTATGGTGCCCTCCTGACCTTTGAATGGTCGCGCTCGTGCAGCCTCGTCTACACCGGCGAGCACCGTGATGGCTTTGGTTTCCGCGACACCGTGCAGGATATTCTGGGGGTTGTTCCGTTGCTTCCCGATGTCTCCCGCGAGCGCCTTCTCCTGATGCTTTCCGGGCAGGATGCAAGCGGCGGCGCGCAACCGGAGATCCGGCCGTGGTCCCACCGACCGGGGCAAATGCCGCCCACACCGGAGAGCCACTACCGCTCCGACGATTGCTTGTGGTTCTTCAATACCATTCCGGTATATGTGGCCGAAACCGGTGAAGATACCTTCTACGATGAGGTGGTTCCATTTGCCGACCATGGCGAGGCAACAGTCCTCGGGCACCTCCGCCGCGCGCTGGAGTTCAACCTTGCCCGCACGGGGCGGAACGGGTTGCCCTGTGGCTTGTTGGCAGACTGGAACGATTGTCTCAAGCTCGGTCACCACGGCGAAAGTGTCTTTGTCACCTTCCAGCTGCGCCTCGGGCTGGTTACCTACATGGAGATCAGTGAAGCGCGCGGCCACACGGAAGAAGCGGAGTGGGCGCGCGGGCAGCTGCGCGTATTGGATGAGCGGATCCAGAAAGTGACCTGGGATGACGAATGGTTTATCTGGG
>CAYOIB010000123.1:0-4959 GCA_964403935.1 uncultured Puniceicoccaceae bacterium | reverse complement strand
TCCCTCTCCGAAGTTGAACGGAACATGCTTCTGGCCCTGCAGTCCCTCGATATGGGCGACTACATGCTGAGCGTGGTCCACCTGAAGCTCACCCTGCGCGCCCTCAACGAGGCCATGCGTTCAAGCGAGGAACTCGTTGAACATGCAGATCATGCCAGTGAGTTTCGCTTGGAATCCAGGATTCGCCTCTTCGACCTCCGCGAGGTCTCCCTCCGTGTCATGAACGACTGCCGCGAAGAGGATCGTCGAGGCTTCCGGGACCACGATTGAGCACAATCAGGGCTGGTTCGGTCGGGACTCGACAAGAGCCTTTGCGGGATCGTTGTCCCTTGGCACCACCGGCCAACACGCCTGCACGGCCTCACCTCGACACCAGCCAGCGCAGAACGCCCTGGTACGAGCCGTTGCTCACGGGCCATTGGCGCGGATTCCGATGCAAGCCCGCCACCCGCAAGAAGGCGTTCAGCGCATCCGGCATATCACCGGCAAACCAGTGGTACCACGCCGCCGCCCATCGCTCCGGATCTGTCCGACACGCACAAAGCGGCATCAAGACATCGGCCAGGAGCGTATCAAAGCGCGTCCCGACAACGGCCCCACCGGCAACTTCGCTGGCCAAGCGCTTCCGGACGACAGAGGCTCGCACCCGCCGTCGATAGGCCGCCGTCGTTTCTTCCAGCGAGCCCTCGAGCTCAAAAGCCCCCGCCAGTTGCTCCAGTCGATCGGGCCAGTTTCCCACCTGCGCCACCCATGTCGCGTATTGGCGCAGGCGGGTGCGTGGCTGATTCGCCGGGCGAAGCCCACTCCGCACCCACTCGAAGGCGTCCTCCGCCGCCAGCTTCTCGGGGTCCGGGGGCGAGTGCAACCAAGCCTCCAGAGAGATGCGATGCGCCAGGGCGTGCATCCCCGACCGGTTCCGGGCATAGCCCAAGGTCACCAGCGCCAGTTGATGGCAGGCCTCGGCCCAACCCGCTGCGTCCACCCGCGCGCCGACGAAGGCAACCTTGGCCGCCCACCGCTGCATCGCCTCCTCTCGCAAGCGTGCCCGCCGATCCGCCAAATCCAATTCCAGAAGAGGTGCCGCCAGCTCCAACAGATCGCGTTCATCCAACTGCCGCAGGGCGTCGTGCTCCGCATACGACTCCAGATCCATTGACATCAAGGGTGCCAAGACGCATTCAGCCAGACGACGCCCGGCCGAGGTCAGAACCGCTGCCGAACCCGATGACGGCTCAAAGACCAGAACATGGAGAACGACCCCGTCAAAGGCCGGATTCTCATGGTGCCCGTGCAGCTTCCAGTCGCGCTGGTAGAAGTGCATCTCGATATCGCCAAAATGGCGCACGCCCCCAATCTCCAGCTCCGCGCCCTTGAAATCCGGCCCCCCCAGCCGGTTCCACGTCCCCGGATGAAGAATCCGGATCGCCTCACCCGAACGGGTCTGCAGCTCCTCTTTTCGGAAATCACCCCGCAACCACAGCTTCTGCACCAGAAGCTCAGAAATAGAGACCGGTCCATACTCCCCTGGCAATTCTGCAACCTGATGTTCGTCCCGCTCCCTCACGCATCCGACACCCTGCCTGAATCGAGTTTGCCTGCCAAGCACGATCCCTGAAAGGGCGGCTTATATGTGTAAATAAAACCCGTGCGCCCAGCCTCCCAACAGCCTTTGGCCGCCCCTTCATCAACTCAACCCCGATGCACCCACTTTCACCTTCGCCTTCGCCTTCTCGGGCAGACTCGCCCCCTCGATCCACTGGGCCGAGATGAGAAGACGAGCGGGCCTTTCTGCCGTGCCGCGAATGAACTGCCGCACCTTCGAATCGAGAAGCTGGCAGGCCCGGCTGGCCAGCGTCGACACTTCGTTGTCGAAGCCGGCCCATTCGTCGGTGGTGCTTTCCACTTTACTGTGATGAATGATCACCGAGGTTCCGATATCCTTCGCGATCCGGTACCCGAGATCCCGCAGCATCCAGCAGAACGTCGCCGTTTGACAAAGCACGGCATCAAGGCGCTCCGCCCGCACCCACGCATCAAGGGCAGCGGGATCCCCGATTCGTCGAAAACTCACTTGAGCCCGATCTGCCACCGCCTGCCGCCCAAGGAGAAACCCACTGAGAATATCCTCCGAATCCACCGGATCCACCGGCTCGGGATGATAGACGATACCGATGCGCTCATACCCCCGGGCCGCCGCCGTGCAAATGGACTGGGCGATCACCCTGCAGGTGTCGGGCATAACCGCATCCACCGGTGGAAGCCAATAGCCCGGACGGCAGGCCACCACGCTGTAAGGCGACCAATCCATCTCGATCGCCAGCCATCGACGAAAAAGCGGGCCGAGCAAAACGGCCTCTATGCGGCGGGCGCTGAGCACACGCTCGAGCGCTTGCGGTGTGGGATAATCACTCAGGAGAAGGATGGACGGCGCATATCCCATCGCCGCGGCCCGAGCTGAAGCCTGGCGCATCAAATTGTGATCCGGTGGTCGATTCACTTGGCTGTCGTCCTCGATCATCGCCATCCCCATACCCCGCTCCGACACCGGCAACTGGCGCGCCGAGCCCATCCGGATGGCCGCCGTGTCCGGAACATAACCCATTCTCGCGGCCAGTGCCCGGACACGCTCTCGCGTCGCCGGCGATACCTTGGGGCTCCCCCGAAGGGCATAGGAAACGGCCGCCGTCGAGAGACCGGCAGCTTTTGCCACATCACGCAATTTCACAGGCATAGGGTCATCATCCGCCAAGGTGAACCGTTACACCATCAAGAGCATTGTTTGGCAAGCGCGACCTTGCACTATTCTCGGATGTCCACGTCGCCCAGAGGGGACTCGGTGTTCTTTCCGACGGGGGCACCTCACTGTTCACAACCCAATACCTGAAAGATCCATGATAAAAAGATCCTTATCCCTAACGGCCTTCGCTGCGGCCTCGCTCCTTACCTTCACAACCGCTTCGGCGACCCTCCTGGTTTATGAAGCCTTCGACTACACCCAAGGCCAGGCCTTGGGCACGCAAAACGGGGGCACCGGCTGGAGCGAAGGCTGGAACTACAGCGGCCCTCAGCCCGTCGTTGGCGCCGGCCTCAACTATGCTTCAGGAGACGTTTCGCCCGGGGACGCCATTGGCGGTTCCTGGCACAAGTCCGGAGGCAATATCAACTCGGGCGTGGATCCCCTTCGCGCGTATGACACCACGGGGCTGACCGATGCCGGTGACCAAGTCTGGTTTTCCGTTCTCGTTCAGCAGACCGCCAGTGCTTCCGACTTCAAGTTCTTTGCCATCGGAAATGGCGACAACGCCGGTTACGGATTCAATATCGCTGGAAATCAACTTCGCCCACAGATAACCTCAAGTATCGCTGCAAATAACGACATCACCTCCATTCAGGTTAACCCGGGCGTTACCTATCGTGTGCTTGGGCAGATCTCCTTTGGCGAGGAACGGACCGACAACCAGGTCAGCATCTGGGTCGATCCTGATCTGACCACCGGCCTGGGCGGGCTTGGCGCGCCCGATTCCTCCATCGTTGAATTGAGCGGCTGGAGTGCTGTCACCACCTACAACGGGATCTTCGCCCGCGGCGGCGGCGGCTACACCGGCCACCTCGATGAAATCTACATCGGCACCACCTTTGAGGCCGTCACCGCGATCCCTGAGCCTTCGACCTATGCCCTCCTCGTCGGCACCTTCGGCCTCCTCCTCGTCGTGCGCCGTCGCCTGAAGGCCTGAGCCACACAGGTCCACAGTTTTTTTGCAGTCCGACAGGGCTGTCCGGCTAAGGCTGGACAGCCCTTTTCGTTGCAAGAATCCAGGAATCAGGAGCCAAGGCTTCAAATCCGAACAGAGGCGTCTCGATCACTTTCCTACGACCTGAGCCCGCCTATTCTCCATCAACGAAGTCTCGGCCCAGCACTGGCCTGGCTGGTTCAGGAGGTCCGAGAGAGACAGGGGCTGAAGGTGGACTTCCACAACGAAGAGGACATTTCGGAGATCTCTGAAATACTGAAGGTCTTCCTCTTTCAGGTCGTTCGAGAGCTCCTGCTCAATATTGTAAAGCACGCAGGGGTGGATCAGGCAGAAATGCGACTTTCAAAGACCGACGATGACATCTGCATCGAAGTGATCGACCACGGGCGTGGATTTGATCCCGCCTCCCTTGCCTCCTCTCCGACGTCGACTGGTCTGGGATTGATGGGCTTTCACGAGAAGCTTAACCTGATGCATGGAACGATGCTCATTGATAGCACCCCCGGACGCGGTAGCCACTTTACCCTCTGCATCCCAAGCGACTTCGAAGAGCGTTCCGCTCGCTCCCGCACCCCATCCCCCGAATCAAACGGCTCTGCAGACCTGCGGGACCAACGCCCCGCCCAACAAACGTCAACCTCAGCGGAGGGGATTTTTTCGGTTCTCGGGGTCGACGACCATCAAATCATGCGCAGCGGCCTCATCCGGCTCCTCGGGGAAGAACCTGATATTGAGATCATTGGTGAAGCTGGAAGTGGCCTCGAAGCCATCGAGGCCGTTAGGAAGCATCAGCCCGATGTCATTGTCATGGACCTTTCCATGCCCGGCATGGGAGGGGTCGAAGCGACCCGCCGAATCCACAGCGCCTATCCGGAAATCCACATTATCGGACTCTCGATGTATGAACGGAGTGAGTTTCTGAGTCTCATGAAAGATGCCGGTGCCTCCGACCTCCTTCACAAGAGCGGGCCGCCCCATCTCCTCTTCGAGTCCATTCGCAAGGGTCGACCGAATCCGTAGGATAATGGCCCCCCGTCGCCGATGCCGCGCGGGCCCGGAGATGAAGGTCACCATTCAGATTCCTTTCATCCCCAGGCCGTCTACATCGGGATGCGGCATGTCACACGTCCGCTTACGCGGTTGCGAGCGGCGGGCGGGTGCGAATCATGTTTCGATTGGCCCCGCCAGGAGCCACCATCGGAAGAAC
>CAYOIB010000122.1:0-5286 GCA_964403935.1 uncultured Puniceicoccaceae bacterium | reverse complement strand
GGCTTCATGCCGACGGCATCCGAACGGCTGTTCTCACCAACAAAGAAGGCGAGCACTCAAGACAGATCCTTCAGTTGATCGGGCTCGATACCCACTTGGAATTCATCATGGGCACCCTCGATACGCTCTACCGCAAGCCCGAGCCGGAGTTTTCCCAAGCCGCCCTCGATCGCCTGGGCACAGGCGCAGAAGAAACCTGCCTCATCGGAGACAGTCCTTACGATATTGCCGCGGCCGAAGCCGTCGGCATGATCGGCTATGGCGTTGCCACCGGTTCGCACAGCCTCGAAGAGCTCCGCGAGACACCGGCCCACGCCACTTTCCCCAGCATGGGTGCGCTCGCCAAGGGTGTCTTCGGCTACGATTTGCCGAAGGACGAAGGGGCGGTTCATCGACGGGATGGTCCTACCGTTCCGGCCACTAATGAGCGGTGACTCTCAATCCTCTGAAAGGTCGCGACTGCGGGGCGTCCTCGAACGCATCGTTTATTATAACGAGGAATCCCACTACTGCATCGGCGAGCTTCGCCCCGAGAAAGGCCGCGAGCTGGTCAGCGTTCTAGGCACGCTTCCAAACGTGCAATGCGGTGAAACCCTCGAAATGGAGGGGTATTCAGTGAACCACCGCGAGTATGGGCGGCAGTTCAAAATCACGCAGTTTCGCTCCATGCTGCCTTCCAGCGTTTACGGCATTCGGAAGTACCTCGGCAGCGGCCTTGTTCCCGGCATCGGCAAAACCTACGCTGAGAAAATTGTCGACCGCTTCGGTGCCGATACCCTGCGCATCATCGATGAGGACTCAGGCCGCATCCGCGAGGTCGAAGGGATTGGTCCCAAGCGCGCCGCCGAGATCAAGAAGGCTTGGGACGCCCAGCGGGCCCAGCGCGAGGTGATGGTCTTCCTGCAAACCTACGGGGTCTCCGCTTCCCTTTCGAAGCGGCTGATCGATCGCTACGGTGCCGGCGCTCAGACCATGCTCCGAAATCACCCCTACGAGGTCGCCCGCACCGTCGACGGGATCGGCTTCAAGACAGCGGATCGCATTGCCCTGAACCTGGGCTTTGCCAATGACTCGCCCGAACGCATTGATGCCGGTCTCGTCCACACCCTCAAGACCCTTGAGGATGACGGGCACACCGCCTTTGAACGCGAAGCGGTCCTGGCCGATGCCGCCACCCTCCTGAATTGCGACGTCGCTCGGGTCGCCGAGCGAATCCCACCCTTGATCGACGCCAATGTCCTCGTTGAAGCCGAGCCCGGCATCTACCAGCTTCCTTCAAGCGCACGGGCCGAGCTCACCATCGCGGAGCACCTGTATCGCCTCCTTCACAGTCGCTCGCGGCTGCCTCCGATCAAGATCGAGGCGGCCGTCGCCTGGGCCCAACAGCAAGCTGGGTTCAACTTCGCCTCCGAACAAGGCGAGGCCGTTCGCCGGGGACTCGAGAAACAGGTTTCGATCCTCACCGGTGGGCCCGGCACGGGTAAGACCACCATTCTGCGGGCGATTGTTTCCATCCTCAGAGCAAAGAAGGCGCGGGTGGTTCTGACCGCTCCCACCGGGCGGGCCGCGCAACGGATGTCAGAGAGTTGCCGCCACTCCGCCTCCACCCTGCACCGTCTTCTGAAGTTCGATCCGACTGCGGGCGGTTTCACCCACGACGCCGCCAATCCACTCAAGGGTGACTTTTTCATCATCGACGAAGCGAGCATGCTTGATACGCGCATGGCCGCGGCCTTTCTTCGCAGCATTCCCACCGGGGCGCACCTGATCTTCGTCGGCGATGCCCACCAGCTTCCAAGCGTCGCCGCCGGAAATGTCCTCCACGACCTGATCGCAAGTGACGAATTCGCCGTCACTTCCCTCCAGCGAATCTTTCGGCAGGATGAAGACAGCAGCATCGTCACCGTCGCTCATCGCATCCTCGCCGGCAGCCAAGACCCACCTCCGATGGCTCGCACCCTCGACCAAATCGATCCACAACGGGACATCCAGATTCTCGTGACGCCCTCGCCGGAAGCCTGTGTCGATGCCGTCCAGCAGCTCTGTGCCGAGGTTCTGCCCCGTCTTCTTGGGCATTCAAGCGAGATCCAGGTCCTCGCTCCGATGCATCGCGGAACCGTCGGGATCCGTAACCTCAACAAGGTTCTTCAGGAAGCCCTCAACCCGAAGGGCGCATCCACCGGAAGCGGTGAAGCCGGTGCCCAGGGTTTCCGCGTCGGCGATCGCGTTCTGCAAAATCGAAATAATTACGACAAGGGCGTCTTCAACGGTGACCTCGGCCGCATCGTTGCCGTTGACCGTGAGACTGGGGATGTCGTCGTTGCTTTCGACACCGAACGCATCACCTACAGCCGGGGTGAGCTCGGTGAATTGATCGCCGCCTACGCCATCACGGTGCATAAAGCTCAAGGCAGCGAGTTCCCCATTGTCGTCCTCCCCCTCGTGCGCGCCCACTTCATGCTCCTGCAACGGAATCTCCTTTATACTGCCATCACCCGCGCCAGAGAGCGCGTCATTCTCGTGGGTGAGCTCGCCGCCTATGGCATGGCCGTCCGAAACCAATCAGGCACCGAACGCCACACGGGCCTCCAATCCAAGCTGATCCACGCCTTGGACTGAATCTTCCGGACGGACTGGGACCCAGGACATCTCCGCCAAGCTCCGAAGCAGCCGTACACCTCGCTCCATGCCCCCCCCAGGCAGGAGCGACAGGCTCTGGTTTTTCCGCGTTCATGATACGCGCTGGCTCTTTACTAACGACTTGCAAGCGCTTGGGTGAACGACTTACATTTCGTCCACCTGCGATACTGATTTTCCGCAGTGTAAATCAACCCTGAATACATGTTACCTATGAAACGTCTTTCCCGATCCATCCCGCGTTCCCTGTTCGCGGCGGGCCTCACCTTTTCAACCCTGTTCATGGCTCTCCCTGTGCATGGGGTTGATGTAACCCTGGACTACACCGTCCGCTACCAGGAGATCGAAGGCATTGGTTCGAGCACGCGCTACGAAGATGTCTATATGCGCATGCCGGAGCACCAGGATTATTACGTCGAGGAATTTGGGGCTTCCATGTACCGCGTATTTCTCCCCTACGCGGCCATGCCAGCCCCCGACGAATCCCTCGCTCCCGAGGACATCACCTGGGAGATGTTCGATCTGGACGGTCTCGATTACTGGTTGGAGATCCCGGTGGGCCTCAAAACCCGGCACCCAGACCTTCGCCTCATCGGTTGCTTCTGGTCGCCGCCAGCCTGGATGAAGGTCAACAACGACGTAAACGGCACCACTGCCCTGCCCAATCGCCTCCGCGAAGACCGCGAGGATCATTACGCTTACTTCCTCGCCGCTGTCATCGAACTGATGCGCGATCACTACAACGCACCGCTCTATTCGCTCAGTATCCAGAATGAGTTGCTCTTCGATCAGTTCTACCCCTCGGCTGTGTGGACGCCGGAGCAGTATTATCGGGTCACCCGAAAGCTCTCTGAGATCCTTGAAGAGCGAGACATCGATATCATTTTGCACGGCCCGGATCACATGTCCACACGCTCCGACCAAACCCGTGACTTCCTCAGTCCTATCTACGCAGACCCGCTCACCCGGAAATACTTCCGGGTCACTGCGACCCACGGTTACACCGACGGCATAAATCCCGACACCGCGACCTTCGCCCAGCTTGAAATCCATCGTCGTCACGTGGTCGAGCCCTACCAGCATCGCTGGTGGATGACTGAAACTTCCGGACACCCCCACTCTTGGGAAGGGGCTCTCGACGGGGTCGCATTGAGCATGCATCACTCCTTCGTCCATGGAAACGCCGCCGCCTATGTTTACTGGCTCGCCAACCACGAGGGCAGGCTCCACGTCGAAGAATTGTTCGACGAAATGCAGCCACAGAACAAGTCACGGGTCTTCCAACACTTCAGCGCCTACGTTCGTCCAGGGGCCCGCCGTATCCATTCTTCGGATGTGTCCGACGAGCTCCTGCACGTGAGCGCCTTCGTCCACGAAGAAAACAAGACCGTTACCTCCGTTATGCTCAACCTCTCGGAGGCCCCGATCGAAGTAAATCTGAAGTTTCTCGATAATCCAGGTGTCTCCAGCCTGAATGTGATCCGCACCTCCGACGACCCCCAATACCACCTGCACGATGAAGGCAGCATCTCGGTTTCAGGATCTGGCGAAGCGACCTATACCGTCCCTGCCCGGAGCATTGTAACGCTGTATGGAGATGCTGCGGGACCGTTTGAATACCCGACCTTCGAATTCAGCCAAACGCATTGGCAAGTGCCTTCCCGGGGAGCCACCGCGACCACACAGGAGTTTTCCGTACGAGTCACCCCGAGCGACCCGGAGGCCCGCTGGACCACCCGCTCCTTGAGCACCGTCTCGCCCATTGGAATCGCCCGCCGCCCCTTTATCACCCTTCCGGAGGATATCGAAAACACCATCATCACCGGTGAGGCCGAGCTTTCCTTCACGGTCGCGTTCAACCGGGGCGACACCCACACAGGTTACCTCCTTGTCGCCGACCAAATGCTTCAAATCACACAGACCTCTTCAGCAGATGATCCACCGCCTTCCATCTTTACCCCTCCCGACACAGCAGACTACGGTAATGGCATCAAATGGAATCCATTGGGCTTCTTCTACGACCAGCAATTTCCCTACGTCTATTTCTGGAGCATCGATAGCTGGATTTATATCTGGGCCGATGGAGCCTCCGAAGAAGACGGCTTCTACTTCTATGATTATAACATCAATGGCTGGTGTTGGACCGCCCAAGCCGTCTACCCCTACATCTATGTCTTCACTTCGGAAGACAGCGGGCATTGGACACCCCTTCATGAGCTCTAAGTAACCAGAAGCTCGAAGAGCTTTTTCCCTTTAGCCGCGCTGTGGTCGACCCAACAAGGTCACACCGCAGCGCGGCTTTTTTCTTCATTGAATTCAAGCCCCGGCAACCGATTCCGCAAACGAACCACCCAAACCCACTTGAATCCACTCAGCGCTGAATCTGACGAATCGGCATCATCTCCGAGGTCCCTGCAAGGTGCACTTGCCCTATCGAAAAAACGCAACTCCTCCCGTAAGGTGCTTCACCCTTTGGCCGTCTCGCACGCGGCATTAAAGTAAAAAATTGCCTTTGATTTCAGTCGGACATCTGCCAGCATCCGCGATCTAGGGGAAATGCCTCAATCAACAATTCATCCTTCGAGGTTAGGCCCAAATGGATACCATCGACAATATAAACTCCCTCCTCGGGGATAGCCTCAAGCAGAC
>CAYOIB010000121.1:0-5425 GCA_964403935.1 uncultured Puniceicoccaceae bacterium | reverse complement strand
GGCGCGTTAGGTCGCGTCAGGGTTCAGAAGAGGTTCGGGCAGCCGATCTTCACAAACTTGGTGACGCCGGGTGAGCAGGGCTTGTCCTGACTCATCCGACGTTTCTGCTTCACCGTCTTGTTGCGCAGGAAATGTCGTTTTCCTGGCGCACGGTGAAGCACCTTGCCTGTGCCGGTTACCTTGAACTTCTTCGCAATGGATTTGCGCGTCTTGATCATGAGAAAAGCTGAAAACACAAGGTGCCCGGAGAGGAGGACGCAAGGAAAAAGAGAAAAATGATTCCGCCTCCGGGCGGGCGCCAAGATTTCCAGTTGATTCCAGAGAAGAAATTCGGGAAGCTCGTCCTTTAAGGTTTCATCCATCACTAGACCCTCTACCGAAGTACCATACATGGCCGGACACAGTAAATGGGCCACGACCAAGCGTCACAAGGCCGTCATCGATGCAAAGCGCGGAAAGATTTTCAGCGCGATCGCTAAAGACATCACCATCTCCGCCCGCGAAGGGGGCGGCGATATAAATTTCAATCCTCGCCTCCGCCTTTTCGTGAACAAGGCGAAGGGTGCAAACATGCCGTCCGACAACATCGAGCGGGCGATCAAGAAGGGCACCGGCGAGCTTCCGGGGGTGGAGTATTTTCAGCTCGCTTATGAAGGTTATGGGCCCGGGGCCGTGGGCATCATCGTGGAGGTCACGACCGATAACAAGAACCGTGCCGCCGGCGAGGTCCGCTCTACCTTTACCAAGCACGGGGGAAATCTGGGCGGACCGGGCTCCGTCCAGCACAGCTTCAATCGATTGGGGCAATTCCTGATCTCAGCCGAGAAGACGACTGAAGAACAATTGATGGAGGTGGTCCTCGAAGCCGGGGCGGAAGACATCATCAACAACGGTGACCACTTCGAGGTGCGTTGTGCCATAAGCGATTTCGACACCGTGTCCTCCGCTCTGGAGAAGGCGAAGATCGAGCCGGACAATGCGGAACTCGCCTACATTCCCACCCTTCTCACCCCCATCGCGGACAAGGAAACAGCACAAAAAGTGATGCGCCTTCTGGATGCTCTGGATGATCTCGAGGACGTCCAGAATGTCTACGATAGCAGCGAGATCGCACCGGAGCTGGTCAACGCCGCAAACTGAAGCCGCTCCCCGGCGTACGGCCACTCCATCCCCCGCCCACGGGGATCACTCGCCAACGGGCGAGCGGGCCTGTTGCCGGACAGCCTGCAAGGCGGCGAGGGCATCCTCCGCTTGCGTGGCGGGGGTGGCCGAAAGGTCGCGCCAGGCGACTTTTCCTTCTACGATCAAGAAGCTCTGGCGGCTGTGCATACCCATCATGCCGCCTCCAACGCCAAAGGCTTTGCCCAGCTCGCGGTCGGTATCCGCCACCAGAGCGAATGGCAGGTTATACTTTTCCTTGAAGGCCGCCTGCCGATCGACGCTATCGGTGCTCACCCCAAGGACGGTGACATCTGCATCCTGGAGGTCTTCAAAGTGATCCCGCAGGTTACAGGCCTGGCTGGTGCAGCCGGGGGTGTCTGAACGCGGGTAGAAATAGATCAAGACAGGGCTCTCAGCGAAAACGCTCCTCAGATCGAGTGTGTCCCCGGAATCTATGGTGACCTCGACCAAGGGTGCTTCCGCCCCGACCTCAAGCGGGTGGGAACGTCCAAATAAAAATGCAGGGACCATGGCAAAAAGAAGGATCGAATAGAATTTCATCAGGCGTGAGGTTCAGATGTTACATGGACCTTCGATATCTCCGCAACCTGGGAGGGCAGATTCCGCCCCATGAGATTCAGGCTTCCGGTCTATTTTGAGGACCACAGCGGGTTATCCCGCGCTGTATCAATAAGCTTCTGCGTTGTACGATCGAGGCGGCTCGCGAGTGTCCGGATGATCTTGGCGGCGATTTCGGGGCGGATCTGGACCAACTCCTCCAGGGTGCTCGCCTCAATATGGGTGATCACCGCTGTATTCTTGGCTTTCACGGTGCAGGTTCGCGCCCGACCGAGAATGTCACCCATCTCCCCGAAAATTGTCCCTGGGTACATGAGTACAGCCAGCAAGACATCGTCCTTGAAAACTTCGAGGGTGCCCTTCTTCAGAACAAAAAAGCCGGAACCCTCCTCACCTTGCTCAATGATGGTCTGCCCCGGCGCGACTTCGATATCCTGTTCCATGGTTCGAAGATCCGAAATTGGATCCGTGCGGATGCACAAGGATGAGAATGGACCCCTCCCGGCGGGTATCAAGACAATCCTTCAGGGAGCTTGCCAAATCAGGGTAAAATCTCCCCTCACTTTTGAGCCCGGAAGAACTCATATATTTGCTGAGCAAGCTTCGGCCCGATCCCTTCGACTTCGCGCAGCGCCTCAACCGAGGCCGCCTCCAACCGCTTCAAGGTGCGAAAATGGTTCAAGAGAGCGGATCGCCTCACAGCACCCAGTCCCTTGAAGTCGTCGAGGATGGTTTCCTTAAGTCGCTGGCTCCGGAGCTCGGCATTGTAGGTGTTGGCAAAGCGATGGGCTTCATCCCGGATCCGCTGCAGAAGCATTCGGGCGGGGTTGTTGGCCGGCAGCTGGAGGGGCTCTCGTCCATCACAGAAGACAATCGATTCCTCCCGCTTGGCCAATCCGATGAGGACCGGTGGCTCCAGCCCTTGGGCCAGAAATGATTTGAGAGCCGCCCCCACCTGACCTCGGCCCCCGTCGATCACAATCAAGTCGGGAAAAGCCCGCCCCTCATCATGCAAACGCCGGTAGCGACGCCCCACGACTTCTTCCATCGCCCGATAGTCATCATTCCCGATAAAGGTTCGGATCCGATACCGCCGGTAGCTATCCTTCTCCGGCTGTCCATCGGAAAAGCGCACCATTGAAGCGACGCAGAAGGTCCCGGAAATGTGGGAGACATCAAAGCATTCGATGTGTCTGGGGAGCGCATTCATCGCAAGTTGATCCCGCAGTTCCTTCAACACCGGGAGCGTGTCGTCTCTTCGCCTCGGGGTCCGCGCGAACTTTCGGGTGCGATCGAGGGTCCCCTTCAGAGCGAGGGAAATGTCCCGAAGCTGTGCCGCCTTCTCATAGTCGCGGACCGCCGCCGCACGCTCCATTTCGGCCTGCAACTCCTCCAGCCATTCCCGGGATTTTCCCTCCAGGAAGGTGCACGCCTCCCGCACCCGCTCACGATAGGCGGCCTCCGTCACCCGGTTCTCGTGCCCATAAATCTCCCCCCGAACATCGTCGTAGAGAATCCAGGTGCCATCCGGCTGCTGCAGGGGCGTGCCATCGCTCAGAAGGACCCCGAACCGCACCCGCATCTCTGCCAGCGTTCGCCTCAGCAGGCCGGAGTGGGCAAAAGGCCCGAAGTAAACGGACCGCTCACTCTGACGAAAGCGCACGAGACGGAATCGCGGCAGCGGGTTCTCGATGTCGACACGCACCATGAGGAAGCGCTTGTCATCCGTAAAATCCGTATTGTAGCGAGGCTTCCACTCCTTGATCAGCTTGCCTTCCAAAAGCAAAGCCTCGCCCTCGTTCTTTACCTCGATGAATTCAAAGTCGTGAATCAGGCCCAACATCGCGCTCACTTTCGGTTGCTCGATGCGCTTCCGCCGCGAATCCTGAAAATACGTGGCCACACGCTTTCGCAAGTCCTTGGCCTTCCCGACGTAGAGCACGCTCCCGAGCCGATCCTTCATCAGGTACACGCCCGGCCCGGGCGGCAACTGCCGCACCCGCGTCTTCAGGTGATGTAGATCTTGACCGGCCATCAAACGATCAGGGTGAAGAATATTGCCGCGGAATCAACTGGTGAAACCTCCTCAAACTGCGCTGCCAGCTTGCAACTCCGGCACAATGCATCCACTCCTGAAAGTCGTCTCCGCTAAACATATTCCGGCTGAGCCGACTGTATTCAGAATGCTTCTGCCGACCCACCCATAACGCGTGATCTCTGCTGTGACACGATCGAAGACAGTTGAACTTCTCTTTCTCGGAGATGAGCTCCTCCTTGGCCTCTGCTCAAACTCCCATCTCACCTTCATCGGCCAAAGGCTGAGCCGATACGGGCTCAAGCTGATGCGTGCCCAGGAGATCCAGGACGATCCCGCGGCCATTCGCGAAGCCTTCCTCGACGCTCGGAAGCGGGCCGACATCGTCATCACAACCGGCGGGCTGGGCCCGACCTCCGACGACCGCACAGTCGATGCCCTGGCTGAGGCGCTCGGCCGCCCCCTGCACCATCATTCCGGCACCGAAGAAAGCATCCGTGCCCACTTCCAGCGCCGCGGAGCCCACCTCACCGATAATAATCTGCGCCAATGCAGAATCATCGAAGGTGCCGAAGCCCTTGCAAATCCCCGGGGCACGGCTCCCGGTCAATGGCTGGAACACGAGGACGGCCTTCTCCTGATCCTGCCCGGCCCGCCCTCCGAGCTGCAACCGATGTTCGAGGAATCTGTTCTCCCCCGCCTCATCGGCCTTGGCTGGGCCAACGAACGCATCCCTTTCCTCCAAATCCGCTCAGCCGGAATGGGCGAAAGCCAGGTCGCGGCAACCCTCGATCCTTTCTTTGAGCCATACGCCGACCGACTCCAGACGGCCTATTGCGCCCACAATGGGATGGTCGATGTGCGCCTCGGCGCACGTACCGAAGCATCGCTCTCCCCCAAAGAGCTTCACGATCTGGGAAACCGCTGTCGTGAGGCTCTCGGACCTGCCTTCGCCACCTTCGGAAACATCGCCCTTTCCGAAATCATTCTGAGACACCTCCGCGAGGGCGGGAAGCGCCTCGCCGTCGCCGAGTCGTGCACCGCCGGTCTGCTCGCCGCCCGCTTCGCCGACGCCTGTGGAGCTTCAAAAGTATTTGTCGGCGGTCTGGTCTGCTACCGTAACGAGGCAAAGGAAAACCTTTTGGGCATCCCCCGTGATCTTCTCGAGCAGCACGGTGCCGTGAGCCCGGAATGCGCCGTCGCCATGGCCACAGGTGCCGCCGAGACCTTCGAGGCGGACTACGCCCTCAGTGTCACCGGATATGCCGGTCCCGAAGGCGGACGCGAACCGGCGGGCACCGTCTACCTCGGCTACCACAGCCCGATCGGCGTGTGGTCCTACAAGATCCACCATTCAGGAACACGCGATGCCGTGCGCGAACGCGCGGTGAATGCCGCCTTGGATTTCATGCGACGGAAACTCAGGAAGTATGAAGTCCACGAACTCCTGGAGCAACTGCGGTGCTAAACGCCATTTGGGTTTCGTTGATAGATATCAATCGCCCTCCATCTCCAACAAAGCTTCCAGACTTGCCCCGAATGGCAGCGATCCCAAATCTGAATGCGTATGTTCGCCCAATGGCGAGCGATTCTAATGATGTCTGGTCGAATTCGCCTCTGTTCCACACTACTTGCCGCACCCTTCATTTT
>CAYOIB010000120.1:0-5536 GCA_964403935.1 uncultured Puniceicoccaceae bacterium | reverse complement strand
TCGATCTGGCGCTGGAGCGCTTTGAGAGCGCTGATGCGGCGGCGCGGGCCCGGCGTGCTCCGCTTTGCCTTGGAGTCGCTTCGGTTTAGAAGTGCTGATCTCCTTCGATCAGAGCAATTGAATATCGTTTATCATAAATTATTTGGAACGTCTTATCGTGCGATTTTTCTGGGATTGAAATGCGCGCTAGCGGGCGCGTATCTTTTTATCAGGCGACGCCGCCGAAGCTGCAGTGGTCATCCAGATCCAGGAGATCAGCCCAGGACCGGATATCGCTCCGTTTGGGGCTGAGTGCCTGCGCGGTTTTCTGAAAGATGAGGAAACCTTCGGTATTAAACTCAGGCCCCCGCTGCTCCTGATAAGCCGACCACTGCTCGATTTCCCAGGCCGTGCGCCGATGGGAGGCGGATTCTTGAATCCAGGTGAGGAGTGCTCCATCGCCTATTCCCGACGCCACTTGTTCCTTCAGGGCATCGGGGGTAATGCCTGTAAAGTCGAAGAATTGCTGATCCAAAGGGCAGTTGTAATTGTAATCTCCACTGGTGCCAGCAAGGGTTGCCCGGCACTTATCGAGGACGCGGGGCAAGATCACATAACCGCCCAGTCGGCAGCGCACGCTGCGCGGCGGGCGCTGTGTGAGATCCGGGGCGTTTTCAAGGGTTGTCTTGTTTTTCATAATGTCTTAAATCCTTAACTTATAGCATAATACACAAAAGCTTCATTGTGACAACCGCCCCTCAAACGTCCTCTTGACAGCCACCCACCCTTTCAGGGTTTCTGATACGGGCGCACTTCCCGGAAGGTGACGCGAAGGTCATTTTCAAGGGCTTGGCGAAGTTCCTGAGGGACCCGCTGGACGGCGGCCTCCAGGGCCATCACTTCGCGCTTGATGTTGGAGGGCCCGAGATCCTGACGGGCCAAGGCCGCCAGATCGACCTCCTGCATCCAGGGTTCGACGGTGTCCCCTGCCAAGGCCTCTTCGTCGAGGTCGTGATCATCATCGAGGTCGTCACGATCGCGCAGATCTTGCGTCGTCGGGTCGACCTCGGGAACAAGGGGATGGGTGGCTTCATCGATTTCAACATCCGCTGTCGGCCCTTCTCTGAAGGCGGACACCAGCGCCTCTGCAGGCGTCTCCTCGACAGGATCGGCGGGACATGCTCCCTCTGCCGTGATTTCCTCGGAACTCGAAGCCCCCGCCGAGGGCAATTCAGCTCTCGGAACCGTCAGCTCGGGAGCTTTTTTTTTTCAGGGAGCTGTGACGCGAGGCCCGAGAGTTGGCGAATGACGGTATCGATCGCGCGCGATCGGCTGGCCTCAACAGCCTTGAGGAGCGCGAGCTCGAAGCTGACCTTATCCGATAGACCACGCTGCACCGCCGGGCCACTTTCGTGCAAGGCATCGAGCATTCGCATGAGAGATTCCACGGGCAGGGTGCTGCCCAGTCGATCGCTCGAACCCCCTTGGCCTACGGCATGGAGAAGGGCTCCGCGCACGACGGCTTCGATATCCACGAGGGTTCGGTAGAGGTCCCGGCCTTCGCCCACGAGGGTTTCGACCGCCGTGAGAATCTTTGGGTAGTCCGCCGCCGCGATATTCTTCGCCAGGTCAGCCACCGTCTCGGCACTCGCCAGACCGTAAACATCAAGGACATCCTTTGCCCCGATGGACTCACCACAGAACGAGATCATCTGGTCCAACGTGCTCTGGGCGTCGCGCATCCCACCGTTGGCCAGCCGAGCGATGGCAAAGAGAGCTTCCTTGTCTGCCTGAATCCCTTCGGATTCCGCGATCATGGCCAACCGTTCCACGATCAATTCATCCGAGATCGGGCGAAATTCAAAGCGTTGGCAGCGCGAGACGATCGTTGGCAGCACCTTTTGTGATTCTGTGGTCGCAAAGAAAAACTTCACGTGTGGCGGGGGTTCTTCCAGCGTCTTCAGCAAGGCATTGAAGGCGGCCGGCGACAGCATGTGCACCTCGTCGATGATGTAGATCTTGTAGGTGCAGTACGCCGGTGCATATTGGCAGGATTCGCGCAGGTCACGCACCTGATCCACCGAATTGTTTGAGGCACCGTCAATTTCGATCACGTCGAGACAGTTCCCCTGCATGATGGCCTGACTCGTGGGCGAATCATCCGGCGGATCCACCCGCGGTCCGCCCTCGGCATTCAGGGCTTTGGCAAACACCCGCGCCGTCGATGTCTTTCCCGTCCCCCGCGGCCCCACGAACAAATACCCATGGGCAATGCGTCCCGTCTGGATCGCGTTCTTCAGTGTGCGTACGATGTGATCCTGCCCGACAAGGTCGTCAAAACCCTTCGGACGCCAACGCCGCGCAATAACCTGATATCCTCCCGATTCCGCCATACTCCTCCGACCTTGGGCGACTTTCCCGCACCCCGCAACCCCGGAGCCCAACCCACCCTAAAATCGCCGTCTATCCCGCCGCATCTCTCGGCGGGTCTTCATGGTAACGGCGCGCCAATTCGAGGAAGGCATTGAGGTAGTCAACGGTGAGATCGGCTTCGCGGACGCCCAAGAAGATCTTCTTCTGGACCCCTTTTTGGCCCAGACGCACCGCATGCACGGGATACTTGTTGGAGAATTCCTCTACCAGCCAGCGAGGCAGAGCCGCCACGCCTCGCCCACAAGCCACCATTTGCAGCATCATATCCGTCGTCTCCACCACCTTCTGTCGCCGCACGGCCATTCCAGCGGGAGCCAGGAAATGGGTGTGAATATCGAGACGATCCTGCGAAACCGGATAGATAAAGAGGGTTTCGTCTCCAAGCTGCCGCGGGATCACCCAATCCTCCTTTTTGAGAGGGTGCCCAGGCCCGACCACGAGGACTTGTTCGTAATCGAAGACCGGTTCAAAATGCAGCTGTTTCTTCCGCAGCGGATCAGGCGTTACCAAGACATCAATCTCATGAGCAAAGAGTGCCCCGATGCCACCGAACTGGAAGGCCTGCTTAACATCGACATCCACCGACGGCCAGGCCTGGAGGTAGGGAGCGGTGATTTTCTGAAGCCATTGATAGCAGGGGTGGCACTCCATCCCGATGCGCAGACTGCCCCGTTCGCCACGGGCAAACTGCCTCAACCGCTCCTCCGCATAAACAAACTGGGGGATGAGGCGATTGGCCGTGGCCAGCAAATGGTCGCCCGCCTGCGTGGGGCGAAGGCTGCGGCCTTCCCGGAACCAAAGCTTCACCCCCATCTGGCCCTCCAGCTTGCGCATACTGTGACTCAGAGCCGATTGGGTGAGGTGCAGGGCTTCCGCCGCCGCCGTCATTGTCCCGTACCGGTCAACGGCCCGGATGATCTCAAGGTGGATGCGTTCAAGAAATGCCATCCCTCAATCAATGACTACGTCTCATCGTTCAATGAGAAAATACCATTTTTATTCATTGGTCAATCCTGCTATGATCGCTCCCGATGACACAAAACAACCAGACGACCATTAAAACCCATTCCCTGGGGTATCCGCGGATCGGGGCGAAACGGGAATTGAAGTTTGCCCTTGAATCCTACTGGAGGGGCCAGTCCACCCGCGATGAGCTCCAGACGTTTGCCGCCGGGCTGCGGCAGCGCCATTGGAAGGATCAAGCGAAACTCGATCTCGTGCCTGTCGGCGATTTCTCTTTCTACGATCAGGTTCTGGACATGAGTTTCACTTTAGGGAATCTGCCGCCCCGCGTGCAGGATTACAAAGGGGATCCTCTCGACAACTACTTCCGCGTAGCGCGGGGCCGGTCAGCCAGGCATGTTGGCCCAGCTTCCGGCTGTGGCTGCGGGGTGGCGGCCGGAGAGATGACCAAGTGGTTTGATACAAATTATCACTACATCGTTCCGGAATTCACCCACGACACCACCTTTAGCCTCGATGCCTCCCGCATCCTGGGGCAACTCGCCGAAGCCAAGGGTATCGCTGCGAAGCCCGTCATCATCGGTCCGGTCACCTACCTGGCACTGGGCAAAGCCAAGGATGATTCAGACAAGCTTTCGCTCCTCCCCCGCTTGCTTCCGGTCTATGCCGAGTTGCTTGACAAACTTGCCGGGGCCGGGGCCGCTTGGATCCAGATCGACGAACCCATCCTTGTGACCGAACTCGATGGAGAATGGACCGCCGCCTTTCGCGAAGCCTACACCAAGCTCACTTCCCCGCGGATCAAGTTGCTCCTCACAACATACTTCGGGCAGCTGAAGGAGAACCTTCCCCTTCTGGCCGATCTCCCGGTGCAGGGGGTGCACGTCGACGCGATCAATGCCCGTGATGAAGTGGACACCCTCATCCAGACCCTCCCGGACGATCGCATTGTTTCCCTCGGCATTGTTAACGGACGCAACATTTGGAAGACGGACCTCGCCGCCACGCTCGACTGGCTCGAACCCCTTGCTCAAAAACTTGGCGAACGTCTCTGGCTGGCACCCTCCAGCTCGCTCTTACATGTTCCCGTCGATCTTGAATCCGAGCAGCAGCTGGATACGGAGATTCAGTCCTGGCTGGCCTTCGCCCGACAAAAACTGGAGGAGCTCCATGTTCTCTCCGTGGCGCTGAATCAGGGCCGCGAAGCCGTCCGGACAGAACTCGAAGCCAACGCTCGGGCCATCGCCTCCCGCCACCAATCGACCCGCGTTCACAACCCCGTCGTCCAAACGGCCTTGAAGCAGATCTCACCCAAGCTGGGAAATCGCCAGAGTCCTTATGCCCAACGGGCAGCGCACCAAGCCAAACACCTGAACTTGCCCGAATTTCCCACAACGACCATCGGTTCGTTTCCACAGACAAAGGAAATCCGCCAGATACGCAGTCAGTTCAAAAAGGGAAAAATCGACACCGGCGCATATCTTCAGGCCATGCAGCAGGAAATCGCCCATTGCGTGCAACAGCAGCAAGCGCTCGGCCTGGATGTTCTCGTTCATGGGGAGCCGGAACGCAACGACATGGTCGAATACTTTGGCGAACAGCTCGACGGCTACGCCTTCACCGACTTCGGCTGGGTGCAATCCTACGGGTCCCGTTGCGTGAAGCCTCCCCTGCTCTTCGGAGATATCTCGCGCCCGAGAGCCATGACGGTCGACTGGATCACCTACGCTCAATCTCTCACCGACAAGCCCATGAAGGGCATGCTCACCGGCCCGGTTACCCTCCTCAACTGGTCGTTTGTTCGTGACGATCAGCCACGCTCATTGACCTGCTACCAACTCGCTCTGGCCATCCGGCAAGAAGTGCTCGATTTGGAGAAGGCGGGGGCCCGGATCATCCAGATCGACGAAGCCGCCCTGCGCGAAGGCCTGCCGCTGCGGCGCGCGGAGTGGCAGGAATACCTCGACTGGGCAATCGAGTCCTTCCGCATCACAGCAAATGGGGTCGGAGACGCCACCCAGATTCACACCCACATGTGTTACTCTGAGTTCAACGACATCATTGAATCGATTGCGGCGATGGATGCGGATGTCATCACCATCGAGACCTCGCGATCCGACATGGAGTTGCTGGATGTCTTCGATCACTTCAAGTACCCGAA
>CAYOIB010000119.1:0-5643 GCA_964403935.1 uncultured Puniceicoccaceae bacterium | reverse complement strand
GCCAGTCATCCTCCTGGAGAAGGCCCATCTCCCACCAAGCCACGTCCGACCAGGAAGATACATTTCCTTCAGCATCCCAGACCCGCACCTTCCACCAGCAACGCTGGCGCGACCCAAGCCTCCCCCCAGCGTAGCGGACCGCATTCGTTCGCTCTTCCGCCACCCTCCCGCTGTCCCAAAGGTTACCCTCATTTGCCTTTAGCTTCTCCGCCGAGTCCGACACCAAGACCTGCCAAGCCGCAGATTCCATGATGCTTCCTTCCACCGGCAGACGCCAACGCAACTGCGGCCGCTCCGAGTCGATCCCAATCGGACAGGAAAAGCCATCCACAAGGAGGGCAAGAGGCGGGGCAATGGCGGGGATAGATGCGTTCATTCTCAGTATTATAACGGCTTGGCCGGCGAAATTCCTTGAGCATAACGCCAAATATTAGCACCATCCTGCCATGGCCGAATCCTATCAACTACGACAGAAGGACTTCTTTCACGACCGTTACATTCCTGTCGTTGTCACCCGCGAACCCAATCAGGAGGCCACCCCTGTCCACCACCACGACTTCGTCGAAATCGTCTTTATTCTGGAAGGCGAAGGCACCCACTGGGCAGGATCTTCCCCCCATGCCATCGCCGCCGGTGACGTCCTCGTTATCAACCGGGGCTTCGAGCACCGCTATGAAGACACCCGGAGCCTGAGTCTGGTCAACATCCTGATCCGGACCGAAGCCCTCCGCTCCGCCAAGCGGGAAATGGGCCGTCTTGACGGCTTTCATGCTCTTTTCACCCTGGACTCGGTTCGACGCAAACAAGATCCCTATGCCAGCCGACTCCGCCTCGGCTCTGGCGACCTTCGCCGTGCTGTTCAATGGATTGATGCAATGGAAGCCGAAACCCACCGCCTCGAGCACGGAGGCCGTATTCTGGCCCGTTCATGGCTCTTCCTCCTCATCGGCCTTCTGGCACGCCGCTACGGTGAGATCCAGCTCCACCCCGGCCATGAGATTCGCCTGGGGCGCGTTCTCGCTTCCATCGATCGGGATCCGACCGCACCGGCTTCCACCGGGGAACTCGCCGCCGAGGCGGGCATGTCAGAACGCACCTTCTACCGCCACTTCCGGGAAGCCACCGGGCTCACCCCGGCTCTCTACAGGCTCCGGGCACGCCTCGAACGCGCGGCCGAAATGCTCGCCGATCCCGGCGAAACCCGCAGCATCACGGAAATCGCCCTCGCTTGCGGTTTCGACGACAGCAACTACTTCTCCCGGCAATTCCGCCAGCAACTCAAGGTCACCCCCAGCGCGTGGCGCAGCCCGCGCTCCTGAGCCATCAAGAATCGCTCACGGTGGAGCGGGCTGAGCCCACGAGATTCCAGAGGCAAGCCAGGAGAAAAACAAAAAGGGCCCGCCCTGAATTCAGGGGAGCCCTTTGAAAGCAGTTCCTTTTGACCTTGAGCGATCAGACGGTTCCGAAAATAGACTTTCCGTTGCTTCGGAGGTCTTCGCAGGCCTCGATGAGGCGCTGGGCGGTGGCGGCTTCGGCCTTCTTCAGGTAGGAGCGCGGGTCGTAAGCCTTCTTGTTTCCGACTTCGTCGTCGATCTTCAGGACACCGTCGTAGTTCTTCATGATGTGATCCACGATAGGCCGGGTGAAGGCATATTGGGTATCCGTATCGATGTTCATCTTGATGACACCGTAATCAAGGGTCTCACGAATATCGGCGAGGTCGGACCCGGATCCTCCGTGGAAGACCAAGTCGAAGCTGGCATCAGCACCATACTTGGCAGCAACGGCATCCTGACCCTGCTTGAGGATATCGGGGCGCAGCTTCACGACTCCGGGTTTATAGAAGCCGTGCACGTTACCGAAGGTAGCGGCAAACATGTAGCGACCAAGACCCTTGAGAGCACCATAAACGGCGACCATTTCCTCAGGCGTCGTGTAGAGCTTTTCCGATGGGGTATCGTCGCTCCCGGCAGCGCCATCTTCCTCACCGCCAACAACGCCCGCTTCGACTTCAAGGATGATCTCCTGTTCGGAGCACAGCTTCAGGTACTCTTGGGACAACTTCATGTTTGCCTCCAATGGAAGGTTTGAAGCATCGAGCATGTGGCTCTGGAAAAGGTTGGTGAGCCCCTTCTTCCGGCGTTCGGCGGTGGCTTCAATAAGCGGCTTGAGGAAGCCACCGGCCACCTCGGGCTGGCAGTGGTCGGTGTGCAAAGCAATGAGAACGTCGTGCTTTTCCGCCAGCCGGTGGGCGGCTTCAGCAAGGACGATGCATCCGTGGGTGGCGTCCTTGATATTCAGGCCCGAGGCGAACTGGCCGCCGCCCGTGGAAAACTGGATGATTCCATCACTCTTGGCATCGGAAAAGGCCTTTAGAGCGGCGTTAATCGTCGTAATGCTCGTGACATTCACCGCCGGGTAGGCGTACTTGCCCTTGCGAGCTGCATTGAGCATGGCGGCGTATTGCTTCGGTGTGGCGATCGGCATGATGGTCTTCTTTGTTAATGATACTGAAACGGCTATTAAAGAATAGAGAACGACGGCCGCGCAACATTAAACCCACTAATGCGGCGTGCTTCATTCAGGCTCCTGCGCAATGACCTCGTCGGCTAAATCCTCTCCGGAAAACTCAAAACAAGGTTTGGCACCCCTCTATTGTCAACGCTGCGGGGCCTGTTGAAGCACGTTTCAATCTCTCCCACTGGCGGGAGCCTGCCACAGGAGGGCCAACAACGCGCCCGCCATCGCAATCTCGCGAGCAGGATGCCGAGCCTCCCGCCCTTACGGGATCTTCAAATCGAGCTGGGAAATCCGCTTGCGCAGGGTGGCGCGAGTGATACCGAGAAGCGCACTCGTCTTCACCTGGTTTCCCCCGGTCTCGGTGAGCGCTCGAATCATCATTTCCTTCTCGATCACCTGGAGAAGGTCCTTGTCCTCGGTTTCGCGCAAGACCTTGTAGAGCTGGTCGAAAGCGACGTTCCGACCGGGCAGGGCTGCCGCGTCCGCCAGGAAATGGCTGCCGGAATCGGATAGGTCGGCCGCCCCGACCGGCTCGCGGCCAGAAGCCGGCACGGGAACGGCCTTCTCTGTCGCCGACGGGGCGGGAGTCGCCGCCGATGCCCGGGCCGCCGCCTCCGACACCTGACCGGCGATCTCAATTGGCAGGTCCTTCGTCAAAACGGTATCGCCCTTGGCCACGACGGCGCTCCGCTGGATGACATTCTCCAGTTCACGCACGTTGCCCGGCCAGTCATACTGAGTGAGAGCCTGCAAGGCTTCGTCCGAAACGCGCCGGACCTGGGCCTTTCGACTCTTGCGCAGGCGCTGAATCATGAAATCCACCAAGGCGGGAATATCCTCCCGGCGCTCACGCAAGCCAGGCATGCGAATGCGCATGACGTTCAGCCGATAATAAAGATCTTCCCGAAATTCCTTCTGCTCGACGAGCTTCTCGAGATTCTTGTTCGTCGCGGCGATGAGCCGGACATCCACCTTGATCGTTTCATTACCCCCGACGCGCTGGATCTCTCCCTCCTGCAAGGCTCGAAGAATTTTCGTCTGCGTCGGCAGGGCCATATCACCAATCTCATCGAGAAAGAGAGTCCCGCCATCACAGAGTTCAAATTTGCCCATGCGTTGTTGGGTCGCGCCCGTGAAGGACCCCTTTTCGTGACCAAACAGTTCCGATTCAATGAGGTTATCGGGAATGGCTGCGCAGTTCACCGCCGTGAAGTAATGCGAGGCGCGGTGGCTGTGCTGATAAATGCACCGTGCGACCAGTTCCTTCCCTGTTCCGCTCTCGCCCGTGATCATGACGGTGACGTCGCTGGCAGCCACCTGGCCAATGATCTTGAAGACCTCCTGCATGGGCTCGGAATTCCCGACAATGCCCTCCTTGTAATCTTCGCTATTGAGAACAGGATTATATTCCGACTGGCGTGCGCTCGTGAGATCAGCGTGCGCCTTGATCGCTTTCCCTGCGAGAGAGAGCACTTTCCTGATATCGAAGGGCTTGATAATGTAGTCGAAAGCCCCGAACTTCATCGCCTCGATCGCGGTCTGCGTGGTGCCAAACGCCGTCATCAGAATGACCATCGCATTGGGACTGGCGGAGCGCAGGTGTTGCAAGGTTTCGATCCCGCCCATCCCCTTCATCCGATTATCAAGGAAGATAACATGGGGGGGATCCTCCCGGGCTTTTTCGATGCCCTCCTCACCGCTGGAGGCCGTGGCCACCCGATGTCCATTTGCAGCGAGAACGCGATCCAGCGAATAGCGAATTTCAGAATCGTCGTCGATGACGAGGATCAGCGGGCTTGAATCACTCATAAGAATATACCCGGCGCGGTGTCTTGCCGCCGGTGGATTTAAACAGCTAACTAGTTCCATGGGCCAAATCGGGTCAATTCCGTTGTTCCGGGTGTTTGGTATCCGCTTGGAGCTCCACCTGACATTTTTTCTGATTCTCCTCTACGCCGCATGGGCCGGCGCGCGGGTCGACGGAGTCGCGGGCGCAGCGTGGAGCCTGTTGCTGGTTTCGCTCCTGTTTGTTTCCGTGGTGCTCCATGAACTGGGGCACAGCCTGACGGCCCGGATCTACGGGATTCAGACGCACCGGATCCTTCTGCTTCCGATTGGCGGCATGGCGCAACTGGAAGAGATGCCCCGTCAGCCCTGGCGGGAATTCTTCATCACCCTCGCAGGTCCGGCGGTGAATATCGTCATTGCTTTCCTCATCGGGCTCCCCCTCGTGCTGGCCGGGAGCTTCCCTCAGTCGGAGGCGGCATGGCTCTCGGTCTTCCAAAACTACTCCCTGCACTCCCTCGCCCTCACGATGCTGGCCTACAATATTGTCATGGCCGTCTTCAACCTGATCCCGGTCTTTCCGATGGATGGTGGCCGGATATTCCGATCACTCCTCGCCATGAAGCTGCCCTACCACCGGGCCACCCAGGTGGCCGCCTGGGTCGCAAAACCACTCGCGATCACCGGAGCCCTCTGGGCCTTGCTCGGGCCGGGACACATCCTGCTCGCGTTCCTGTTTGTCTTCATCTACCTCGCCGGGGACATGGAATACCGGATGGTCGACCGACAGGAACGGTTGCGCCACCATCCTGTGGGCGACCTTACCGCACGCTTCGTACGCATGGTGCCCAGTGATTTCCCGCTCGCCGAAGCCCTTCGGCTGATGCAGCTCGAACAGCCACAGGAGCTGGTTATGCACACCACCGATGGACGGGTGCGCATTATCACCCGCTCAGACCTGCGCCAGGCCGCCACCCACCAGCCCCACTCCACCCCGCTCAATGCATTGCCGCTGAAACCTTCGATCCACCTTCAGGCCAGCTGGCCTATGGATATTCTGGCAAAGGATCTCGCCCATCGTCGCGAAGACCGTTTTCCCGTCTACGATGGCGATATCTTTATCGGCGTGCTTCGCCGCGAGGCCCTCACCGAAGCGGCCGAGTGGGACCGTCTCCGAAGCACCACCCCAAAGCTGGCCCCCAGGAGCGCCCGGGGGTTTTTCCGGCAGTGAGCGCAGCGCCGCCGGGGATCTCGTCACCCAATCCGGCTTCCGTCACAGGAAGACAAAAAAGGCGACGCCTCCTTGAGAACGTCGCCTTTGAAAAGACACCACCAAAA
>CAYOIB010000118.1:0-5664 GCA_964403935.1 uncultured Puniceicoccaceae bacterium | reverse complement strand
GTAGCCGTAAGTCGACGGCTTATGCTGCCCAAGTGGTCACGCAGGATGCTGGCAAGGTCGCGCTGTCTCACGGCATGCGGGAAGTTGAGATCCGCGTCAATGGACCGGGCATGGGGCGGGATTCCGCCGTTCGGGCTATCCAGTCCCTCGGGATGACGGTGGCGACCATCACGGACGTTACGCCGGTGCCTCACAATGGATGCCGCGCCAAGAAGCGTCGTCGCGTGTAGCGCCCGGATCGCCCTTTCTTTTCATAAACCTGCAATTTGATATCTACTCATGGCACGATACACTGGACCCGCCACTCGCATCAACCGACGCTTTGGTATGTCGATCTTCCCGCCGAACAAGGCGCAGGATCGCAAGCCACACCCTCCCGGCCAACATGGCCCCCGCCTTCGCCGGAAGCTTTCCGAATATGCCCTCGGCCTCAGCGAAAAACAAAAGCTGCGCTACCTTTACGGCCTCACGGAAAAGCAGTTTCACCGCACCTTTGAGCGAGCCAAGAACCGTCGGGGCGTCACGGGCGAGATCTTCTGCCAGATGCTGGAAACACGGCTTGATGCGGTCGTTTACAACTGTGGCTTCGCCAAGACACGACGTCAGGCACGCCAGTTTGTAGGGCACGGACACATCAAGGTCAATGGACGGAAGACCGACATTCCAAGCTTCGAAGTATCTGCCGGAGACACCATCGAAGTGAAGGAGTCGACTTCATCCCGTCAGCTCGCCACCCGTTCGCTGGAAGACACGCGCATTCGTACGGTCCCGTCGTGGATCACCCGGAATGACGACGCCTTGACCGCGACAATCAACCGCGAACCATCCGCTGACGATATCGAGACGGGCGTCAACGTTCAGCTCATTGTCGAATTCTACAGCCGTTAAGGCTTATTCGGTCTCCGCCCACCCAACCGTCCACCTCTCAGTTTCGCAAAGATGGCCATCAGACTAGGAAAATTTCAACTCCCGAACCGACTCGCAAGGGAGGAAGACTCAGCGACCGAAACGTACGCCAAGTTTACTACCGAACCTTTTGAAACCGGATACGGGCACACAATCGGCAACAGCCTTCGCCGGGTGTTGTTGAGCTCGATCGAAGGCGCTGCAATCTCCTCCATTCGGATTGAGGGGGTGCAGCATGAGTTTCAGAGCATTGAAGGTGTTGTCGAAGACGTCACTGACATTGTTCTCAACCTCAAAAAGATTCTTGTCATTTCGCAAAAGCGTGAAGCGATCAAACTTATGATCGATGTCACCCGCGAAGGGGCTGTGACGGCTGCTGATATTCAGGCCGATTCGAACATAACGATCGTGAATCCGGATCAGTTGATCTGCACCTTGGATCGCGAACAACGCTTCATGGCCGAACTCGAAATCAAGGTCGGCCGTGGTTACGTCTCCGGAGAAGATAACAAGACCGAGGACCAACCCATTGGGGTGATCGCCATCGACTCGCTCTTCAGCCCCGTCCGCTTGGTCAAGTACACGGTGGAGAATACCCGGGTCGGACAGATGACCGACTATGACAAGCTCATCCTGGAAATCTGGACGGACGGACGGATCACGCCCGACGATTGCTTGAAGCAGGCGGCCGCGATCCTGAAGCACCACCTGAATGTCTTCGATAAAGTGAGCGAGGACAATATCGAGTTCGAGAGCGAGCAGGCTGAGGTGAGCGAAGAGCAGAATAAGCTCCGGAAGTTGTTGAACATGTCTGTTAACGAGATTGAACTCTCGGTTCGGGCCGCCAACTGCTTGAACAACGCCAATATCACAACTGTTGGTGAACTCGCCATGAAGTCCGAGCAGGAGATGCTCAAGTATCGGAACTTCGGAAAGAAGTCCCTCAATGAAATCAAGTCCAAGCTTGAACAGCTTGGCCTGAGTCTGGGAATGAAGATCGACGAGCGCCTTCTCGAGACCCGCGCCGACATCTGATTTTCCCGGGAGTCCCAACCTTTACGCACACCGGCAAACGCCACTGACCCATGCGACACCTTCAGCACCGCCACAAACTCGGCCGCAAGAAAGAACACCGCGAAGCCCTGATGAGCAATCTCGCGGCCGCGCTTCTGACTCACGGCCGTATTCAGACCACTCTCTCCAAGGCGAAGGCCTTGAGGCCTTTCATCGAGAAGGTCATCACCCTCGCCAAGCGAGCACAGAGCGCTACACCTGAGCGCGCTGTTTACCTTCGCCGATTGGCCCTGGCCCGCGTTCGCGATCCCAAGGCAGTTGCCTTGCTCTTCCGGGAGCGGGCAACCGAGTTTGCCGATCGCCCCGGTGGCTATACCCGCATCTACAAGCTCGGCACCCGGGTTGGCGATGCTGCGGAAATGGCCGTCATTCAGCTGATCCCGGCTTCTGACGAAGGCTACCCAAAGAAGCCTCGGAAGAAGGCAGCTTCTTCCAAGAAGGCAGTTGCGGCGGAGCCCGCAGCCGCTGAGAGCGAAGAGGCCGTTGTGGTCGAAGCAAGCGCCGATACCGAGGTGCCCGCCGAGGAGACAGTCGTTGCCGAAGCACCTTCAGAGGAGAAAAAGGAGGACTAGGAAGCTTTCTTCCTGATCGAATCTTTTCCGGATCGAATTTTGAGAGCCCTGACAGACGTCAGGGCTCTTTTTGTTTACCTGGTCGGGAAGTCCTTGTTGGGCAGCATAATGGACAAGTGAATACAGACTGCCATGACCGTCCGTGAATTCCTTTGTATTCGATAGATGAGAAGCGTATGGCAATAGGTTCGAATTGTCTTGGCGGAAAATTTTCGGGAGTGCAGCTTTGATTGTCTTGCCCCTTTGAGTGATGGAATCCCCGTAAGCTTTGCGCACCTGTTCTCAGAGAGGGATCGACAGAAGGCCTTGGCTGAATTTGATGCCCCGCTCCGTCATGACAGGGTATTGATTTTCGATCAGAGAAATCTCGATTCGATAATGATCAAGCTATTATCGACCGTCGCACCAATTCATTGCAGACCGATTATAAGGTGCGTCGGGTTGAGATGGATCTTTTCAATGATCAGTTGCGGACACACGACGCACGGGTCCGGGCCGGGTTTCAATCCAGGAGGGGAGGAACTGGAAAGAGGTGCAGGAGCTGGCTACATCAAGGGTATGAAAGGGGCCTCGGACATCGGATTGAAGCGTCTGAAGCAGGTGGATTGGAGTGGGGCATTCTCAGCTTTCGGGAATCGGCCGATTCCTGATGAGGCGTATTGGCTTTGGAAAATTGTAAAACAGTTTGACCCTGTTCTCGTGCCGCGCTGGAGTGGGCGCTTTCGCTTTTTCACCTCATGGCGCGTCTTTGGAAAGTATGGCGGCAGGTCCCGCTGGTTTTTGTTCGATCAGGCATCGACGAATCCCGGATGAAAGTCTTTCTGCTGGCATGGGTGGCTGGCATCCTCTTCGTCGCGTTAGGCCAGGGTTCGACTCTCCCGGATGCCTCGGACCTTGAGGCTCGCATTATCCGCCTGCGCCAGGAGGTTGAGCGGCACGATGACCTCTACTACCGGTTGGCGGCACCGGAAATCAGCGATCATGAATACGATGAGCTGACAGCCGAGCTGCGGCGTCTGGAAAGCCTTCATCCCGAGAGCTCCGGATTGTCATCGGGAGCAACGAGCCTTGGCGACGACCGGAGACAAGGCCTGGCAACTCATCGGCACGGAGCACGCATGCTGAGTCTGGACAAGGCGACTTCGCTGGCTGAGCTTCGAGCCTTTCATGAGAGTGTGACGAATCGTGTGGGCCCGGATGTGTCCTACTGGATCGAGCCAAAGTACGACGGAATTGCCGTGAGCTTGACCTACGAGGAAGGGCACTTTGTTCGGGCGACGACGAGAGGAAACGGCCGTGAAGGAAATGACATCACGGGGCGTGTTCGGGCGCTCGGTGTCGTCCCTGAGATCCTGGGTGAGTGTGAAGATATTCCCGTTCCGCTCCTGATTGAAATCCGTGGTGAGATTTTCATGCCCCTGGACAGGTTTGAGGCACTCAATCATTCGCGGGCGGCTGGGGGCGAGGCACCCTTTGCCAGCCCACGCAACCTGGCCGCCGGATCCATTCAACTGGCTGATGAGGATGTGCTTTCCGTGCGGGGGCTGAAGTTGGTTTGCTATGGCTGGGGCGATTGGCAGCCAGTGGGTGGGCCTCCGGACACGCTCGGGGTTTTTCAGGAGATGCTGCGACAGTGGGGGCTTCCTTCGGTGGAGGATGCCGTGGCTGCGGCTGGATTGGAAAGTATGATTTCGACTGTGCAGGCATGGGACGACCTTTGGGGCTCACGGGCGTACCCTTCGGATGGCTTGGTCATCAAGGTTGCGGCGGCGGCTCTCCAAGAGCAGCTTGGGGTGGGAGCGACGGCACCGAGGTGGGCGATCGCTTGGAAGTTTCCTCCGGCACGTGCAACCACTCAGCTGCTGGACATTCAAATTCAGGTAGGCCGAACAGGCGCTGCGACCCCTGTTGCACTCATGGAAACGGTCGAGCTGGCTGGGACGTCTGTTTCGCGGGCAAGTCTCTTCCATGCAGGGAATATTGCCAGGCGAGATATCAGGGTAGGGGATGTCGTGGTGTTGGAGAGGAGCGGAGATTCCATACCGCAGGTTCTTGGGCCCGTCCTTGAGGAACGTCGAAGGGATTTGGACCCCTATACCTTCCCTGCAGCGTGTCCGGGTTGTGGTGTGGCTTGGGAGGCAGGGGATGGCGGCTATCGCTGTGGAAACCGAGAATGCCCTGAGCGCATTCTCGCCAGTTTTACGCATTTCGTATCGGCGAAGGCAATGGCCATCCGCGGGATGGGACCTGTGACCGTGGCGACGCTTCTGCAGCATTCAAAGGTTACGAGCCCGGCGGATCTTTATGCTTTGTCGAGGGAGGACTTTGTCGGCCTCCCCGGGATTGGTGAACGCTCCGCAACCCGGCTTATTGCTGCCATTGACGAAAGTCGGTCTGCCCCGTGGGCCCATGTTGTGAATGCATTGGGGTTGCCTGGCATTGGCGCAGAGCGAGCCCGCGTGTTGGCTTCTGTTTTCCCCGACCTTCAGTCGCTCGCCTATGTTCGGTGTGAGCAACTGGAAACACCCATAGCGGAGGGAGGACCCGGGTTCTCACCAACCTTGGCGCGGGAGGTCGAAGCCCATCTGCAAGACCCGATGACACAAGATCTTCTCTATGGCTTGATTGCTGCGGGAGTCGGTCCGTCTCCCATCGTCCTGTCCTTGACGCTGGAGGATGGTGAAGGAGGCGAGGGCGGTCCCTGACGGACTGGGCCGTTTGCAATTTCATTGAATCCGGGGGAATCCGCCACTGTGATAGCCCGCTTACAGGATGGGCATCACATTCCAAACCTTTGTCATTTTCTTTCTGATTGCCGGCCTTCTGGGGGTGGTGGCCCTGTGGTTCTTTTACGACCAACGGGATAAGACCTATTATGACCGGCAGCGACTCCTGCATGCCCACCACTGTGTGCGTTGTGGGGAGCTGTATAGCAACCGGACTCCAGAGGAGGTGGCTCCCTGCCCGAAATGCAACTTTCGGAATGCTTCGCTTCGCTTTTAGCCTTGCGTAACGCGTTTCTTTCGAGCGAGCGTTGGGGTTCTCGCAATGAGATGATGCCCGATGGTGTAATGGTAGCACGACAGACTCTGACTCTGTTTGTCTAGGTTCA
>CAYOIB010000117.1:0-5684 GCA_964403935.1 uncultured Puniceicoccaceae bacterium | reverse complement strand
CAATATTCCCACTCCTCCCGAAAATATCAAGAATTATTATGTCTGTGTTAATAAATTGAAGATAGATCAGGTGAGAAAGGATGGCGGGGAGTCTTTTACAGGGTGGGGGCGAGGTCGTGGCTCAAGAGTTTTTGCTTATTGAGCCAGCGTTCGATGCGGTTCAGGGCTTCGGGGCGCATGGGGTCTTCGGGGCGCATGCGATCGAGGACGTTGATGGCGGTTTCGGCGTAATCCATGGCGGTGGCAGAACGAAGAGAATCGAGCTCGGAGGCAGGGAGCTCACCTTTGCGGATCATGGAGCGGGCTTCGGCTTCAATTTCGCGGTTGCTGCCGCCGGGATCAGTAAAGCTTTCTCCTTTCGGTTTTCCGCTCCCTCCGCTTTGACCCGCACTAGAACTGCGTTCAGTGGTGCCGCGGGGTTCGCGTTCAATGGCCGCGGGGTATTGTTTCCCATCCTTTCCGGTCACCTTCTGGGGCTTTTCAATGCGGTCGGTTTTTTCCATCTGCTGGCGGCATCGACGGACAAGTTCGATCGAGACTTTGCAGAGCTCACTGAGGAGACCGTTGGAGAGGTCGGGCCATTCCTCGAGGGCGATTTCCACGGCGCTGCGCTTGTCAGCGTTGGATCGGAAGAGTCCGTTGGAGGCGTTGGCACCGAGGGCGTGTCGAAGCGCGTCCGTTCTGGAGCCTTCATGAATTTCAGCCCGAATGGCTTCATATTCGTTGCGTCGGGCAGCGAGGTAGCGGTGGAATCCATCGGCCAGCCAATGCTTTGAGCCGTCGAAAAAGACGACAATAGGCGGGAATTCGGCGCCTGAGGCCATCTCCTCTGCATAGCTATTGACCGCTTCGTCATTTGTCACGGCTCGGCTCTGTGTCCCGCCGTAGATATCAATATTGGAAAGTGACAGTTCTTCGGTTCGCATTGTGGAGTGTCTAACGGTTGGGTTGTTCGAGTGACAATGGAAATTCCAGAAATGTAATGGGGGCGTGGTGGTTGTCGGAGGAATATATCGAAGGTGCTGTGATTTACTTTTTTGCAGGCTATAGAGGAAACGAGTTCTTGATCTCGCAGCCTTGCCTGCGCAGCCTTGGTCCATGAATGATGCGTTGAAAAGGGGCCGCCCGGTTGTGCTGACAATTGCCGGTTCTGACAGTGGGGGGGGGGCTGGGATCCAGGCAGATTTGCTCACTTTTTCGGCTTGTGGTGTTTTTGGAACAAGCGCAATCACCTGTATCACCGCTCAAAATCCGGGGGCGGTCACGAAAGTGGATGTCATGTCGGCGGAGCTGGTTGCGGCGCAACTGGAGGCGGTTTCGTCGTATTTCAAGTTGGCGGCGATCAAGACGGGCATGTTATTTACGGTGGACATCATTGAGGTCGTTGAAGCCTTTGTGGCCGCGAATCCAGAGGTGCCGTTGGTGGTGGATCCGGTCATGGTGGCCACGAGTGGGGCTGTGTTGTTGCGCGACGATGCCCGGGCGGCGGTTCGGAAACTTCTGGCTCGATCAACAGTGCACACGCCGAATCTGGATGAGGCCGCGGTCCTGCTGGGGTGGCAGCCAGATTCAGAAGAGGCGATGCTTCGGGCGGCCCACGAGTTGGTGGCGTTGAGCGGGCAGGCCGTCCTTCTCAAAGGAGGGCATCTTCCGGGGGATGAGTTGGTGGATGTTCTGGTAACAGCTGCTGGAACGAGCAAAACGATGCGCCGGCGGCGTATCGAGGAAGTGAATACGCATGGCAGTGGTTGCACGTTGGCGAGCGCGCTTGCTGCCGGGTTGGCAAAGGGACAGGATCTGACCACGGCGGTTGATTTGGCTCTTTCTTACGTGGAGAAAGGGATGCGTCAGCCGATCGAAATTGCCGGTGAACAGTTTATCGCCCACTGACGAGGCGCCGGTCCGGGTCCGGCTTCCGTCTCTCCGAGTTCCGCTTGCGGCGGTTCTCCTGATGCTGGTGGGCGGGTATGGTATGGCGCGTGGCGGGCTTCCTTATGCTCCGGCGTTTTGGGGCGCGTCAGCTCTGGTGTTTGCGGTGATGGGATGGCGGTGGCGGCAGAGCCGGTTCTGCCTTCTGTTGGTGGGGGTTTCGCTTTTCTCGTTTGGGGTCGGCTATTGGCAGGTGAGGTCCCTTCCGGAGCCTGTGGTGTGGGCGGATCTCCCGGTTCGGGAAGCGGAGTTGGAACTGCGCATTGAACGCGTTTTCAGAAGCATTGATCTTCCAAATGTGGCAATGGGGTTGGCTCGGGTCGAGGATTCGGCTTACCAAACAGCAGAGGAGCTGATCGGGCGCCGGGTCTATTTTTCCTTTTCTCTTCCTGAAGATGCGTCCCCGGTGCAGTGGGGTGATCGGGTGCGGTTGCGTGGGGTTTTAGAATATCAGCGGGCACGTGGGGGCGCGGAGGACTTCGATGTTTACCTGGAGAGCGAACTCGTGGCGGCACAGCTGCGGAGAGGGGTGTTAATCAAACATTCCGAGGCGGAGGATTGGATCCCACGAGTAGGAAATGTGGCGCAAACCCGCCTTACCCGACAACTTCTGGCAGGTTCGGGGGAGGCGCATCCATACGGCCGGGTGTTGGGGGCGATGATGCTGGGGCAGAAATGGATGCTGGGCCTGGAATTGAGTGAAGCCTTCGTTCGGAGCGGGACGATGCATTTGTTTGCGGTCAGCGGATTGCATGTCGCGGCTGTGGCCTTAACGTTGGCCCTTCTGCTTCGGCTCACCCGATCACCTGAATGGCTGGCAGCGATGATCGGTCTTTTGCTCCTGTTTCTCTATGTGCTGGCGACAGGTGCGCCACCTTCGGCTGTGAGGGCCTATCTCATGGTATTTTTTTACTGGATGGCGCGGGCGGTCCTTCGGCAAAGAGAGTCTCTTGCTGCGTTGGTGGCTTCGGCCGTGGCCGTTCTTCTTTGGCAACCGCAGCAGTTGTTCACCGCGGGGTTTCAGTTGTCCTATGCGGTGGTTGCAGCAATTCTTCTTTTTGGATTGCCTATGGCGGCCAGCCTTCGGTGCCAGATCGATCCTTGGCGTTTTGTTCCGGAGAGTTCTCTTTCGCGCTGGCAGCTGTGGGTATGGGGGGCGGTTCAGAAGCTTTCGGACACGTTTTCCATAAGCCTTGCGGCCACGCTGGGAAGCACCCCCTTGATTATCGCCTACTTCGGGTTGCTCACTCCAGGGGCCCTTTTTCTCAATCTCGTCTTGATTCCGTGTGCATCGCTGGCGGTGATGGATGGGGTACTTTCGGTGGGCCTGGATCTGGTCGGATTGCCGGAGGCCGGAGCGTTTTTGAATCGTGGTGCGTGGGTTGTTCTCGCCTTTATGATTTGGCTTGTGCGGCTTGTCCTTCTAATTCCTGGATTTTTCCTTGAGGTTGAGTGGAGGGTGAGCGGGCTTGCCTATGCGGCGCTCATTCTCATTTTCTCAAGCTCGATCCTCTTAAGGCAACCGGCGGCGCGTCGGTGGCCGCTGCGGTGGGTTCTGCCTCCAGCCGGGCTGGTGCTCTTTCTCATTTTTGGGACTGTACCCATAGAGTGAATACAGCCTGTTGCATTGCCTCAGTGAGCGGTCTCGTGCACGCGGGATTCCCGGATGACAGTGACCCGAATCGTGCCTGGATATTGTAATTCCTCTTCGATCTGACGACGGATACTGCGTGCCAACTGCCGGGCTTCGAGGTCGTTGAGTTCGGTGGGTGATACAATCACCCGGATCTCTCTTCCCGCCTGGATTGCAAAGGCATCCACGACCCCCTCGTAGGCCGTTGCAATTGTCTCCAGATTTCGCACGCGCTGAATATAGCTGTCGATGCTTTCGGCTCGAGCGCCCGGGCGCATTGCGGAGAGGCTGTCAGCTATGATCAGGAGGGGGGCGTAGGCGCTTTCCGGGGGAACTTCGTCGTGGTGTGCTGCGATCGCATTGAGAACCCGGGGGTCTTCGTCGCCGAATCGCTTCAGGAAATTCGCGCCGGCCTGAGCGTGGCTTCCGGGATACTCTTCATTGAGGACTTTGCCGATGTCGTGAAACAGGCCTGCGCGCTTGGCCAGATCGACATCCAGCCCCAGTTCGGCGGCGATCAGGGCGGAGAGGTTGGCGACTTCAATCGAGTGGTCCAATGAGTTTTGATTATTCGAAAGGCGATAGCGAAGTTGGCCGAGGGTGCTGAGCACCTCAGGATGGACTTTGGTCAAACGCAGGCGGCGGAGGGCTTCTTCCCCGATGTGGATAACGCTTTGCTTTACTTCTTCCTCTGCGGCGGTGACAGCTTCTTCAATGGAGGAGGGGTGGATGCGGCCATCCTTGACCAAGGCTTCCAGGGCCAAACGTGCCACCTCGCGGCGAACAGGGTCGAAAGAGGAAATCAGGACACTGTCGGGGGTTTCGTCGATGAGGAGGGTGGTTCCGGTGACGGATTCAAACGATTTGATGTTGCGGCCTTCGCGCCCGATGATGCGGCCCTTCATATCGTCGCTCGGGAGGCTGACGATGGTTGCGGTGATGTCATGCTGAGGCCTTGATGCGAGGCGTTGCATGGCCGCGAGAAGTGTTCGTTTGGCGTGCTCCTCAAGTTCTTTCTCGGACTTATTAAGTGTCTCGTACCGCAGTTGGCGCATTTCTTCGGCGCATTGGGAAGCGACTTGTTCCCTGAGGGCCTCTTGAATCTGGGCGGACGTAAGGGAGGACAGGCCTTCCAAGCGTGTGCGGTAATCGCGAATGAGGGCATTCAATTCGCATTCACGTGACTCAAGGTGCTGGGCGGCTTCATTGCAGGCCGACTGTCGCTGACGAAGGTTTTTTCGTTCCTTTTCGGCACTCATCAAGGTGGAGCGCACCTCTTCTTCCTTCTGTATGAGGTTGGACTGAAGACGCGAACTTTCCCGTTCCAGCTCAAGGCGCCGCTTTTCGAGATCCAATTCCAGACGAGACCGTTCGTTCGTGATCTCGGCCCGGGCTTCACGATGGGCAAGAGCAACTTGCTCCCCGGCGGCCTTCTGGACCCAGCGCAGGCGCAGGACGAGCAGGATCGCAACTGCGGCAAGGGTGCACGCGCCAACCAGAAGAAGGGCAAAGATCGCGCCGCCCGGGATTTGTGCAATTCCGGGTGTATGCCAGTTGCAGAGCGATATGGAACGCATGCGGTATGAAAGAATGAGCGGGGCCGTGGAGGCCCCAAGCTGCGCAAGAGAAAACGAGCGCAGTGGTGTCTATTCCCTACAGGAAGAGCCTGTAGAAAGAATCGATGGGCCGGTGTCTGTCAAGATCGCTGCCGGGGCTGCATTCAGGCGATGTTTCCCAGGACCAGAACGGTTCAAATGATGGTGCCGTCCGGGATGATCCCGCCCTTCATGACAATGAGGACGCCGTCGCGGACCATCACGTCGCCCTTGTGGAACATGTCGGGTTTTCCCTCCGGGCTCAATTGGACGTTATTGCCAATGCGCGCGTTCTTGTCGATGATGGCATGTTCGATGCGGCAATTGGCACCGACGCCGAAGTTGGGACGTCCGAGAAGGCGGTTTTCCTCCTGTTCTTCTTCGCCTTCAAACCAGTCTGCGCCCATCATGACCACGTCCGTCAAGCGCGACCCTTCGCGAATCATGGAACGGACCCCGATGACGGCGTGGATGATCTCGGATTCGGTGACGATGCTGCCGTCGGCCATGATCGAGCGTTCGAAGCG
>CAYOIB010000116.1:3192-5791 GCA_964403935.1 uncultured Puniceicoccaceae bacterium | reverse complement strand
GCGTGAGGTTATTCAACTCCTTGGCCACCTGCTTCCGTGCTCCCTCCAGATCACGTTCCGCCTGCAAACGAACCTCGTTCTGGCGTCGCATCTTCTCCAGCTCGTCCTCCACGTGCGTGAGCAACTCGTCAAAGGAAAGCTCCGCCCGGAAAGGCGGCAGGCCCGCGAGCTCGCCCTCGGCCATCAGGCGCTCGCGCAGATGCTCCATCCGGCCCGCGATCTGCTCGCACTGAAGCGCAAGCTCCTGCAAACGTTCCTTGGACTCCACCAACTTGTCGTAGCTCTCCTTCCAGGATTTCATCTCAACCGGAAGAAGCGGCTCAATCCCTGTCGGGCTCCAGGTGTCGCACCATTGCTTCTGCCACGCTTCCCTTTTGGTAGCAAACGTGGCCTGCCGCTCCGCTTCGGCCAGGATGGCGTCGTCCACACGCTGCAGTTCGACCCGAAGCTGTTGCAGCTGAGCCACCCGATCCGACTCGAGACGAAGCTCATCCGCAACTTCGTCTGCCCTTTTCACCGATTCCTCATAACGGTCAGGCAATGAGCCTTCGCCGGAGAAGGCTTCAATGGCCGCGGCCTCCGGGGGCGGCCCTTCCCAGGCTTGGCGAACAAGCTGCCACCCCTGATCACGCCACTGCCGTTGCTGCACCAGATCCTCTTCCGAGGGAACGTTTCTTCCCTTGGTGACGGTTTCTATCTTCAGCCGGAGCTTGTCCTGTTGCGTTTTCAGATCGCGCAGCCTTTCGGTCCGGCGAGACGCCTCCTGATTGAGCTGCGTTTCTTCGCCAATGAACCGCTGAAGGGTTTCCTCCAACGGAACGGGCAACGCCCCGACGTCTTCAAAGCCAGCCTTGAGAGCGGGCAAGAGTTGCTTGAATTGCTGATTCGCCGACGCTCTCGCCCGCTTCAACTTTGCGGTCAGCTCGCTTTCTTGAGCAGCCAGATTTCCCTCCCTCCCGGCATGCTTCAGCGCCGTCTGCAGAGCGTCGATCGTGCGCAAAGGCGGCATTTCCCCGATTCTCTGCTTGAGTTCGTCCGCCGCTGCCCCGCTGGTTTCGATACCTTTCGAAGCTGCCCCGATCTGTTGACGGAGTGACTTCAACTCATCGGCGGCGACTGAAATCCGTCTGCGCTGGGGATCGGAAAGACGCAGACCCTCGACCTGATCCAGATTGTCGGAGAGTTCCAGCCTCTTCAGGGATCGCTGCGCTTCCTTGCGCAGGTCATCCTGCTTCTGGTCGAGGCCCGGCAAGTCCTTCCGGTTCTTGGTGTAGGCCCCACGACTGCCGAAGAGCTCCAAAATCTCCACGTCCATAGCAAGGATGCGCTCGTTGACCGGATGTCCCTCGACACTCTCTTTCAGCTGGGCGATCTCGCTCTCCAGGGTGGTGCGCAAGGACGCCGCTGCCTGACGCGCCTGCTGATTACTTTTGCGACGTTCGGCAAAATCATCCGCCAGGATCCGCCCGTCCCCCAGTTCCCTGAGTGCCTCGCGCCGACTCTTGAGCAAGACAACTTTCGGAGCGGCTTTCTCCAGCCGATCCAGCCTGGCGAGCTCGTTGTGCAGGTCTTTAAGCGCCTCCGCCTTCAGGTCTCTCTCCCCGAGAACACCCGCCAAGGCCTGCTCAATCTCCTTGTATTTAGCTGCCGGGAGGGACGCCTCCTTCAAGACCTTCTTCGCCTCTTTGAAGTCAGAAATCAGCTTATTGATATCAGGCTTTTGCCCGGCGGCCTTGAAAAGCGCATCCGCCTGCGCCTCCTGGCGCGCGAGGTGTCCGCGTAAACCCATGACGCCCATGCCCGCGGCAAAGATACTTTCCCCAATATCCCCCTCACCCTCAACGATGGCGCGCCCGCCCTGAATCAGCCGTTGATGGCTCAGCCCGAACATTTGCAAAAAGAGCGACTCGCTGACCTTGCCCAAAAACGGATCAATCGCCGTATCGCCGCAGGGATTTCCGTCCGTATCAAGAAAGGTCTGCTTGCTTCCTTTCCGCCGGATGAAGGAGCCTTTCTTTCCATCGGCACATTGCAAGGTTGCACCGATACGCAACTCTCGATTACCATGAACAAAAGTGTCAGTTGTCCGCGCCGGGATACCGTAGAGGAAGCATGAAACAGCCCTCAGGGCAGAGCTCTTCCCAGCCTCGTTAGGTCCGAAAATGATGTGTAGATTCCCCTCACCAAACGAGAGACTCCTCTCCGTGAAGGGTCCAAACGCAATGAGGCGAAGTTCCAGAAATTTCATCGCAGGTCGGCGCTAGAGTGTATCTTCAAGAAGCTGGGGCACAATGTCTTCTTTCACCTCTGTGAGCCGCTCACGCAACCACGGTGCTGTGAGGACGCCCGCTTCGTTGCCCGCTCCGAGCTCGGGAGGAAGCTTCTTCTGAAGGTCGGAAAACTCGCCGAGCAGGGAAGCAACGGCTTCATCATCCGCGCTCACCTCATCAATGAGCCGCAGGAGATCTGCGGCGGGCGAGCCTTCCTGCGGTGCGCCCGTCCAATCCCTGGCGGTCGTTGTTTTCAAGACAACCTTCTCAACCCAGACCCTTTCCCCGAAATGGCCCAAGGCAGCGGCTTGAATCTCCGCAGTGACGTG
>CAYOIB010000116.1:0-3092 GCA_964403935.1 uncultured Puniceicoccaceae bacterium | reverse complement strand
GCAGCATGAATGAATCTAAAGGTGCTCATCAGTCGTCAAGAAATACAGGCCTCGCCCCAACCCAACCATGAATCCGGTCCAGAAGAGGCTCCCCAAAGACCAATTGACACACCCTGAAAAGACAAGGTTCGGCGTTTATAAAAGCAAAGAAACCGGTGCCCTTCCCCCTTCCATCCTCAAATCGCCTATGGGTGGAGCGGCTCGGCGATAGCACCTGTCAGAAGGACCGAAACGTATTGCACCCCTTGAACCACTCCCAAAGGCTCAGATCTCCAGAAGAGTCCTTCAGCCGCATTCAGATGAAACCAAACGCAAACGGATTTTCGCAGCACGGATTCCCTCATTCGAAAAGTTGAATCGACAACGCACAATGATCCTATGCCCACTTCGATTGAGCATCTTTATGGTCACCACCTAACGCTCCGGCTCCTATCGGCCCGAAACGCACCAATGGTGTTGGGTTTTTTCCACGAAGTCTTCAAGGAGCGTAACCTGCAGGCTGTGGGCGAGGAAGAACTGGAGCTCTTGCTGGAAAAGCATCTGGCAGGGCGTAAAGAGGACGAGAATGAAGGGCCCGTTGAGAATCGCGCGCGCAACTATCTCAATCTCTGGTGCCGGGATACGCACGGCTATCTGCGCAAAGTCTATTCGGAGCAGGCACAGTGCTTTCTGTATCAGCTCACCCGGCACAGCGAGAAGGCACTCCAATGGCTGCGGGAGCTTCAGACGGGAGAGAAGCACGGCCACATGACAACGGAATCGCGTTTTTCAAGGATCTACAATGAGTTCAAGGTACTCTCACAACAGACAAAGGAGGATCCTCGCGCACGGGAGAAGGACCTGCTCGCACAGCGCGATGCAATCGATCTGGAGATCCACCGGATACGTGAAACCGGCACAGTAGAGACGCTCAATGCTTCCCAGGTAAAGGACCGTTTGATCGACCTTGAGCAGATGATCGAGGCCTTCCTCTCTGACTTTCGATCCATCGAAGACCACTTCAAGGAGCAGGCCAATGAGATTCACGCGAATTACCTCGAGCAAGGACAATCCAAGGGAGACATCATTGCTCACGCCCTGGACGCCGATCAGGTCCTTCGCGACTCCGAACAAGGCCGGAGTTATTATGGATTTCGCCGTCTCATTCGCTCGATGGAGACTCGCCAAGAACTCGATCTTTGGGTGGCTGATGCCGCTCGCCTGGCCGCTGAAGCAGGGACCGACGATCAGGTATTCACTCACCTGATGGAGCGCCTGCTGGAACGGGTCATGGTCGCGCAGGAGAGCTACCAGCGCATCGCCTCCCAACTGCGTCGCGTGGCCGAGGAAACCACCCATCAGGACACCCGTCGCCTGATGGAATCGATTGGGACCATCAAAAAGGCCGCTCTCATGCGACGCGCCTCCCCACCTGATGGCGACTTTATCGAGCTGGACGAGGGCATCGCTTGGGCCAACCTCATGGAGCTCAACTTCTTCCAGAAACGCGAAACCGCCCATTTCAACCCGATACCCGCCGAACAACCGGAAGATGACAGCGAGGTGCATGATGCCATCCGCAAGATTGGAAAGCCTCTCGATCTGGATGGCTATCGTCGCCGGGTCGAAACCCTGCTGGAGCAACACGATCAGGTTGCCCTTCGCCAGCTCCTCGAATCGCATCCCCCAGTCGATGGTGCCATTGATCTCCTGGGCTACCTCTGCGTTGCGGCGGATGACGTCCGTCACCTCATCGACGACACCAAAACGGAAAGCCACGACCTGAACCGACCACAACAACCCCGCTGCGTCGAAATGAACCGCATCATCTTCCAACGCTCATGAGCTCACGGATCGATCATCGCCACGTCCTCGCCCGGCTCGCCACGGGACCCATTTACGAACGTGACAGCGACCATTGGCTCATGCTCCGCAGCGAGTTCGAGCGCGTGCGCGACCACTTCGCACAGATGGGGCTCGCCCTCGTTCTCGACGAGGTCGGCGGCTATGCCTACCTCCGGCAAGCCGTCGCCGATGCGGACGAAGGGTGGACCGAAAGCGGCCTGGCACCTGTTCCCCGAATCCTGCGCCGCACCCCGTTCAGCTATCACCAAACGATTTTCCTCGTACTCCTGCGGGAGCGTCTCCTGCGCCACGAACAGTCGCCCAACACGGATGCTGCACTCTACATGGACGTCGCTGACATCACAGAAATGCTCCAGCCATACTATCCGGAGTCGAACAACGAAAAGAAGTTCTTTGAGGCCGTGCAGGCACTCATTCGCCGCTTCGATGGGCTCAACCTGCTCACACCGATGAGAAACCGAAGCGAGTCCATCTTTCGGGTGGAACCCATTATTAAAGCCAAGCTCCCACCCGACAGGATCGAGGAGATCCGTCAGAGGTTGGCAGGCAAGATCGAGACCGAAGACCATTACCAATCCGAAGACGATGAGCCAGGACCTGCTTGAATTCGCCCCCGATCCAGACAGTGCAGGATATCGCCTGCACGAGCTATCGGTGCACAACTGGGGGACCTTCCATGGACGCCCGTATTCCATCCGGCCTGACGGACGCACCGCCATCCTCTCCGGGGGCAACGGGACCGGCAAGTCGACCCTCGCCGACGCCTTGCTGACCCTGCTCGTCCCCAATCGCAAACGAAACTACAACCAAGCCGGGCAGACTGAGAAACGAAGCGAACGCAACGAACGCGACTATGTGCTCGGCGCGTATTCGGAAAAGCACGACGAGGCCATCGGTGTCGGCCGCAAACAGTTTCTTCGCAAGGAGCCCGGTTACTATTCCGTGCTGCTCGCATCCTTTCACAACGCCGATCTCAACTCCTGGGTATCGCTTGCCCAGGTTCTTTGGGTCAACAGCGCCAACAAAGTTGAGAAGGTTTACATCACCGAAGCCCGTCGGCTCGCGATTGAAGTGGAGTTCAATCACCTCGATACCCCCGGCAGCTTTCGTCGCATCCTCAAGGACGATCGCGGCCTAACGGTTCATGATTCATTCACCGCCTACTCCGAGCGATTTCATGATCTGTTGTGCATGCCGAAGGACAAGACCCCGATGGAGATCTTCAACCAGGCGATCTGCATCAAGGA
>CAYOIB010000115.1:0-5840 GCA_964403935.1 uncultured Puniceicoccaceae bacterium | reverse complement strand
CCCAAAGCCATCGACGATGACGTGCACTTTCACGCCCTTCCGGGCACGTTCAGCGAGGGCGGCAAGGAACTCATCGCTGACCTTGCCGGATTCCCAGATGTAGGTCTCGAAGGTGATCGAGCGCTGAGCCGAGGCGATGCGTTTGAGCATCACAGGAAAAAATTGATTCCCGTTGATCAAAATCTTTATCGAATTGCCCTCCAGGAGAGGCCGTCCGATGCTTAAGGCCAGCATTCGGGCAAATTCGGGATCTCCTGCAGGGGGTGCCTTTCGTTGCAAGCCCGGCCCATTTCCTTCAAACGGGCTGAAGAAAAGGCTCTCCAGATCCGGGTGTGCAATTCCCGCGGAAGCCTCACCCGGTGCGGGTCTTGGGCCAGGGACAACGTCGCTTGAGGCGTCTGCGGGTCGAGGCGGTTGCATCCTCAAGTGTAGCCGCAGGATTGCCGACGCGCAATGGGTGGTGAGACTCTTGCTGGCTTCTTCGACCGCTTCAGGCTTATCTCACGCCGGTTCCGGGATGTAGCCGCCAAGCGTCAGTCCGGTCGGCGGTGGGGTGCCGTCGTGGCTGAGGTAATACAGGAGGGCACCGTGGGAGGGAATCTTTGGGCAGATGTGTTCCAGCCTTCCGAGAGGCTGTGCCCCTTCAGGCCCCCACTCGAAAGCATGAAGGTTACCCTCCGCACCAGCGAGTTGGGAAAGATCGATCGCCTCGGTGACAGCTTCGTCGGTGAGGTTTGCGATCAGCAGGGCCTTGCCCGATGTGTTGGCAAAGTCCCGGGTCGCCACGGTGAGCTTTCGTGCGGGATCAAACTGAAAGGGCAGGTGCGCTGTCCATGGGGTGGGCTGAGGGCGGAGGAAATTCCAGAGAGCCAGACGTTCCGGGCTCATGTCATGGAAGCGGTCGCTTGTATTGATGGCCACGCCGAGGATACCGAAGAGGAGGGCGAGTGTCTCTTGTTCGCCAGGCCGGTAATGCTGGTGGGATTCGCGGAGGATCAGGGCATCGGGATCGTTCTGCCAGAAGACGTTGTTGAAATACTGGGAAGCGAGGGTTTCCGAGATGACGTTCAGGGTGCCGCCGCCGACGCCATCGTTCCCTGTTCCCCCTGTGCTTCCCCAGCTGAGGCCGACATCGCTGGAGACGCGCATGCCGTCGACATAGCCAATGTAGGGCGCGAAGAATGCAATGCAGCCAAGCCAGTAAGCGTCCTCTCCGATGGCTTCCCGGATCATCCGGCAAACGTCGTCATGGTATTCCGCGCTTGTTTTTCCGGGCGTGTGGCGTTGCACCGTGGTGCTGTCCTTGTAGCCCCATTCGACGAAGTCGGTCTTGAAGTAGATGGCTCCCCACTCGCGCAGGGTGGAGAAGACATGGCGAAGGTATTCGAAGGCTTCCGGATGCGATGTATCCAAAATATAATACTCTTCGGAATACTGGGTGCCGTCGTAGCAGGTGCGCGCTTTGATGATCTCGCCTGCAGCATCTTTCAGCATCCAGTCGGGATGCTTGCGAAAAAGCCGGGAGCGGCATTCCACCATATAGGGAGCGACCCAGATGCCCGGTGCATAGCCACGTTGGCGGATCTCGTCGAAGGCTCGCTTTAACCCGCCGGGCCACCTTTGGTTTGGCACGAGCCAGTCGCCTTCGAGGCAGTACCCGTCGTCAATCTGGACAGTGTCCAGGGGTATGCCCAGCGCACGGGTGTGTTCGATAAATTCGGCAAGATCGTCGCAGGTGAAGTGGCTGGCCCGCTGGTACCAGGAGCACCAGTGAAATGTCGGTTTGCGCACCCGCGCACCGGATGCCGTTGCGATAGCTTGGGCGGCTTCCCGAAGCGTCGAAAAAGGTTCTGTGCCGTGATGAAGGTAAAGGGTGGGCAGCGTGAGCCTTCCGTCCTCCAGGGGAATGTGTTCTGTTGAGAACCCGGCATCAAGGTGAAGGCTCCCCCCGGCGAGCTCGCGGTTGCGGAAATTCCGTCGGTGAACGCGGTTGTAGAGTTCCGTCTTCTGCTGGAAGCGACGGGTATCGCGGGCCGTGATGGCAAGGGTGTCGCCGGTGTCAGCCAACAGTCCCGTGATGAGGTAACTTTCGTAGGCGAACAGCTCTGGCGTTGTCTTCAGCGCGACAACATTTGTCGGCCCTGAAAATCCGACACCCTGCCGGAAGAGGCGATTCGCTCCTTTGGGTTCAGCACCGGCGACGGGGTGAATCCAGTGCGGAGCCGCCTCGAAGCCGTTCAAGGATGTTCCAATGCTGGGCACGCCGTGCTCTATCCCGAGATCGATCACGACCGATCGGGCATCGGGCAGGATGTATTCGATTCGCCAGCGCTCAGCGGACTCGGAGAGCTTGATGGCAACAGGCTTCAGTGGGCGATAATCAAGCGAGGGGTAGGCGTGACGCAGTGAGATCGCAAAGCCTGCCAGATGAAAGCGACCATCCGCTTCACAATGCCAGTGGGGTGACTGCATGATCAAACGCATGGAGACCCATTTTGAGGATGTCGATCCGGAAGAAATGGGCTTCCCTGCTCCCTCGCGGAGAAACAGGGATGATAGCTGGATAATCCCGATCAGAATATAGGGAAAGCACCTATTTTTTGGTTTACGTAGTTTATGCGATGATCCATGGGTTGAGCGCTATGACCCCTGTTTCTAACGTGGTGGATGTATTCTGCGCTGAAGCCGATCCGATTGTGGCGCACAAGATATGCGATATTCTGAGGGCATATCCTGAGCTGGAGGTATGTTGGTCGGGCGAGCAGCTGGAACACGCGTTGTTGCAGCTGGGGGAGGATCCTTGTGACGTCTTTCTGCTCGGGCTTTCGGCGGTGGATGAAGCCGGGTTGCGGCTGCTTCGGAGTCTTCGTCGGCTTCGCCCATCGATGGGGATTCTTGTGCTGGCTGATGCGATGGAAGCGGGCACTGAGCTGGAGTTGATTGCGAACGGAGCCCACGAATGTCTTTCAAAGGAGGAAATCAATGGAACCTGTCTGGATGCAGCGATTCGTCGGGCGCAGCTGCGGGCCGGACGCGACGACGGGATACCTTCCGCTGCGGTCACACCGAAGCCCTTGCCTCTGCGCATGCCCCCGGGCACGAAAGAGATGTTGCGGCTGTTTGAGGCCTGTGTCGCGCGGATCAACGATCGGGTGATCATTACGGATGCCGCCATCACAGAGAGCCATGGGCCCGACGTCCTTTTCGTAAACGATGCCTTTGTCCGCCAGACGGGTTTTTCACCCGAGGACGTCTTGGGAAAGACGCTTCATTTTCTCGAGGATTCCGCTGAGGCAGAGGGGGGCCGAAAACGGATTCGCAACGCTCTGCGCCAGGGGCTTCCGGTCTGCGAGGAGTTGCTGGACCCGCGCAAGGACGCCACCCCTGTCTGGACAGAGGTGGATATTGTGCCCCTGGAAGATGATGCCGGGGTCATCAGGCATTTTATCGTGATGCAACGCGACATCACGGAGCGGAAGCGCCGTGAGCTGTTTCGGACAGGGGAAGCACGCATCTTCCAAATGATCTCCATCGGAGAGGATCTGGAATCGGTTCTGGAGGTTGCGGTGTCGACCCTGAATGCGGTGTCGGCCGGTGGCTCGGCGGCTCTTCTCGTGGCCGAAGCGGATCGGGAAATCATTCGCAAGGGTGCGGTTTTCGGGCTTCCGGAGCCGCTGCAGGAGGCGCTTCACCAGCTTCCTTATTGGTCGTCCGAAGCCCCGGGTGAGTGGGCAGGGGTTCTGCAGGAGCCCATGGTCGCAACGACCGATATCCGTGATACAAGTTGGGCGCAGGTGATCGAGGTGGCGCGTTCCCAGGGATTTCAGACCTGTTTTTCCACGCCGGTCATCAACGCTGAAGGCTCTCCGCTGGCGGTCATTGTCGTCTTCTATCCGGAAGCGCGGGCACCGGGAGCGTGGGATGCGGAGGTGGTGCGGCGAATGAGTAAAATCATCGAAGTGGCTATTGATCGGCGTCGCCGTGCGGATGAGCTGAGAGACAGCGAATCCCGTTTTCGAAAATTCCTCGAAGATATTCCAAACGTGGCTATCCAGGGCTGCAGTCTGGATGGCACGATCCAGTTCTGGAACGATGCGTCCAAACAGTTATATGGCTTCTCCCAGGCAGAGGCCCTGGGCAGCAACCTGCTTGATCTCATTGTTCCGGCAGAGTTGAAGGACGGCATCGGAAAGGGCATGGCGCGTATCGATGGAGGCGGCCAGGCACCGGAGGATGGCGAGCTCCTGCTCATGCGCAAAAAGGGGGATCGTGTCTCGGTCCACTCCAGCCACGTGGTGGTGCGTCGCCGGGGCAAGCCGGATGAACTGTTCCGGCTGGATATTGATCTCACGGAGCGAAAGAAGCTCGAGCAGCAGTTTCTCCGGACGCAACGCATGGAGAGTATCGGGATGCTCGCGGGCGGCATTGCGCACGACCTCAACAACGTGCTTGCGCCCATCATGATGGCCATGGACCTCCTCAAACGCCGGATAAAGGATGAATCGAGCCAGGACCTTATTGCCACCATCCAGAAGAGTGCCCGGCGCGGTGCCGATATGCTGAGCCAGGTGCTTTCCTTTGCCCGCGGCATGGAGGGGCGACGCGTGAAGGTTCAGCTTCAGCAGCTTATTGAAGATATTCAGAAGATCAGTGCCGATACCTTTCCGAAGTCCATCACGGTCAGATCGGTCTCCCCTCCCGAACTCTGGGCTGTCGTCGGCGATCCTACCCAGATCCACCAGGTGCTGCTTAACCTTTGCCTGAATGCACGCGATGCCCTTTCACGAGGAGGAGACATCTCGATCCGTGCCAGGAACGTCACGATCGACGCCCAATGCGGGGCCCTCGATTCCGAGATGAAGCACGGTCTGTATGTGCGAATTGAAGTGGAGGATAATGGCGAAGGCATTCCGGCCGAGATTCTTGAGAAGATTTTTGATCCCTTCTTCACGACCAAGGAGATTGGCAAAGGCACGGGGCTTGGCCTGTCCAGTGCGCTTGCTATCGTGAGAGGGCACGGTGGGTTTGTTCAGGCGTACAGCGAAGTGGGCGTCGGCACGCGCTTTCATGTCCATTTTCCGGCCGTACCCGAAGGCGCCGCTGCCTTCGCGGAGCCATCACCCAATGCAGAGGTTTCGAAAAACAGCAGAGAAACCGCCCTCGCCGTCGAGAACGAGAGCGTCCCTTGAGGGTGAAACAGGCATTCCTGTTTGTTCCGAGCCAGCTCGCTCCAAGCCATCACTACCCAACCACCGCAGGAATGGCTCTTTCAGCAAAGCCGCGAAATCGATTAAAGGCGGGAATTGTTTGAGAAATGTAAAAACAATTTAAAGGATATGCGAAAGCTGGACAGGGTGAAGACCTTAGTTAAAAACGGGTCATCCTTTGTGATTCTCAACACCTTTCTTCTTCGTCCATGTCCTTGCTTCGGCGGTGGAGGGGGCGGCCAAAATCTCCAAACATGTTCGCTTGCTGCTTATTCGGGTCCATCCAGGCAACTTCTGTTGCCGCCATCCTTTTCTCTGTGCAGCCCGGTCATCGAAGAGACGAGGAGGTGAACCAGTGAGAGTTCTCTTCGCTGATGAACAACCAGTCGTCCTCGCCGGGCTCACCGCACTCTTTGCCCGGGATTTCCCCGAGGCTGAAACCGTTGCTGTCGGAACCGGTGCCGCTGCCCTGGAGGCTCTGGAGGGCTCGGCTTTCGATCTCGTCCTCCTGGATTTCGGTCTGAGGGATTGGGATTCGCTCAACCTCATCAAGGAAATCACGCGCCAACAGCCGCGCCTCCCCATCCTCGTTGCTTCCACCGAGCCAGAGGATCCGTTTGCCATCGCGACCTA
>CAYOIB010000114.1:0-5863 GCA_964403935.1 uncultured Puniceicoccaceae bacterium | reverse complement strand
CCCGCGCTCTCTCATGCGCAATCGACCTATGAGTATTTAACCAGGGACAATGTTCCCTATGTCGCTTCGGTTCCCAACGCCTCCCGGCTCGAGCCCGGGAAGCTCTATCCTTTGGTCCTTTATATGCACGGGAGCTGTGGGGAATGCAATAACCACACCCGTATCACCTGGGAACCGGGGCTCCAGGTATGGCACAGGACTCCCCAGGTCGAGCCGACCTTCGTGATCGCGCCGGCCCAAGGTGGCCGCAGTGGCTGGACCAATGCCGGGATGCGCGCCACCGTTCTCGGGATGGTCGACGATTTCATTGCCAATCGTCAGGTCGATCCCAACCGCATCTATGTCACCGGATTCTCGGCCGGCGGGCGTGCAACATGGGACTACATCCAGCACCGGCCTGACTTCTTTGCCGCGGCCATCCCTCAGGCCATCAATCCGCCTAACGTGAATCTGCAAACGATTCGGAGTACCCCGATCTGGGCAACAATCGGTGCGGACGACACCCCTGCCCGTGTCCGAGGGCTCAATGACACGGTCGCGGCCCTGCGCGCAGCGAATGGGGACCCCCGCGGCCCGCTAGCTTGGGAAACGGGTGTGAATCCACGTCTGACCATCTTTGAGGGCATTGGGCACCAGGCCGGCCACGTCGCAGAAGGCACCCACGAATTGCCAGGGTACTTGGAGTGGGTCTACGCACAGCGTCGGGATGGAAACCGCACACCCAATATTTATTTCGACACCCCTACTGAAACCCAGGTTCGGGAGCTCGATTCCATTCCTGCCGAAATCGAAATCACCCTGGTCACCAATGACCCCGACAACGATGAACTGGACATCGAAGTACTTCTCGATGGCGAAATCCTTTCAGGCTCCTGGAGCACACCCGGCCCTGGGGGCACCCATACCATCACATTAGCGGCCGATGGTAGAAATGAATTCGTTTTGGAAGCCACCGCGACCGACTCGGGTGGAAAGTTCGCCACGACCAAGATGATTTTGGTCACGGAGATCCTTGCTAGCGCCGCCGAGATCCACTCCCTTGATATCGAAGGCCAATCCGTCGTCTTGAAATGGTCCGCCATGAGCGGCCTGGACGTCACCGTTGAGCAGAGTACCGATCTCTCCGCCTGGCAGCCGGTCCAGACGACGACCGCCACCGGTCAAGAGCAGAACACAAGTGTGGATATCCCCAGCGAGAGCAGCATCTTCCTCCGCGCAGTGACCAATCCCTGAGAAATAAACAGGGCTGGCAGTCGATTTATTCGCTCAGGGCGTCGGTATAAAGTACCGACGCCCTTTTCATTTCCAGAGATTGAGCCCCCCGCCATCAAAGGCACAGGCTCGGCACCTGTGCCAGAGAAGATCGAGAGCCTTTCTACAAGAGAAGGCATAGCATGTGGCTCGCTTGCACCACTCTGGAACATGCAGCAGGCCTGCCCAATGCCTATTGACATCTTACACTGGCGCTTTGTTCTTTGTGAGCGTCATGAAGAGACCCCCGACTGGCATGATACCTTTCTACTCAGTCATTGGAGACCGGGCATGGCAGGAAACACGCTCCATCCATGTGCTGGAAGCATGCAATGGCCTCCCAGCCGACGAGTATGGACTGATCGAATTCTACTGCACAGATTCTAAATGCGATTGCCGACGCGTGATTTTTCAGATCATTCCCTCGAGGTGCCCCAGCCAGGTTCTTGCGACAATCAGCTTTGGCTGGGAGACGGAAGCCTTCTACACCCGATGGATGGGTGACGATTCCCAAATAGCTCGCGATATGGCAGGTGCTTCCCTCCTCCCTATGAGCGCAATCCACCCGCTCAGTAACACCCTGCTCCACCTGGTCGAGGAAGTGCCGCTGAAAGACCCGGAGTATGTCGCACGACTCCAACGCCACTACCGCGAGTTCAAACAAGCCATCCGACAGCAAAAAAAAGACACCGGCACCGCTCTTAACAGAAGCGAAAGAGCACGTCGGTGAAGACAATATCAGCGACTGCACCACCAACCGGGTGCAACCTTTAGTGGTTCATAGTGATCAGGTCCGGCTTACACCGGAGGACATCCCCACAAAAGATGATATCCGGATCGGACTTTCCAGAAGAAGCTCAGGCCACGGCCCGGCTGATGGGACTGAACATCAGATTGTTCATCCACTTCCTCCTACACCCTCCGAGGCGGATTTCAATGGCCGAGCACGACCTGCGCTACCTCATCTGGAAAGACGAAGCCCGCTTCGAATCCAATGTTTGAGGCCGCCGAGAAGCATATTTGGGTCGCTCTTCGACTGCAGGTTTTTTCCACTATCCAAAGATGCAATCGCCCGTTTCCCAGATCGAACTTCGCCTCAGCCAAACCCATGGACCCTACCTCTGCGCCTCCGAAGAAGTATCCGATGCTCTCGGAATGCTATTCGCCGTGAGCGATCTCCTGTTTGCCCGCAAACAGCATGGAGAGGTGGGGTTCATTCCCGCAGGGCTATCCGCAATCATTTTCGGCGACGCCGACCGCGATGAAGTGGCCAAGGTCCTCAAAGAAGCGGGCACCGAAGTGATCCTAGCCGATCCCGATCCACCGGTCTATCGCTCTCTGGTAGCCGAAATATTCGAATTGGAGCCGAAGTGGGACTGGATGATCACCCCGGACGAGTGGAAGCTTCCGGTTGCCGGACTCTCGACCAACGATGCCGAAGAACTCCTTCGCATGGCGACCGACACAGACCTGCGGACTGGGTCACCACGCAAAGCAATCACCATGGCCCGATGGCATGCCTGGCGGGCGCTGGCTTTGCTCAAGGTAGAAGCTGCCCTCGAACCACTCGCCACCCACCTGGACCGCATCGACTGGTCCCCGGGGTTCGACGATGACAAAGAAGAGGGGGAGATGGAATGGAGCCTCGAGGAAATCGCACCCGTGTTTGCCGCCTTTGGTCCGATGGCGGGCAGTGTCCTTGAGGCGCGTCTCAAGGACACCGCGCGACGCCCTGAAGTTCGCACGGGCACGATCGAATGCCTCAAACAAATTGGACAGTATTCGCCTAACGGCCGTGAAGCCGTCTGTCCCCTGCTCCACCGCGCCCTCGAAGGCTTTGCCGAGAATCAACCCGAAGTGAACGGCTCTCTCGTCAGTGCGCTGACCCGGCTTCGGGCAAAAGAAAGTCTGCCTCTCATCAAGGCTGCCTTCGCCGCCGATACGGTCGATGAAATGTATATTGGGGACTGGGAAGACATCCAGATCAAGTTCGGCCTCATCTCCCGACGGACAAAAGCCCCACGGCCCAATAAGCTCAGCCTGATGCGCGACGAGATGCTGAAATCGATGAACAATTATCAACTATCGAAGCCTTCCTCTGCTACCCGCCTCCCGAAGCCAGCCAAGACGGGTCGCAACGACCCGTGCCCGTGCGGAAGCAGCAAGAAGTTCAAAAAGTGCTGCGGGTAAGTGAGCGATCGGCACAAGCGGGTTGAGGGACAAATATAGGCGTTGCAGGCCCCTCCCGGATTTCCATGAATCCCCCGCACGCCAACCAAACCAGCGCACCGCCTGACGCTCCACGATAAACTTTCACGCCTGAGCTACCGCCAAGCGTGTCTACTCCTGGGGGATGAGAAGCTCGGTGCCCGTCTTCTCCTTCAGGGGGGCCGAATGGAGATCTCCATGGAACAGGTGCAGCTGAGGGCCGACGCCCTCCGCGTGGAGTTTCCAGGTTCCCGATCCTCGCACTGGGCGGAGGTTCGATTGGGTGACGACCGGCAACACAGGCTGGCCATCCGCAGCGATGTTGAAGGCGAGGATGGTCTTTTGTTCCAGGCCGCCTTGCTCGCCCTGGTGCTGGAAGAAAAAACCCTGCTCGGTCTAGCGGCAGTGCCGGACGAATCCATGCCCCTCGAGTTGCTCGACGAGGAAGATCTCATCGCCCGTGCCCACGCGGAACGAAAGGAACGCGCCCGGAAAGAAACGATGCACATTGAAGCAACTGATGCCTCTATACCGTGGACCGATTACCTCGTAACCAATGCCGAATCGGGCAAGGCCTACCGCGTGGCCTTCCGGGGGCTGGATGAGCACGAAAGCTACTGCTCCTGCCCCGATTTCCGGAAGAACCGCCTTGGCCTGTGCAAGCATACGCTCCGGGTGCGCGCCCACATCCAAAAGCACTTCAAGAAGAGCGAACTCGATACTCCGTATCGACAAAAGGACTACGCTGTGCACGTCATCTACGGGGAAGAGCTGGGAGTACGCTTGCTGGTCCCTCACGGCCTCTCTGAGTTATTCCTTCGTCGATTTCGAAACAAGCCACTGCACACCCCGATGCAGATTGTTCCACTGCTCAATACCATCCGGAACTTGGAGGTCGATGGGAACGCCGTCACCATCTATCCCGACGCCGAAGAATTCATCCAGCAGGTCCTTCACCGCCACCGTATCCGGAAAACCGTTGAAAAGATCCGGAAGAACCCGGATCGCCAGCCGCTGCGCAAGACGTTGCTCAAGACCGAGCTCCTTCCCTACCAACTCGACGGCATCGCTTTTGCGGCCGGTGCCGGTCGATCGATTCTCGCCGACGATATGGGCCTCGGTAAAACGATCCAGGGCATCGGTGTGGCGGAATTCCTCCGACAGCAGGCAGGCATTCGCAAGGTGCTCGTGGTTTGTCCTGCCTCCCTCAAGTCCCAATGGAGGATGGAGGTAGAGCGCTTCTCCGAGCGCGATGTGCAGCTTGTCTTCGGGTCCGCCTCAGAACGCCCCGCTCAGTACCGCAACGACTGCTTCTTCACCGTCTGCAACTACGAACAGGTACTGAGAGATTACCTGAGCATCGAGAACGTTTCCTGGGATCTCATTATCCTTGACGAAGGCCAACGCATCAAAAACTGGGAAGCAAAGACGAGTCGCATCATCAAGAGCCTCCGATCGACCTTTGCCCTCGTTCTCACCGGCACGCCGATGGAAAACCGACTGGAGGAACTGTATTCCGTCGTTGAGTTCATCGACGACCGCCGCCTCGGTCCGGCATACCGGTTTCTCCATACGCACCGCATGGTGGATGAGAATGGGAAGATCACGGGTTATCGCAAACTCGACCAGCTCCGGGAGACCCTTGCGCCGATCATGCTGCGGCACACGCGGGCGGGCGTCATGAAGGAGCTTCCCCCGCGCACAACTCAGATCGTCCGCATCCCGCCGACCGACGAGCAGCTGGATCTCCATGGATCGCACTTGCGCATCGTCTCCAGCGTGACCCGCAAAGCCTACATCAGTGAGATGGACCTGCTGCGGCTGCAAAAGGCGCTTCTCATGTGCCGCATGTCCGCCAATTCCACTTTCCTCCTCGATAAACAGACACCTGGCTACTCATCCAAGCTCACCAAACTGGCGGAGATGCTCAATGACCTCGCAGCCGAGGAGGACCGCAAGATCGTGCTCTTCTCAGAGTGGACGACGATGCCTCGACCTGATCGAACCACTGGTCAAAGAAGCGGGCTTTGGATTCGTCCGGCTCGACGGCAAAGTACCGCAGAAGAAACGCCAGACGCTCATTGCCCGGTTCATGAAAGAGCCCGAATGCCGGGTCTTTCTCACCACCAATGCCGGGTCCACAGGAATCAATCTGCAAGCAGCCAACACCGTCATCAACGTCGACCTTCCGTGGAATCCAGCCCTGCTGGAACAACGTATCGCCCGCGCCCACCGTATGGGGCAGAAGCGCCCTGTGCAGGTCTTCCTCCTCGTCACCGAAGGAACCCTCGAAGAAAATCTCCTCACCACGTTGTCGGCGAAAAACGAACTCGCCCTGGCTGCCCTCAATGCTGATGCGGATGTCGAGGAAGTGGCCCTCAGCAGCGGCATGGAAGAACTCAAA
>CAYOIB010000113.1:0-6090 GCA_964403935.1 uncultured Puniceicoccaceae bacterium | reverse complement strand
TGCGTCCCCAGAAGTAGCAGGGCAATGAGGATCCAGTGAATGCGTTTCATCGTGTTAAGGTCAGGCTTTCGGTTGCTGCCGTGATGGACTCGACCACTTGGCGGGCGAGCTCGAAGAAAGGCAGTGGAAAGTTGGGAAATATTCCGAACAGGACCGCGAGCGCCGCTGTCACGCAAAGCGGAACCACAAGCCAGGGCGAGGCTTCGCCTTTCGGCATCGGCTGATCCGAGTCCTCCCCTGCGGGTGCGTAAAAGAACGCGCGCACGACAATGGGGAAAAAGTAGCAGGCGTTGAGGACGCCACTGAGAAGAAAGACGCCCAGCACCCAGTTCCGCCCGGATTCAAGCGAACCGACAGCCAGCCACCACTTGCTGATGAAGCCGTTGATCGGTGGCAACCCGGCGAGACCGAGCGAACCAATGGTGAACGCCCCAAACGTCCAAGGCATACGCCGACCCAGACCATTGAGTTGTGAGATCTCAGTTCGCTGCGTGTGCACATAGATCGCACCCGCGCAGAAGAAAAGGGTGATCTTCATTACAGCGTGGGTCGAGAGATGCAAAATGCTCCCGGTGAAGGCCGAAGGCGCAAGCAGCGCCGCCCCCAACGCAATGTAGGAAAGATGGCCGACAGTCGAGAAGGCGAGCCGCTTCTTGAGGTTGTCCTGTCGCAGTGCGATCAGCGACGCGAGCAGGATGGTGGCCGCCGCAAAACCGATCAGGATGGTATCGAGCCCGTGACGACTCATCGTCTCCGGCCCAAAGACAAATCCAGTCACTCGCAGCACACCAAACGCGCCTGACTTAACCACTGCCACGGCGTGCAGGAGCGCGCTCACCGGCGTGGGAGCGACCATCGCGGCTGGCAACCAGCTGTGCAGCGGCATGATGCCCGACTTCACACCGACACCAACCAGGAAGAGCACGAAGAGCACCTTGAGTTCTCCCCCGGAAAACAGGCCTTCCGAAAGGATTCCCCCCGGACTGAAACTGAGATCACCATGACGAAGCAGGATCCAGACAGTCGCCGTCAGAAAGACCAGACCTGCCGTCAGAGCGTAGGCCAGGTACATCCGACCCGCCCGAATCGCTTCCGGAGTCTCCTTGTGCACCACCAGCGGGTAGGTTGCCAGCGTCAGGAGCTCGTAGAAAATAAGAAAAGTCAGCAGGTCCTCGGCAAAGGCAATGCCGATCGTTGAAGCCAGACTCAGCGCGAAGGCAGCGTAGTACTGCGTCTGCCGCTTCTCCTTGTTGCCGCGCATGTAGCCGATGGAATAGACCGACGTCACAATCCACAGCCCCGACGCCACCAACGCAAAAAAGACGCCCAGCGGGTCGGCACTCAGGCTCAGGCTCACGCCGGGTACAATCTCCAGAAAAGTCCACCCAAGGGTCTTGCCGCGCAGCGCCCCGGGGACGAGCGATAGCACGAGGCCAAACTTGATGAAGGCGGCGGCAAACGTCCAGAATTCCCGGAGGTTGGGCCGGCGCCCGCTCATGAGGATCGCTGGAACGGCCGCTGCCGAAATCAGCACGGCAAGCAGGGGAACGATCGATTCCTGATACAAGGAGGGGTCCATGGTTCAGGGCGCAAAAGGAAGCGCCGGCAGGATGAAGCTATTAACAATCAGCATGTTGCCCACCCCGATAACCAGAAGGCCTACCGCCAGGATCACGGTGGGGGCGGTGATCAAGGCGGTGCCGCGTGGGCTCGCTGGGCGGTCTTCCGTGCTCTCCGATTTCCCGAGGTAGAGGCGCTCGATGATGCGGAAGAAGTAAACCGCGTTAAGCAGACTGCTCACGAGAATCACCACGACATAAAACCAGAGCCCGCGCTCAAGACTGCCCATCACAAGGTACCATTTGCTAAAGAACCCGGCAGTGGGCGGAAGCCCGATCATAGAGATCGCGGCAAGGGTGAAGCACGCCGCCGTAATCGGCATCTCGCGCCGCAACGCAGGCGTCAAGCCGTCGATGCGCACCCCCTTCCCCCGAGCTTCGAGATTGGCAGTGACGAGAAAGAGGCAGCCTTTCATGAAGGCGTGGTTGAGAATGTGAAGAATACCGCCGATCAGCCCGTAGGCGGTCCCCAGGCCGATGCCCAGCACGATATAGCCGATCTGAGCGACCGAGCTGTAGGCGAGCATCCGCTTGATATTCTTCTGCGGTATCGCCATGACAGAGCCCCAGATGATACCGGCCGCACCCAGCGCTGCGAGGATGTCGAACAGATGCAAATCGTGCATCGCGTTGGCCGGAAAAACATCGTAAACAAGGCGAATCAAAACGTAGGCTGCAACTTTCGTTCCGATGGGCGCGATCAGTGCTGTGCTGGTGGCCGGTGCATACGCATAGGCGTCGGGCAACCATTGGTGCAGGGGCAACATCGCAAGCTTGATGCCAATCCCCACGACGATGAAGACAATCGCATAGACCGTCAGCGGCATCAGCCCTTCGAAAGCAAGAATCCCCGAGACGTCGGCCATGTTCAGCGATCCCGTCTGCACAAAGAGGAAGCCAATCCCGATAAGATAAAATGAAGCGCCAACCGTCCCGAGGATGAGGTAGCGGAAGGCCGAGAGCGCCGAACGCGCGTTGCCGCAGCCAAGAATCGCGTAGCTTGCCAGAGAGCTGATCTCAAGGAAGACGTAGAGGTTGAAAAGGTCTCCCGTCATCACGATGCCGACCAGACCGCCCATCAGCAACATCGCTGAAGCGTAGTAAGCCACCGTGTCTTCCCCAATCTCTCTACGGACCGGTTCGGAAGAATGGACCAATACGATGAGCGCGACCACTGCCAACACGAGCGTGACAAAGGTTGCCAGCGGATCCGCCACCATCTCGATCCCAAGCGGAGGCTCCCACCCGCCCAAGGCGTAACGGACGGGTCCGGCGGTGGAAACGTGGAGCATCGCCCAGAGTGCCAGAGCACTGGCCAAGGCTGTGCCGCCCACGGCAATCATCCACGGCGCACGCCGACTGAAGAGGGCCGCAATCGGCATCAGCATGGCCGCCCCGAAGAATGTCATCAGGACGAGGATCGGTGAATGTATCGCGATCATTTCAGTGCATCCTCGAGAGAATCTTCGTCGAGCGTGCCATAGTGCGCATACACCCGGATCAACAACGAGAGGGCCACGCCAACCGTTGCCACCCCCACCACAATGGCGGTCAGCATAAGCGCGTGCGGCAGGGGATTGATGTAAGCGGCAGCGTCTTCCGTTGAAATGCCGGCATCCCGCACCGGAACTGTCGCGCCATCTTTATAAGCCGAGGTAATGAAAAAGAGAATGATCGCCGCCTGAAAGATCGTCAGGCCCATCACCTTCTTGATGTAGTTCTTCTTCATCAGCATGCCATAGAGGCCGATCGTCAGCGTCAGAAAGCACATCCAGTAGGCCGCGTAATCGTGGAAAGCATCAGGCATGGGACGTTCTTTCTTTGGGGTCCATCAGTCGGTCAAAGATAGCGACAAGCACCGCCATCACCGCGAGGGCCACGCCGATCTCGATAATGAGAATCGCCCAGTAGTGGCGGTCGGGTGAGCCCATGCCAGGAATCGGCGTGTAGGAATAATCGAGAAACACCCCGCCCGAGAGCAAGTTGGCAACGCCCACTCCGGTGAAGAGAAGGGCCCCGATTGCACCAATCGCCAAGGTGTATTTGGAGTTGAGTTCCCGCTGGCTGACCTCAAAACCCTCACCGATGCGCAGAAGAATGACAGCCACCGCGAGAAAGGCACCCCCTTGGAATCCGCCGCCCGGACTGTAGTGACCGTGAAAGATAACATAGAGCGCGATCACCTGGATGATTCGGGCCATCGTCCGGCAGGCCACCCGCACGATCGGGCAGATCTTGGTGCTGGGTCTAATATCCATCACGCCTCCGTCGTAGAATGAGGATGCAGGCCGCACCTGCCGTAAACACCACAATGGTTTCGCCGAGGGTATCAAAGGCACGGTAATCGCCGAGCACGACAGTGACGATGTTAGCTGTATGTGCATCCTCGTAAGCATTGCGGATGTAATGCTGCGCCGCCACCGTCGTTCCGGCCACCGAAGTGTCCCGGTGCGCCGGTGCGGTCACATCCCCGCGCGGCGGCAGATGAAGCGTGGCCGCCGCAAACGTGCCAAAAAAGGCAATCAGGAGCAGGAATTGAAACGCTTTCAATCTTGGGTCCTCCGAGTTGTACGGATGAGCGTGGCCATGAAGTATACGCCGACCACCCCCGCGCCGATGACCGCCTCGGTGAAGCCAACGTCGACCGCGCCGAGCGAGACAAAGAGCGTCGCAATGACAAAACTGAATACCGACGTTGTGATGGCGGCGGCGAGGAGATCGCGCACCTGTAATGCAATCAACGCGGCCACGATCAGAAAAACGAAAAGTGCGATTTCAATCTGCCAATACATGCGATTAATCCTCCGGTCGGGGCATTTGCGTATCCACTGGTTCTCCGCGTCGCCAGGGTATCAGGCCTTGACGAAGCGCCGCGCGCCCGAGGGCATGGACGGAAACAGGATTGGTCAGCAGGATAAAAAAGGCGGCCAGCAACACCTTCACGGTCGTCAGGGTGAGCCCCTCGATCACCGCCACCCCGAAGAGGACGAGCACAACGCCAACAGTGTCCACTTTGCTGGCAGCGTGCGTCCGGGTGTAGAAATCAGGCAATCGGATCACGCCGATGCCTCCCAGAAACATGAAAACCAGCCCCAGCAGGATCAGGGGAACGCCAAGAATCAGCTGCACCAGCATCATACGGGATCCTCCTTGAGGCGAAAGTACTCGGCCATCATGATACCCCCGATAAAGTTGAGCAGAGCGTAGGAGACCGCGATGTCGACAAACATATCGAGGCGGCCGTAGTGCAACCCGAGGATCAGAATCAGGGCTGTCGCCTTGCCTCCAACAGCTGCGATTGACAGGAGACGGTCGAACACGGTCGGCCCTTTATAGAGCCGATAAAAGGGAATCAGGATCACGATCGTAAACGCCACGATCAAAGTGGTGGTCAACACGCTCATAAGGATTCTTGAATCTCCTTCGGGTCAATGGGTTCAAGCGGGGCCATCGGCTCGTCGGTGCTTATCCAGGCCACCCGAGCCGCCATGGAGCCATCGAGCGTCGAGGATGCCGTTTCCTGGGTGATTGCGTGAACCAGATACCGATTGTCCTCAACCACCAGATCAATGATCAACGTCCCGGGTGTCACCGTGATTGAATTGGCCAGGATCACGTGGTTCAGCAAGGTCGGCTGCTCGACGCGGAAAGCGATCAACTGAGGATCGAGAAGCCGTTCTTGTGACAGGATTACCTTTGCCACGTGAATTGCGGAGAGCCAAATCTGTCCAAGCAACCAGAACCCGTAACCAATCAACCGCCAGGTGTGTATGTAAGCTCCTTTTTGTCCGGGAACCGTCGGCAAGCGGCTGTGCTGCCAAACCACGAAGGCGATGGAGAGGACGCCCATCGAAAGGTGAAACAGCTTGATGTGACCACTGAAGGCAATCCAGACGATAAACAAAAAGATCCAGGCGCTGATCGGCATGGCCCGCCACCAAGCACGAGGCGCTTCGCTTCCGTCACTCATCGGACAACGCTGTCAGCAAGGCAGGTGCAGCCCGCTCTGAAAGCGGTTGAAGAGGCCGCTTGCATTGAAGACGAAATCAATCGCATGAGTATTTTCAGTTCACAGGGCATAAGACAGAAAACGGCATGAGTGAGCCCACTGTAGTTTAGGCCTCCTTGGGGCTGTCAACTGAATCGGACGGCCTTTCTCAATTTTCGATCGATTCTCCTTTTTGCGCCTTCGGATTGCAGCACTTGGGAACAAGAAGAAGGCCGTCTCCAGCCAGCCCAAAAACATCACAGATAACAAAGAATCATTCGAAGCGACCCCTGCGACCGGCCCGAAGGCGAGACTCTTTTTCGGCTCAAGTCCGACTTAAATCAGCAATATACAGGCACTCAATATTCCACGCGTTAGGAAAACTGAGCAAAGAAAAAGCCCCTAAGAACCTGATCTTACGGGCTTTAAAAAATGGAGGCGCGGGCCGGAATCGAACCGGCGATAGAGGATTTGCAGTCCTCG
>CAYOIB010000112.1:0-6262 GCA_964403935.1 uncultured Puniceicoccaceae bacterium | reverse complement strand
ATGAACGTTGTCGTCCGTTATGCATCAGGCGCGCAGATGTCTTATTCCCTGAATGCCTACGCCCCTTGGGAAGGGTGCCGGGTCATGTTCAGTGGCACCAGGGGGCGCATTGAGCTGCAGGAAGTGGAGAAATCCTACGTCAGTGGAACGGGTCAGGTCATGGGCGAATCCCTCCGCAAGGGAAACCGGATCTTGGTCTGTCCCTTTCGTGCGGAACCTTATGAAGTCACACCGCCGCCAGCGGTGGGCGGGCACGGTGGCGGGGATGCCCCCCTGCTGCACTCGGTCTTCGGAGAGGATGCCCTCGAGGATCCTCTCGGCCATGCCGCCGGCCATGAAGCCGGGGCCTGGTCGATCCTGACCGGGATAGCGGCAAATCAGTCCTTTGCCACCGGGCTTCCGGTGCGGCCGGGCGATCTGGTGCGATTTTAGGCTGTGAGCCCTTCCCCAGGATGTTCTGCCGAAACAGGGTATCCGTTCCTGTCTCTCTCTGACCCATTGGAAATTCATGTTTGCCCCCATGAAGGTTTCGGTGTGGGCTACTGGGTTCGAAAATTATGATTCGCCTGGAAGAAATCTATCTGCGCCATGGAGAGCGCGTTCTGTTCAACCGTTTTACTGAGACCATTGGTCCGCGCGACCGCATTGGTCTGGTCGGGGTGAATGGCTCTGGAAAGTCGACTCTTTTGCGTGTTTTGATCGGTGACCTTGAGATCGATGATGGAAAGGTCGACAAGCCGAACTACGCTTCAATTGGCTACCTGCCACAGGACGGGATCACCTCTTTCGGGAAGACGCTGTATGCGGAGGTAGAATCGGCCTTTGCTGATGTTCTCACTTTGCAGGCCAAGATCGATGAGGCGACGGAGAAAATGTATGAGCTGGATCCGGCCGAAGAAGCTTATTACGAGATTATCGACCTGATCGGCGAATGGGAACAGCAGTTGGAAGACCACGAGCCCGAGAAGATGAAGTCGCGCATTGAGCGCATTCTCTTTGGTCTCGGTTTTGAAGGGAAGGACCTGACGCGGGATACCAAAGAGTTCTCGGGTGGCTGGCAGATGCGGATCGCCTTGGCAAAATTGCTTTTACAGACGCCCTCGCTGCTTCTTCTCGACGAGCCAACAAACCATTTGGACATCCTTTCACAGCATTGGCTGGAACAGTACCTGCGGAACTATCATGGTGCCTTGATGGTCGTGTCACACGACCGCGCTTTCCTTAACTCGGTCACAAACAAGACGTTTGAGCTCAAGTTTGGAAATCTGAACACCTACTCGGGCAATTACTCATTCTACGAGAAGGTGAGTGAAGAGCGGCTCGCCACCCAGCGGAAGCAGGCCGCCACGCAAAAGAAGGAGATTGCCCGCCAGAAGGAATTCATCAACCGCTTCCGATCAAATCAGAAGAAAGCCAGCATGGTGCAGAGCCGCCTGAAGCAGCTCGACAAGGTTGAGATCATCCAGCCGGAGCGTGAGGAAAGGAAGATCTTCTTTCGCTTCCCGCCCCCGCCCCCGGCGAGCCACAAAGTCATCGATCTGGAAAACCTGCACAAGGCTTATGGTTCCAATCAGGTCTTCCGCGGGTTGAGTCTGCGGATTGAAAAGGGCGACCGAATCGCTGTGGTCGGCGTAAACGGTGCCGGGAAGTCCACCCTCGCACGGATTTTGGCAGGCGTGGAATCCTTTGATTCGGGGACTCGAGACGTCGGTGTCAACACGGTCATTGGCTACTTTGCACAGCAGCAGGCGGAGGAGCTTGATCCGAAGAAGACGGCTCTTGAAGAAGTGGAAGGGGCGGCCGCCGGGAATGAAGAGGCCAACCCGCGTGCGGCCCTTGGGGCTTTGCTCTTTAGCGGGGATGACCAGAAAAAATCGGTGAGCGTCCTCTCCGGTGGGGAGCGGAACCGGGTCGCCTTGGCAAAAATGCTGATGCATCCAGCGAACTGCATTATTCTGGACGAACCGACGAACCACCTGGATATCCGGAGCAAGAGTGTCCTCCAGGATGCCATCAAGCTCTTCCCGGGCACAATGATACTGGTCAGCCACGATCGGGACTTTCTCGATCCGGTGATAACAAAGGTTCTTGAGGTCCGCCCCGACGGAAGCCGGCTCTTGAGCTGCAACGTCAGTGAATACATTGCCCGGATCGAAAAAGAATCGGGCGTTGTCGCCTGACCCATCCTGTATCCTGTCATTTTCTCCCAGCGGGGCTCGTTTCGGGGTTCCTTCTTGCCAAAGAGCCTCTGCTTTGGTGGCGTCGCATGCTTATGCGTATACGAGCTTTCCAGGGACTTCGTCCAGAACCTGCCAACGCCTTGAAGGTTGCGGCCCTGCCTTATGACGTCGTATCGACCGACGAGGCGCGTGCTCTGGCAGAAGGCAATCCTTTCTCCTTTCTCCACGTAACCCGCGCAGAGATTGGTCTGCCCGCCGATAGCGACCCGTACTCATCGCAGGTGTATGCCAAGGCCCGTGAAAACCTCGATCGCCTCCAAAACGAGGGTGCTCTTGTTCGCGAATCGGAGCGCTGCCTCTACGTCTACCGTCAGGAAATGGGCAAACACCGGCAGACGGGGCTCGTCGCGGTCAGCCATATCGAGGATTACGAAAACGACCTGATCAAGAAGCACGAAACGACGCGCCGGGTGAAGGAGGATGACCGCACGACCCTGAACCGCACCCTTGAGGCACACCCAGGACCGGTTTTCTTGACCTATCGCGGCAACAAGGCGATCCAGGAGCTGACCGACCAGGCAACCTCGGGAGAACCTTTCTTTGATTTTGTCGCTCCGGACGGAGTTCGGCACATCGCTTGGCGTGTGGCCGGAGGCGAAAGTTTTGAAAAGGCCTTTGCCGGGATTCCGGTAAGCTACGTTGCTGATGGCCATCACCGTGCCGCCAGCGCCGCACGGGTGGGGCGCGAACGCCGTGAGGCGAATGCAGGGCACACCGGCGAAGAGGATTACAACTGGTTTCTCAGTGTGCTCTTTCCGGGGGACGAGCTTAACATCCTGCCCTACAACCGGGTGGTGACGGACCTGAACGGTCTGAGCAAGGAAGCATTCCTTGAGGCGGTGGGGCAAAAGGCCAAAGTCACCAAGGGCCAGGGAGCCAATCCGGATAGGCCCGGGCTCGTGGGCCTCTACCTGGATCGTGCGTGGTACTCGCTTGAATTCCCCGAGGATGCCTCGGAAGGCCCGATTGAGCGTCTGGATGTGTCGAGGCTGCAGGATAAGGTGCTTACGCCTTTGCTCGCGATTGACGACCCCCGCACCAGCGATCGGATCGACTTTATTGGCGGAATTCGAGGAACCCAAGAACTCGAGAAGCAGGTCGACTCCGGCGCCTTCGCCGCTGCATTTTCGATGTATCCAGTGACGGTCGACCAGTTGATGGACATTGCCGACGCCGGAGCCATCATGCCGCCAAAGAGCACCTGGTTTGAGCCGAAATTGCGCAGCGGGCTCTTCATCCATACATTTTAACAGGCAACAGGGGGTGGCTTTCTTCCGGCCTCTCGCGGGTGGATCCAGCATTGTCGCGTTGCTTTTTTCTTATGAGACCGGTTGGCTTTGCCCTAGCGCTATGGGACTTCTAGATGTACCTTTGCTCGACCGGGGCGGTCCGGTTATGTGGATCCTGCTGGCCGTGAGCCTGTTCGGCTTCATCGTCTTTGTCGAACGCGCTCTTTTCCTCCACAAGAGCCAGATCCGCTCTAACGATTTTCTTGCCGGGATCCGGAACCTGTTGGTGAAGAGCCGTCTCATCGAAGCCCTCACCGTCTGTGAGGAGACGCCGGGACCAGTGGCAGGCATTGTGAAGGCGGGGTTGCTTCGATTCGAGGAGGATCAAGAGCGCATAAGGGCCGCTATGCAGGAAGCGGCCCTTGTCGAGATTCCCATTCTTGAGCGCCGGCTTGGCACCCTCGCCGTGGTCGCCAGGATTGCCCCGTTGCTGGGCTTGATTGGAACCCTTCTCGGCATCATCCACGCATTCTTTGATCTTCAGGCTGCGGAGTTGGTCGCCTATCCTCGTTTTACCGAGCTTACGGGGGGTGCTGCGGAAGCTCTTTTGACCACGGTGGCGGGCTTGGTCATCGCCTTGATGGCCCATGTCGCCCATCACTTCCTCGCAGGGCGGGTCCGGGTGCTGGTCCACGATATGGAGTATGCGGGCCATCAGCTCCTTCAGATCGCTCAGTTTGGCGGCGAGGAAGGCGACCCCACGGATCCTTCCGAAGAGGCCGACGGGGCTGGTACCCAAAAGACTTCCGCTGGTTCTGATAGTGCTTGAGGCCGTTAGGTACCATCGCTCGAAGCCTCTTTGGGGTTCAATACACCGGCGGAATCTTGCCGGGCGATTTGCCTATTGATCGACGGGTGGTTAGCTTCCCGCGATTATCGTCGGCCCGACTGAACAGCCGTAACGACTTGACACTGAGTGGCGGGGGACCATGCTTGTCCTCTGCTTAAATAAGCACAACTACACTACAGACTACAAGTAAGATGAAAAAGACGATCGCAATTCTTGCGGCTTCGGCCGCTGGTTTTTCTGCCCTTCATGGTCAGGAAGACATTTCGGTAACTACAACGTGGGAATGGCAGTCCGCCTACGTTTTCCGCGGGGTGCAGCGGGCTGAAGAATCCTTCACGCCGTCCCTCGACTTTGAGGTCAATGGCTTCTACGCCGGCATCTGGGCCGCACTTCCGGTGAACCACGAGTTTTCTAACGAAGTCGACTTCTACGCTGGCTATGGCTGGGCCATCACCGAGCTGATCAGCGCTGATGTCGGGGTGACCTACTACACTTATCCTGACGATCAGGAGAAGTTCTTCGATAGCGACGTGAATGCTGTGGAAGTTTATGGTGGTCTCGCCTTTGAGCTGCCTTTCTCCCCTGCCTTCTACGTGTTCCGTGACTTCGATCGCAAGTCCTGGACACTGGAGCTCTCGGGTGGCGAAAGCTGGGTCGTTGCTGAAGACACCACCGTTGATGTGGGTGCACACCTCGGTTACGCCCGTTATGGTAGCAATGGCCGTTACTCGGTCCTCGCCAACAATGAGAAGGACTACTTCTACTTTGGCGCGACTGTTGGCGCAACCTATGCCTTCAATGACTACGTATCGGCTAGCGCCAGCGTGAGCTGGACCTGGGCGAGCGAAGACTACGGTTGGAAGGCTGGCCAGCGCGACAACCGCCTCTTCTACGGTGTTGCCGTGACTGCCGGATTCTAAAGTAGAGCCGGATCTTAATAGACAATCTCGAATATTAGCGGGTCCGCATCCACTTTGGGTGCGGACCCTTTTAATTTAGATGGATGAAAGGATTGACAGCCCCGAGTGGGAGATCTTTTGTCTGCCCTTTTTCGCGTCATGAAAAGCTATTTGGCCAAGAAAGCGGACCTTACTCCGAAGTGGTATGTGGTGGATGCCACCGGGAAGGTCCTGGGGCGTCTCGCCGTGGAGATCGCAAACGTTCTTCGTGGGCGTAATCGCCCGACGTACACACCTGGAGTCGATACCGGTGATTTTGTCATTGTGATCAACGCCGACAAGGTGGCGGTTACCGGTCGCAAGGAAATTCAGAAGAACTACATGTTTTTCAGCGGCTACCGGGGGAATGAATACCGTGTCTCGCTGGAAGACATGCGTAACAAACGCCCGGAGTTCATTATCACCCACGCCGTCAAGGGCATGCTTCAACGCAACCGCCTGGGCCGCGCCCAGTTGACCAAACTCAAGGTATTTGCGGGCCCGGAGCATCCGCATGGCGCACAGCAGCCTGAGCCCCTTAACTTCTAATTTTTTCAGAACCGGAGATGACAACCGATACCGCAACCCCTTTTCTCGGCACAGGCCGCCGCAAGACAGCTTCTGCCCGTGTTCGTCTGATCCCGAATGGCTCGGGCAAGTTCACTGTGAATGGCAAGACCGTCGAAGCCTTCTTTGGCTTTGAGCAGCTTATTCGGGAAGCCGAAGGGCCTCTTCACACGGTGGATCAGAAAGCCCAGTTTGACGTTATTGCTTCGGTTCGCGGTGGGGGACCCCACGGCCAATCGACGGCGATTGCGCATGGTCTGGCACGGGCCCTCGAAAAATCAGATGGCGAACTCCGTGGCAGCTTGAAGAAGATGGGTCACCTGAAGCGTGACCCGCGTCGCCGTGAGCGCAAGAAGGCGGGCCAGCCAGGTGCGCGTAAGCGATTCCAGTTCAGCAAACGTTAATTTCGTCGTTCCGGGGATTTCTCTTTCGCCCTTT
>CAYOIB010000111.1:0-6360 GCA_964403935.1 uncultured Puniceicoccaceae bacterium | reverse complement strand
CGGACCCAAGCCAAGGCTTCGCTTGATTGGAAAACGGCCCAGGCGGATCTCGCGGCGAAGGGCGTGGCCCTGCTCTCAGCCGGCCTCGATGAAGTCCCGGCCGTTTACAAGGACATTGAGACGGTCATGGCCGAGCAGACGGATCTCGTAGAGATTCTGGCGCGCTTCGATCCGAAGCTCGTCAAGATGGCCCCGGCGGGAGAGCGCCCGGAGGACTGACGCTCAAATTAACAGACGCGGGGCCTTTTCAAATCGACGAGCCCTTGGACGAGGCTATGAGTCATCCCATGGCATTGATTACCGCACAGTGGAGAAGCGAAGTATTGGAGAAAGCAACGACGATGTCGGTGCTCTTGCCGGACGTCGGCGAGCCGCCGTTTCCCACCCTCTACCTGCTTCATGGCCTCAGTGACGACCACAGCAACTGGCTGCGAAATACACGCCTGGAATCGTATGTCGGCGACTTCCCCATGATGATCGTGATGCCCGATGGCTACCGGGGCTTCTACACAAAGAATGAGGAAGGCCCTGACTACGCCGCCCACATTGGAGAGGAGCTTGTAACTTTTGTAGAACGCAATTTCCCCGCGCAGCGCCAACGTTCCGGTCGGGCGGTGGGCGGTCTTTCAATGGGTGGTTACGGTGCCCTCCGTCTCGGCCTCGGCTACGCTGAAAAATTTTGCAGTATCCATGCTCATAGTGGCGCGCTTATGCGCTGGACGGGTGACTGGAAAGGCTATCCTGATAGCTGGCGCGTGCTCTTCAAACGTGTCTTTGGCGATGGCGGATCCGGGACATCACATGATCTCATCACTCTTGCCTCGGCGGCGGTCAAACAACCCGAACCACCCCGGATTCGCCTCGACTGCGGCACAGAGGATTACCTCATCGAAGACAACCGCCGTTTTCATCAAGAACTTGAGCACCTGGGTTACCCACACGAATACGCCGAATATCCCGGCGAACACACCTGGGACTACTGGGATCTCCACATTCGCGAGGCACTGAATTTCCACGCCGCCTCTTTCGGAATCTCTCCCATTACGCGTTGAATCGGGCGCAAAGCGGCGAGGCCACGCCTGCAAGGCTCATCAACGATCAAGGGTCACCACGTTTTCAATATGGCGTGTGTGGGGAAATAGATCGAACGGCTGAACCTGTGAAACCCGATAGCCCGCTTCGCTGAGGATCTTCAGATCTCGAGCCTGAGTATCGGGGCCGCAACTCACATAGACGATGCGCCGGGGACCAAAGGTGCACAGTTGCTGGAGAAACGGGACGTCACACCCCTTTCGCGGAGGATCCAGAATAACAACCGAATCCGCCCCCCCGAGATCCAGATCGTCAAAAATCCGCTCGGCCATTCCCTCGATAAACTGAACCCCTTTGACCTTGTTTTCCTGGGCATTCGCGCGCGCGAGGGCCACGGCGCGGGCATTGATCTCCACCCCCCGCACCGATTCGAAGAGCGATGAACCACAGATCGCGAAGACCCCCACCCCACAGTAGGCATCGACCAGATGACGCGCGCCTGAATTTTGAGCCTCCTTCAAAACATAATCCACCATGGTCGGCAGAATATGGGGGTTGTTTTGAAAAAACTCGCCCGCCACGAATTTAAACCGAAAGTCGCCCACCTGTTCATAAACATGAGCAGCAGCATCCGTCACCACCACCCCCTGAACATCCCGCAAGAGCAGGGTCCCTCCCCTTTTGTAGACACGCTCCTCACTCTTGACCGCCCTCCGCTCCGAGACGAGGACCTCATTGATTGCAGGACTTGCGATCGGACATTGAGGGATATCGACCAAAGCCCGTGAATCCGCTCTCTGGAAACCGATAACGGTGGATTCCCCATGGGGTTTGACTCGAAAATGCGGCGTCAATTTCGACCGGTACCCATAGACCAGGGGTGAACCGATGCACGGTTGCACAGGCACTTCGAGCCCACCGATGCGAAGTAAAAGCTCTCCGATCTGCCGGGTCTTCCACTCCAGCTGCGAAGGATAATCAAGATGCTGGTACTGGCATCCCCCGCATGTCCCGAAGAGCGAGCAACCCGGCTGGACCCGATGGGCGGAGGGTTCCATGACCTCCACCAGATCGGCATCCGAGTAGTTTGATTTGTTTCGCCACACCCGCGCGCGCACCCGTTCCCCTGGCAGCGCATAAGGGACCATGATGACCCAGCCATCGATACGACCGAGGCCGACGCCAAGATTTGTCAGGGTATCGATCGAAAGTTCCACCTCTTCATGATAATGAAAAGGGACCGGCCGGAAATTACGCGGAGGCTTGAGATTCATCGAGCCCATCGGAGTCCGCCTCTCCCCGCACGTCAAAGCAGAACCGCCGTCATCTCCTGAACATCCACTTTGAAAGCCGAGGCGAATGTGAGCCGGTGGCGTCACGCGACTTGCCGATGGTCGCTGCATTTGCATCGTGGCCCTCAAATGTTTGAGTCCATCACCAGCGTGCAGAATCCGCGGATAAAGCATCTCGTCCGGTTGCGGGAAGGATCCCATCGCAAGCGTCAGGGGCTCTTTCTCGTTGAAGGGGGTCGGGAAGTCTCGCGGGCACTCACCGCCGAATGGCCCCTGGAGACCTTGTATTTCTGCCCGGAGCGCTTCCGTGGTCCAGCCTCGAATGATACCGTTGAGCGGGCGGACACCACCGGCGTGGAGTGCGTTCAATTGTCGGAGTCGGCCTTCGCCAAGGCGGCCTTCCGAGAGAATCCCGACGGACTCCTGGCGGTGGCCCGGTGTCGCCCCCGCCCGCTCGACGATCTGAAACTATCGAAGTGCCCCCTCATTCTCGTCGTCGAGGGCATCGAAAAACCCGGAAATCTGGGCGCGCTCATCCGGACAGTCGACGCAGCTGGGGCTGACGGTCTCATCCTCTGCGAGCCCGTTGCCGATATCCACAACCCCAATGCTATCCGGGCCTCGCAAGGATCCTTCTTCCACGTGCCAATGGCCATCGCAACCTCGGCTGAAACCCTCCATTGGCTCCGGACGTACTCGATTACCGCGGTAGCCACGTCTCCGGGGGCGACAAAAGCAATCTGGGACATTCCCTTCACCGTCCCGACAGCGCTCGTGGTGGGTGCGGAATCAACCGGCTTATCCCAAACGTGGCTCGACGGAGCAGCAACCACTGGCCTCGTGCCAATGTGTGGTGAGGCCGACAGCCTCAACCTCAATACAAGTGCCGCCATCTGCCTCTTCGAGGCATTGAGACAGCGACGTATCGCAAACTGAGGACAACGCCGCGCCTCTCAGCTCGGCAGACGAACGTCTGTGACATCTACGTCGCGCTCAGCAAGCACTTCATTCAAAGCGCTTAGAAGCTCTTCACGGCCTGGCGTGAAGAGAAAGCGGTCACTCCCCAATTCCCGGTAGAGGCGCTCCAGAAGGTCGTGGCTTGGGCGGCGCAACTGGAGAAGCTGTCGCACATGATCTGTCAAGGCCAGGGATTCTCCCAAATCGAGTTCGAGCTCAATCAGACCTGCCAAGGCGGCTTCGCTCCCGTCGTCGCGCCGAACCGCTTCCACGAGGAGCTGTCGTGCAATCTCCGGCCAGCCGATCTCCTTGAAGCGCTTGGCCACATTAACCATGATTCCGGAGGTTGTCCGGGGCGAATCCGTAAATTCACGCAAGTAAACGCGTCCCAGTTCTTCGTTGCCGGCAGCATAAGTGGCGATCGAACGCATGCTGGAAAAGACGGTCTCGTAATCCCGCAACCACCCCGGCTGCTCACGAACAAGTTCGTTACAGAAGCGAATCGCGGCTTGGTACTCGCCCGCCGTGATGTGCGCCTCGATCAGGAGCAGGCCGAAAATGGCGACGCTGTGATTGTTCTCCAGAGCGGATTCATAAACGCGCCGTGCTAAAGCAACATCTCCGGCATCCGTGGCATGCTGTGCCAGGGCAGCCATCACCCGTGCGTCCGAACGAAACTGCCGTGCGAGGTCGAGTGCTTCGCGGCGCGCACGCTCCGTCCGCCCAGACTTCTGGTGGACACTCAGCAAGTCCAGGCGCGGTTGCCAATCCAGGGGATTTCGAAGGCTTCGGCTCAAAGCGATCTCGGCGGCTTCATCGAAGCGCTCTTCCTCGACAAGGATACGGAGGAGAGCGGTGTGAACAGGCTCAATCGCCTGATCCTGAAAGACCTCAGTAAACCTTCGCAGAAACTCGATGGCACGGTCTGTTTCCCCAACCCGATTCAGAAGCGACGCGGCGAGAGTCACACCCTCCACATTTCGCCACAGATCATAGTCCACGAAAAGACGGGCCGCTTCCTCATAATGTCCTCGAAAGAGGGACGCCCGCATACCCGACAAGGCAAAAATGGATTTCACTTGCTCGGAAAGATCCTCGCGGGCCAGGTAGCTGCGAACAAGTTCCAGAACTTTTTCATCCTGCTTCTCCTGCAGCAACAGGGTGATGTACAAACGCAAGTAGTCGACATCGTCATCGACATACTCGAGGCCGCTTTCCAAGAGCTCAATCGACACGTCAGGCCGGATCCCGGAGTAAAGCCGTGCGAGGAGAAAGCGTCCCTCCGTGTTTGCGGGCGAACGCCGGATGCCCTGCCGGGCGAGCATGACTCCGCGCTGGTAGTCACCCGCTTCGATGCGCGCGATAGCTTGTTCGATTTCGTAATTACCTTGCTGCTCACGGACCGCGTCGCGCCGAATTGGAAACAAGATCATGTCCTTGAAGGCGACCTCTTCAAATTCCCGCACCTCTCGATAGAAGAAGTAGAGTGCGGTGGCCACACTGAACCAGCCGATCACCATCAAAGCCAGGACGAGAGCGGTGATGCGCCCCCAGAGAAGCCGGATTCGGATCGTTCCCCGTTCCGTCGGCACCCGTCGGGCGAAGCCAAACCAGGTCGTGGTTCCGGGAGAATTGGATTTTTGGGCGGGCTTGGAGGGGCGCTCGGTTACAGCCATGGGAAGATCGGGAACAAGGTTCGTTGAAGAAGATCAACTCGAATCTGAAGCATGTCTTCGCAAGAGTGGCCAATCATGTCAATGTATCACGCCCCGCACAGCTGATGATTTGCCGGGCAGAACGGCCCCCCTTCATCAACCGGAAACGTCGGAGGCCCCCTCGGCTTCTCCAAGCATGCGCCGAACCCGCGCTTCGATGACCCGCGTCTCGTCGACCTCGGTGACCGTGAAATGGAGGCCGTCGATTTCCAGTTGCTCGTCCTTATCAGGAATGCGGCCCAAGGCTGTCGTGATCAAGCCGCCGACGGTGGACACCTCTTCGTCGTCGAGTTCCACATTGAAACGCTCTTCAAGTTCGTGAATAAGGGCCAGTCCCGAGACAACAGCATCGGCCGGATCATCACCTCCTTTGATCAAAGCTTCCTCATCAGCGTCGAACTCGTCACGGATGTCGCCGACCAGCGTTTCCAGAGCCTGCTCCAGCGTGAGCACACCCTCTGTTCCCCGAAATTCGTCAATGACCAACGCCATGTGCATTCTGTGCGCGAGCAGCTTGGCTAAGGCGCTCTCCAAACTCTCCTCGCTGTCGATGCGTATGATGTCCCGGCGGAGGCGTCGAAGGTCCAGCTTTCGAAGATCCCCCGGATAGCGGAAAAGGTCCTTGATGTGGATCAGCCCGATGCAGCGGTCGAGGTCTCCATCACACAAGGGATAACGCGTGTGGCCCGCCTCCCGCGCCATCGCGAGATTCTCCGAGACATCGAGGTTGACGTCAAAATAGAGCACTTGCTTGCGCGGAAGAATAACATCCCCCACCTGCAGCTCGCGAAGACGCAAGGTGTTCCTCAGGATGCGTTGCGTCACGGTAACGCTCAGGGGTGATTCCCCTTCCGGGTGGAGCCCTTCAATCTGCGCTTCGAGATCCAGCGTCTCGAGGGATGCCTCCGGTCGGTTCTCCACCCCAAACATGCCCAGAAGCCTTTCGACGCCCTTCTGGAGCGCGTTGAGAAGCGGCGTCGACAACCAGGCGAGAAGGACGGTGGGAACCCGCGCGACCGACAACGCCGCCCGGGGGTAGCCGAGGCCCAGCGCGCGCGGAGCCACTTCCGCAACCGCAAAATGCAAAGCCACCGCGAGGAAGAAGGCCGCAACAACGGCAAAACCGCTTGCCTCCCCCCACAGCATGGCTTCCCCGCCCTGCAATCCCGCGAACAGGATCGGAAACAGGTTGATGGCATACCCCAGGGTGCAAATGAGAATGCCCACGCGCATCGCACGGACCGCCCAGTCGGGATTCTCGATCATCCGGGAAAAGCGGCGGTCTTTCCGCAGATTCTCCAGTAACTCCGTATTGAAGTGACTGAATCGAAGCCTCAACAAGCCTACCTCTCCAGCGGTGAAGA
>CAYOIB010000110.1:0-6760 GCA_964403935.1 uncultured Puniceicoccaceae bacterium | reverse complement strand
GGAAGAAAGGTCACCCGCTTCCACCCCAAGGGGCGGCTTTCTCTCCGCGTCATAAATATAGCAACAGGGGAAACTCGATTCGCTCGAGTCGTGGACCTTGCGGCCGAACCCTTCCAAAGTACAGATCACAAATGGGCTACGCCACTTGCGGATGCCTTGGCGCAGGAAGTTGCCCGCCAACTTCTCGATGCGATCTTTCCTACAAGGATCCTGCACGTGGATGCCAACACCGCCTACCTGAATACCGGCGGGGACCTGTTCCGAGTGGGTGAGCTCTTGGATATATATGCCCTCGAAGGACAACTTATTGATCCCTACACCGGCGAACGCCTCGGCCCGATCGAACGGCGCGTGGGACAAATCCGGATCACGTCCGTCAGTGACAAGCAGGCGGTGGCTGAAGTCCTTGAAGGCCGTGGCTCCATCGCTCCGGGGAGTATCTGCCGCCCTATAGCAGCCTCATCGCCGGAATCTGAACCGACACCCAAAGCACCCCTGATCGAGAAACCATCTGTTGACAGCACGTGGTAATGTGAAGACTCCGAAGATTTTTTGGAAAGCGGACATGACGACAATCAGAAGCATGAGAGCGCTCATGCAGTCTCAACAGCAGGATGAATAACAAGGGAGATCCTTCACTTGATCCCGCGCATTAATACTTGATTTACGTAAAAATCTGAATGGGTCGATTGACAGAGGCTCATCGACCGGAAAGACTCTGTGGTTTGTCCCATCGTAACTGTCGTCCTCATAAGTTCCACTATGACCCCTACTCTGTCGAAGCCTCAGGGAGCACCTCCTCCAAAAGATCCGCAAGCAAACGCTTCTCCTGAAGCTGATGCGCATTCAATTCCAGCGAGCCCTGTCTCATCCAAGGCACCCGACCCGACAGAGGCTCAAGCCAACAAGCTGCCTGAGGATCCATTAAGGCCCGCCCTCTACCTCCATTAATTCAAGCAGAGGAAGAGGTCGCCGGACTCGATTCGACCCAGGGTTGCGCCTCACCCATCTTGGTAATGGGCGTTCTGTGTGTATCCAGTGATACTATGGCCGCGAATGCGGATATCCTGTGGCAACGGTATCGTTTCCATCCTGTCCTCAGAACGTCCATCTCCTCGCCCTGCACCCGACACAGCTTTCGGAGCAGCCGTCCCAGGTCCCCCGGGTTTAACCCGCTAATGCCCCCCTTCACCGGATGTGCCACCGGCAATCGATGCCCCGCTGGAATCGACAGCGAGCGCGTTCAACGCCCGAAGATCAAGTTTCCCTGAAGCGAGACAGGGAATCGCCTCCACACGCCTTACAATTCGAGGAATCCAGAGGTTGGGCAACCCACTCTTCGCCAACCTCTCGCGTAGCTCCTGAGCCGTCATCTCAATCGCAGCCAGAACGACGAGGGCCTCGCCTTTCTGCGGGTCATAGACGCCCGTGACGGCAACCAATGGGCACTCGGCGTCGTGCAGATTAAACGCTTCAACAATGGCATGCTCGACCACCCCGTGCGGCACCATCTCCCCGCCGAGCTTTGAAAAACGGCTCTGGCGGCCTTCGATGAAAATATAATCGTCTTCATCGATCCGGGCGAGGTCCCCTGAGACGAACCACCCCTCGCGGAAGCACTGCCGCGTGGAGACGGGATCATCCAGATACTGGTTGAAAACATTGACGCCTTTGAGTTCGAGAATACCCAGTTCGCCGCGCTTGAGGACCTCTCCTGAAGACGGATCCACAACCCGCGCCGCCATCCCGGGAAACAACCTTCCGACAGAACCCACCCGGGTCTGCTCCGGCTGACCGCGCTGCGCAGGAAGGTTGCAGCTCACCACCGGAGAGGTCTCCGTCAGGCCATACCCTTCCAGATAGAGGCTCCCAAAGCTCTTGGCCCATTTCTCCTGAAAGCCCTGGGGTGTCTTTTCCGCGCCCCCGACGACATACTTCAGGCTTTTCAGCTTCTCCGGTTCGACCCGCTTGAAATACGGGCGCAAAAATGTTGGCGTGCCCATCATCACCGTTACGCCCTCTGCCTCGATGGCATCCGCTACTTTGCGTGTCTCCAAAGGCGAGGGCAGCGTCACAATGCGCATGCCGGAGAAGAAGGGGTACCAGACCGTCACGGTAAACCCGAAACTGTGAAAAGTCGGGAGGCATGCCATCATGATTTCTCGGGCATCGAGCAACCCGCAACTATCCACCTGCATGCAGTTTCCGATGATGTTGCGATGAGTCAAAACCACCCCTTTGGGGTCGCCCATGCTTCCACTGGAAAACAAGAGCCCCGCCTCCTTGTCCCCACCCGCCTGTGGCACCTTCCAGGTCCGCAACAGTGCGTTGATCGGCAGGACATGAATCATCGCAAGGTTAAGGAGCACCTGCGACTTCTTCATCTGCTTCCGCTCTTCGACCAAATCGATGATCGAATCGGTCCAGGGAAAATCACGAAGCTTCGCCTGAACCGGCTTGGCCGTCACGATCGTCGTGAGCTGAGCCTTCAAAAGGCTCTTCTGGATGGAGAGCGGGCCCGCTGTAAAATTGAGATTGACGGGAACCTTGTCCAGTAGGACCAGCGCCAGATTGGCGACAAGCGATCCGATGCCAGCCGGAAAAACAACGCCTACACGCCTCTGCCCCTCCAAACGCGGGCGCCAGCGCTCAGCCAGCGTGCGCGCCACCGCAAGGAGCATACCTCGCGATAACTCACGTCGCTCAAGCGTATGATCGACCACAAAGTTCGTTCGGGGATTGCGGGCCAGACCCCTCACGGAGTGAGCCGCCACATGACCGTTCAATTCTGGTCGGCTTCCAAAATCGTCCAGATCGTGGTCAATATAAGCCAGCGTCCTGTTGCTCATTGGGGTATTGGCATTCCATCACGAAGAGGAAAAAGCCGGGGGCGTTCAAGTTCATAAGAACCTGCCGCCGAAGTGCGGGACAGACCCACATGGCCAGCGCACCGTGCAATCAATCATCCAATCAATCATCCAACGGGCGCAGAAGGCCCTCTTCCATCCGAAACGATTGGTCCGTCATTTCCGCAAACGCCCGGTTGTGGGTTACAAGGACAAAGCTCGCCCCCACTTCGCGACACGCCGTCATCAGCATCTCCATCACCGCCTCGCCCGTCCGCTCGTCCAGGTTACCTGTCGGCTCATCCGCCAGAACAGCCGCTGGACGATTGATCAATGCCCGGGCGACTGCCACCCGCTGCCGCTCTCCACCTGAAAGCTGGGAGGGATAGGATCGCTTCCGGTGCGCGATGCCAACCAGATCCAAAAGATCATCCGCCCGCTGCCTCGCCTCCCTGCCCGCCACACCTGCAATCCTTGCCGCCAACAGAACATTCTCCAACGCATTCAACTCCGGAACCAGATAATAAGCTTGGAAAACCATTCCTATGTGGCGACCCCGCAGGCGAGCGAGGCGCGACAACCCCCGCTGCGGAAGCACCTTCCCCGACCACGCCACCTGCCCCGCATTGGGAACCTCCAGCCCGGCAAGGATGTTCAGGAGCGTCGTCTTGCCCCCCCCCGATGGTCCCCGGACGCTCAGAGAAGCACCCGCTGGAACAGCACAGTCGATCCCGCGCAAAACTTCGATCGTATCCGGGCCGCTTGGAAAGCTCTTGCGAATCCCGCTTGCGAGAAGAACGGGGGCCCCCGTCGGTGTTGGCGCGTCGTTCATCCTTCGTACCTCAAGGCTTCCACCGGACGCAGCCGGGCGGCGCGGGCAGCAGGGAGAAAACTTGCCACCAACGAAACGACCAATGTTGCCACTATTATAACGACAAAGTCGCTCGTGCTGTATTTGACCGGCAAATACGTGAAATAGTAATACTGCACCAGCGCATCCTGTTGCCCTGTAATTTCCGAGAGAAACCGGACGATGGGATCGCGCACCGACAAGACTGCAAACGCCAGCAGGATTCCAAGAGCAATGCCCATGACCCCAACGATAAACCCCTGCGAACTATACAGAATGAGCATCTCCGTTGGCCGGGCCCCCATGGCACCCAGCAGACCAATCTCGCGTGTCTTCCGAATGACCAAAAGCAATTGCACCCCACCGATAGCAAAGACCGCCACCACCATAATCAGAAGAACAATAAATAACAAGATCGTCTTCTCAAGTTCAAGAACCCATATAAAACTTGCCCATACGTCTCGCCAGGTGATCGCCGACACACCCTGGGGAAGAATCGAAGCCTCATAGGCCGCCGCCTCCACGCGCTCATTCGCAGCGGGATCCAACCACACCATGATGCCGTGCACGGCATCCCCCAGATCGTAAACCTCTTGTAAGGTCCGCAATGTCAGCACCATTCCGGGCACAAAGGTATCCTGCCATTCCAGATCATAGATCCCAACAACTTCCAACTCGCGCGGAAGGACATACTCCTCGCCCTCGATTGCCTTCTCAAACATCATGGGCGACGTCACATCCACCCGACTGCCAACACCCGCACCAATCTCGTTCGCCAAGCTCCGGCTCAGCAGAAGACCGTCATCGTAAAGATCCGCTGCGTTTCCCCAAGTCATGAAACCCTCCAATCGCTGGTCCGCGCCACTGGCCATGTCGATCCCCATCGCCATCGGAAAAGCACGGTTCCCTCGGGCCTCCGCCATGAAGAACCCACGCGCATACGGCGAAACCGAGCGCACATTGTCCCGCTCCTCAATCTGCACCTGAATGCTCTGGTACCTCGTAAACGGTCGACCGTGCGCCGTGATCTCGATATGCCCCGTGGTCTGGACCATGCGCTCGCGATGCGCTTCCCCAAAGCCGCCCATGATGCTCTGCGTGACCACCAGAATCATCACTCCGAGCGAAACACCCAACACCGCCAGAATCCCAAAGAAGCTGCTGCCGCCCTTCCGTCCAAAGGGGAAGAGCTGACGCCAAGCGAGTTGCAGGTACCAGGGCATGGTGGGTCTTCAGCGTGACAGCATCACTTCGTCTCTGAAGTCTGGCCCTTCGTTTCTCCTTGCGGCTTGTGCAGGGGCTTGAGCGAGGGAAAAAGGATAACATCGCGGATGCTGGCCACACCCGTCAGAAGGATGACCAGCCGATCGATCCCAATCCCCATGCCACCGGCCGGTGGCATCCCATGCTCCAATGCACGGAGAAAGTCCTCATCCACTTTCTGCACCTCTTCGCCTGCCTGGCGCTCGAATTGCTCGCGCTGCACAAAGGGGTCGTTCTGCTCGCTGTAGGCAGGCGCGATCTCCTGACCGTTGATGCACAATTCGAATACATCAATCGTCTCAGGATCATCCTGCGAAATCTTCGCCAGAGGAATCAATTCCCGTGGAAGATGCGTCACAAAGGTTGGCTGAATCAGCGTCGGCTCAATGCGCTTTTCGAATATTGCATTTGTAATCTCATAATCTTCCGGATCATCCCTCACTTCAATACCATTCTCCTCACACCAGGAGAGTTTCGCCTCCGACGAACGCTTAAACCAATCCGGATCCTTCGTGTACTCGCAGATCAAATCCTTGTATCGAGCTTCACGCCACGCCCCACCAAGATCAATGACCGTCCCGTCATAACGCTCAATCGTCTCGCGGCCCAGAACCTCGGTGCATATTCGCCGCACCATTTCCCGCATGAGGACCATCATTCCACGGTAGTCCGTATAAGCCTGATACACCTCAAGCATGGTGAACTCCGGATTGTGCCGGCGGGAAAGGCCTTCGTTTCGGAAATTGCGACCGATCTCGTAAACCCGATCGAACCCGCCGATCAATAGACGCTTTAAATGAAGCTCCAGCGCAATTCGCAGATAGAAGGGACAATCCAGAGCATTGAAATAAGTTTCAAACGGACGTGCCGCGGCCCCACCCACCTCGGACTGGAGAATGGGGGTTTCCACTTCCATGAAGCCTTCTCCATCGAGAAAGCGGCGAATGCAGGAGATCACCTTGCTGCGGGTCTTGAAAACCTCACGCGACGCCGCGTTGCTGATCAGGTCCAGATAGCGCTGCCGGTAAATGCTATCTTCATCTTGTAATCCATGCCATTTCTCCGGCAAAGGACGCAGCGCTTTCGACACAATCTTGAACCCCTCCACACGCACCGTCACCTCACCCGTCGACGTCCGGAACAGCACCCCGCGAACGCCGACAAAATCGCCGAGATCCAATCGCTTCTTGAAAAGCTCATACGTCTCCACTCCCAAGTCATCCCGCGTAAAATAGAGCTGAAGCGTCCCATCCCGATCAAGAATCCGCCCAAAGCTTGCCTTCCCCATCTTGCGGATGGCCACGATTCTCCCTGCGCACGACACTGCCTGCCCCTCCTTCGCCTCTTCTGGCATTGCTCCAAGGGCTGCAGCCGAAGTGTGGGTTTGTTCCCAATTCTGGGAAAAAGGATCATAGGCCTCCGCCCGCAGTTCCTCCAGCTTTGCCTTCCTCACGGCAAAGAGGTCCGATGTGTCTATACTCTGGTCCTTCATCTCTAAAAGCTCAGAAAACTGATTCCCGCCCCCGGACAAAGCAATAGGCAAAATCCCACGAGGCGGCAACGCCGTGAAACGGAGCCCGGCAATATCCCGATCTTTCGGGAGGCCCCCACCGCAAAAGCAACCCGAACGCTTTTTCATTTAACACAATGAACAGAACGGTAGCGGAACGACGGTTGCGGGTTTCAGGGGATGAGGGGCCCCCGACAACGAACACAGCGGCGGCCGGCACGCACTTCGGGGAAGTTCACCCCCCCCCGCAAGGCCCTGTCAGTTTTCAGGCTCTTGGAGGAGTGGCTGGTG
>CAYOIB010000109.1:0-6933 GCA_964403935.1 uncultured Puniceicoccaceae bacterium | reverse complement strand
ATTCTCTGGAGGATCGGATTGTGAAGCGGTTCTTTCGCCGGATGGCGGGAGCTCCCGAGCACAGCCGAGACTCCACGCCCCAACAACTCCGGAAGGTATCGGGACGGATCCTTACCCGACGTCCGGTCGTGCCGTCAGAGGCCGAAGTGCAAGCCAACCCCCGGTCGCGTTCTGCCAAGCTGCGCGTCCTTGAAAAGCTGGAAGACTGATATGAAAAAGACTGCTCCTGAAACAACGAGTGATATCTACCCCATTGCTGGACTGATTTGTGGGATAATTCTTGTGGCGATGGTAGGTGGCGCAGGCCTCCTCTCGCTGCGTCATCAGATCGCGCAATCGGCGCAAAACGCACAGAGCGTGCAGGCCGAGATCGTCGAGATTCAGCGCCGGGTGAACTACCTCGACAACAAAATTGCGGAAGTAAACAACCCCTCTTATCTGCACCGGCGGACGGTGGAGCTTGGGCTGAGGCTTCAGCCCGCGCAGCATGGCCAGGTCGTGCGGATCGCGAGTCGCCGGCCGGATTCGGCCGAGGTGGCTGCAGGGGTGCGGCGGCGTGAAAGCGGCGAACCCTTTGTGCAAACATTTGACCTCGCAGTCATGGAACCCCTGCGGCGGCTTGATTGATGGCGAGCGCCTTTGTCCAGCTCTGGCGTTTGCTGCTTGTCTGCCTTGGGGTGCTCTGCGCCTTCGGGTGGATCTTCTACCGCTTGTACGACCTCCACGTCGTCCGCGGGCCTGAGTATGCCGCCATTGCCGAGGGACATCGGCGCACCCTTGTTCGCCAGGAACCGAGGCGCGGGGATATCCGAGACGCCCGGGGGGCCCTCCTTGCGGGAACGCGTCCGGTGGTGGATTTGGGGATCGATCCATTGAACTTCAAGCCGGAAGCGTTTGAGAAGCTGGATGAGTTGGCCCGCCTTCTGAAACAGGACCCAGCGCACTTGCGGCGGATTGCCTCGACGACGCATCGCGGGGCTTCGGGCAGTGAACCGGGGCGTGCGATCCGGTGGGTGAAGCTGGCCGAAATCGATGATCCGACCTATGAAGCTGCGAGTGCGTTGAGGGTTCCCGGCGTCTATGGCACGCGCCGTTTTGTGCGCCACTATCCGGGCACCTTCATGGGTGCCCATCTGGTGGGTTACCTTAATAGAGAAGGCGTGGCGGTTCTTGGGGTGGAGCGCCAGTTTGATTTCTACCTGCGCGGGCAGTCGGGCTGGAAAGTATCGGAGAACGACGGGCGTCGGCGTGAGATTGCCGCCTTTCGTGATCGCGAAGCCCCGCCGAGCAACGGCTATTCAGTGGAGCTCACGCTGGACTCGGTGATTCAGAGTTACGTGGAGGACGAGCTCGCCCGATTGGCGGAAGCGTATTCGCCGGAAGGCATCTCCATCCTGGTGAGCGATGCCCGGAGTGGGGCCATCCTCGCGCTTGGCAACTATCCCACTTTTGATCCCAACCAGTTCTGGGACTATCCGCTTGAGAATCAGCGCAACCGAGCGGTCACGGATGTGTATGAGCCGGGCTCGGTTTTCAAGATCGTGCCGGTGGCCGGTGCTCTTGAAGAAGGCCTTGTCGACCGGTTCACCCTCATTGATTGTTCACAGCCTGTCGTTGAATACCGGGGACGGAAAATCCGGCTCCCTTCGGATACATCCAGGCTCGGCGAGATCCCGTTGTCGACGGTGGTGGCAAAGTCGAGCAATCGGGGCGCAGCGATGCTCGGCATGAGCTTGGGTCCGAACCGCCTCCATGGCTACGCCGAGCAATTCGGGTTTGGGCGGGAGACTGGATGGGTCTTGGGCGGCGAAGTGGCGGGGACGCTGCATCCAGTCCGGGCTTGGGACGGGTTGACAATCAGCCGACTCCCAGCCGGTTACGCCGTGAGCGTCACGCCGATGCAGATGCATTACGCCATGGCGACGATTGCGAGCGGTGGCCGACGCCATGCGCCCTTCATCGTGAACCGGATAATGGATGACAACGGAAATACCGTGATGGAATACCGACCACCGGAACCCGTTCGGGTCCTCTCCGAAGCGACGGCGGCTGAAACCGCCAGCTTGCTGGCAGGCGTGGTCGAAGTGGGTGGCACTGCGCGCCGGGCTGCAATCAACGGATTTCAAGTAGCGGGAAAGACGGGAACCTCCCGAAAGATCATTAACGGACGCTATTCCACCCGGCACCACGTCGCTTCCTTCTCCGGCTTCTTTCCTGCGACCGACCCCCGCGTGGTTGTGACGGTCGTCGTGAACGACCCCAAAATGCCCGGTGCCGGCTATGGGGGTGTGGTGGCGGCACCGGCTTTCCAGCACATCGGCGAACGCCTCGTGCGCTATTTAAATATTGAACCCATTTCGGCGCCCCCCGTGGCGTCTCATCCCTGACCTTCAACGCTTTGAACACGTCCTCAAGTCTTCTCGTCTCACCTCCAAGGTCCTCCCGCCCCACGCTTGCAAATGCAGCCTCCGCGTTGCTGCAACGGGCGATGCAGGGCCCAACATCCATGGCTCATTCCATTAACGACCTCTTCGCGGATCTCCCTCACGTCCGGATCGAAGGAAATGCCCGTGCCGTTGTCCGTGGTCTCTGTACGGACAGCCGTCGGGTCACGCCCGGCGCCATCTTTTTTGCGATGGCGGGAAGGCGAACCAGTGGAAAGTTCTTTATTGAAGAGGCGGTCCAGCGAGGTGCCCTCGCCGTGGTGGCGGAGGAGAAGGTTTGGGTGCCGCGCAAGACGACCTTCATTCAAGTGGCGGACATGCGGACGGCGTTGGTCTCGGTCGCCCGCCGCTTCTTTGGGAAGCCCGACGAATCCCTCCAGGTCACGGGCATCACCGGCACGGGTGGAAAAACGGTGGTGGCCTCCTTGGTGCGGGAGTTCATGCACAGCGAGGAATCACCAATGGGGCTTCTGGGCACGATTCACTATGCCATCGGGGCGCGGACACTCCCGGCCTACCGGACGACGCCGGAGCCCATCGACCTCTACGGTCTCTTTTCACAAATGGTGCGCACCAAGGCTCAGTGCGCTGTCATGGAGGTGTCCTCCCACGGGATCGACCAAGGGCGCGTTGCGGGCCTCGGCTTCGAAGTGGCTGTTTTCACGGGCCTCTACCCTGAGCACCTCGATTATCACGGTTCGCTCGAAGCCTATTTCGACACGGTCAAGAAAGTCTTCGACGGACGCAACGGCCCGGCCCCGAAGCACGCCATTATAAACACGGATGATTCCTGGGGGCAGCGATTGAAGGCTGAACTCGAAGGCTCCTGCCGGATCATCTCATTTGGCACAGGGTCCGAGGCCAATTTTCGGGCCTCCAATATCGAGTACCGGGTGGATGGGACACGCTTTGATCTGACTCTGGACGGCAAGACCGTGCGGGTGTTTTCTCCGCTTCTCGGTGACTTCAATGTCTCCAATCTTCTGGCCGCTCTGGCGGTGGTGAAGGCGGTCGGCGGAGAGGTGACCGCCGCCCTTGGAAAGCTCATTGATTTTGACGGTGTCCGGGGGCGGATCGAGCGGGTCGAAGAGGGGCAGCCCTTCTCGGTCATTGTCGACTACGCTCATTCGGAGGGTGCCTATGAGAAGACTCTGGACATGCTCAGGAGCCTGACAAAAGGGCGGCTGATCACGGTCTTCGGTTGCGGTGGCGACCGCGATCCAGCGCGACGTCCGAATGTCGCCCGAATCGTGGCGGAGCGATCAGATCTCGCCTATGCGACGACCGACAATCCCCGGGGGGAATCCGTTGAAGACATCTTTGCGGACATGAGAACGGGTATTCGCGTTTGCGACCCCGTGCACTTCATCGAGGACCGCAGACACGCCATCAGCGTTGCTTTGGATGCGGCCGAGCCGGGCGATATCGTTCTCATCGCCGGAAAGGGGCACGAAACGTTTCAGGAATATGCCGACTCGGTGGTGCCCTTTGACGACCGAGCCGTCGCGCGCGAACTCATTCGGAAGAAGTTGGGAGTGGAATTCTGAGATGCCTGAATTCGATGCAGCAACGCTGGCCGCCTGGTCGACCGGAGAATGGAAGGGGACGCCCCCCCGCCCCGTCTCCGGATTCTGCATTGATACCCGCATTCTGAAGCCGGGTCAGCTCTTTGTCGCCTTGCGCAGTGGCGAACGGGATGGCCACGATTACCTTCACGCGGCAGAAGCGGCCGGGGCCGCGGCTGCGCTGGTGGAACGCTTTCGTCCGGATTCAACACTGCCTCAGCTTGTGGTGAAAGACACGTTACGCGCCTTTCAGCGGATGGCGCGCGAGCACCGGCGACAGTTCTCAGGGAAAGTCGTCGCGGTCACCGGAAGCTGTGGGAAGACATCGACGAAAGATCTTCTGGCTCACCTCCTGGGGTCGGAACGAACCCATCGGACCCATGAAAACTTTAATAATCACCTGGGCGTTCCTCTCACCCTTCTTGCGTTAGACCCGAGGCACCACGAGATCGCGGTGATCGAGGCGGGGATCAACCGCCGGGGGGAAATGGCGGATCTGGGAGCGATGATTGAACCGGATGCGGTCGTCATTACCGGGGTTGCGGCAGCCCATCTGGAAGCGCTTGGCAATCTGTCGGGCGTCGGGCGGGAAAAGGGTGCCCTCCTTCGATTCGTAAAGCCGGGGGGGGTGGCGGTCTGGCCGGCCTCCTGCCTGGAATATGCCGCTTTCTCGGAGCCGAGGGCGGCCTCCCTTCGCACGTTTGTGGTCGCAGCCCCGGAGGCCGGACCGAAGCCCAAAGATCTTCCCTCAAGTTATGCTTTAACCAAATGCGAGACTGAAATCGTTCCTGCGGGATCAGGGGGCAACTGCCGTCTTCGTTTACGGCAGTTGCCCTTTTTGGGGGAACTGGTTGTGGAGATGCCCGCGATCAGTGAAGGCATGCGGTCGAATGTCGCATTGGCGCTCACCCTGGCCACTGCCTTGGGCATCAATGCGGCAACACTTCAGGAACGGATGCAATCCTGGCGGCCTTCGGTCCAGCGCGGGGAACTCCGAACGGTGGGGGAGCGGACTTACTACGTTGACTGTTACAACGCAAACCCGGCTTCCATGCGAGACAGCCTGCAGCATTTTCAGAATCTTTTTCCAGAACCGCCCCGTTGCTTTGTTCTTGGCGGTATGAAGGAGCTTGGAGAGGGGAGCGCGTCTCTCCACCGGGAAACGGGGGCCGGCCTCGAACTCGCATCAAGCGATTTCGCAATCCTTGTTGGCGAGGAGGCCTCGTCCTACGCCGATGGGTTGGTCTCCAGAGGAACTCCAACCGAGCGCTTTTGCGTCGCCGGAAGCGAACGGGCCGCGGCCGATGCACTCCGCCATACTTCGGGGCCTGTCTTCCTGAAAGGAAGCCGGGCCTATCATCTTGAGACTTTGATACCGGTGTCCGGGGAGGCCGAAAGATGCTGAGTGAGCTGGCGCAACTGGAAGACTGGTGGGGCCCTTTTCGCCTCTTTCGCTTTCTATCGTTTCGTGCTGTTGGGGGGGCCATCACGGCACTCTGCATTGGCATGTTGATTGCGCCCCGGGTCATCGCGGGGCTTCGGCTGCTCAAGGCCGCCCAGACTTTCCGTGACAAGAGCACGGTCGGCCGGTTGGCGGAATTACACGAAGTCAAGGTGGGCACCCCGACGATGGGAGGGCTCATCATATACTGTTCGACGACCGTGAGCGTCTTGCTCTGGGCGCAGTGGAACACGTTCATTCTCGTGGCCCTTTTCATCTACTCGGGCCTCACCCTGATTGGTTTTGCAGATGATTACCTGAAGATAACCCGTCGATCGAGTGGCGGTCTGGCGGGGCGGTACAAGCTTCTCGCCCAATTTGTCATCGCCGCAGTGGCGCTTCTCTGGTTGATGCAGAGCCCGACAACCGCAGGCTTTATCCAGCAAATCTGGGTCCCGTTCTACAAGGAACCCATTATTGCCAGTCTGGGCTTGATCCCGTTGCTTCTCTTTTTCTTTCTCGTCCTTTCGGGTTCAAGCAATGCCATCAACCTGACTGATGGGGTGGACGGCCTGGCCATCGGTTGCACGCTCACGGTGGCGATGGCCTACGGCATTATTGCCTATGCCTCCAGCCATGCGGTGTATGCCGGCTACCTGTTCCTGCCCCATTTGCCAGGGGCGGGAGAGTTCGCGGTTTTATGTGCCGTCCTGTGTGCCGCTTGCCTCGCCTTTCTCTGGCACAACGCCCATCCAGCCGCGGTGTTCATGGGGGACACAGGGTCACTCGCTCTCGGAGGGTTGGTGGGGGCGATTGCCTTCATGACACTTCAGCCCTTCACCCTGGTCCTTATCGGAGGCGTCTTCGTGATTGAAGCCCTCTCGGTTATCATCCAAGTCGGCTCCTTTAAGCTAACGGGCAATAGAGTATTCAGAATGGCTCCGATCCACCACCATTTCGAACTCAAAGGATGGGCCGAAACACAGGTCGTGATCCGCTTCTGGATCATCTCTCTGATCTTTGCCATCGCAGGATTGGCGACATTGAAACTTCGATGAATTTCTTTGCTTCCGAGTATGGTCCCGGCATGATCCTTTCAAACGCTTGCGAGGTGGCGTGGCGCAGGGTTCCGGCAACCCTCTTCCTGGAGATTTTTCGCCCGTGGACACCTTGCGAGCTCCGGCCAATTTGCGCTGCCGCCTGTTGGCTTTGAATCATTAAAAACACGTTATTTCCCTTCCGCGCATTATGAAACTTACCCAGATCTTTGGATTCGTCGTCCTCTTCCACCTGGGCGTCGTCGCCGTTCTCCTCGTTCAGCCCGGCTGCCAGACGTCACCGCAACGGACCCCGGTTCCGGCGGACACTGTTACCTCCCGATCGACCACCCGCATGACGTCGACATCCCGTCCGACGCGTCCGGACACCGAGACGCCGGCTCCTGCGCGCCCGAGCGGGCAGGTTGACAGCGCCTTCAACAGCG
>CAYOIB010000108.1:0-6971 GCA_964403935.1 uncultured Puniceicoccaceae bacterium | reverse complement strand
ACCCCCGATGCCGTGGCACGCAAGTTGGAGATCAAACCGGGCATCGGCGAAATCAACCAATGGTTGAAAATCGAGATCAGCCACCGCTTTGATCACACCTGCTGCCAGGACACCGGGACGACTTTCCGGGAAGCCACCAATGCCCTGACAATGACCGGGCTGATCAAACACCGCGGGAGTGAGCGGCGCAAGGATGACCGCCACGACCTGAACAACGCCCTCAACTATGTTCTGGGCTGGGACAACCGTGAGAAGCTGATCGCCATCGGCAAAGAGCTGAAATCAATCCAGCGGGATCTCGATGGCCTCACTCGCGAAATCGCCCAACTTGAGGAGGAGCGCAAAGACACCCAGCGCCGGATCACGGCCGCAGACAAACTGACTTCCCTTTATCAAACTTACGACGATATTGACTGGGAGACAGTGGCCAAGCGGATCGTTGAGCTCGAGGCAGAACGGACCTCGATTCAAACAAGCTCCAACCGCCTGCAACAACTCGAGGACGAACGCAAAAAAGCCACCAAGAGTCTCGCGGAGGCGCGGCAACGGGAAAAGAGCCTCGCCGGGCACAAAGCCGTCCTGGGAAAAGAGATCGAAGCCAATATCGCCGCGAGCGAAACCTGCCAGCACCTGGTGACCAGCTGCGAGCGGGCCGCGGCAACCGAGCCAAGCCTGGGAGACTTCCGCTCCCGCTATCCATCGATCACCGCATCGCTGGCGTTCCCCCTCACCGACCTGCGCAAGCTGTCGGAAGCACGCACGGATGCCCAACACGCCATCGGTAGCCGCCGGACCAGGGTTCGGCAGGACTTCGAAGAGCGCTCACAGCGTATCAAGATGGCCATGACAAAGTTCTCCCAGTCCCCGGAAAATGAAACATTCAAGGACCAACTGATCGGCGACTTTGCGGTTCCTGGATACAACGAGACACTCTTCGCTCCATTCGCAGCCGTGCGCCAACAGATCCTCGAGGAGGACCTCCCCAAAAACCAACGCCGCTTCGAAACCCTCCTTCACTCGACCATCACAGATGATGTCACCGTTTGGGATCAGCTTCTCGAAAACCATGCCAAACGGATCACCGCTAAAATCGAAGAACTGAACGAGCAGCTGCAACAGATTGATTTCGACCGGAAAGAAAAAACCTATATCCAGTTGGTGCCCACGCGAAACGAGGAGGGTGCCGTGCGTGAGTTTCGCCAGCTTCGACGCGGAGCCTTACAGGATTCGCTCAACGCCTCGAGCGACCGCGAGGCCCTCAAAGAACGCTATCACCGGATTGAGTTCATGCTCAACCATCTCGACGAGGATCCCGAGAAAACACGGCGGGTAATCGACGTGCGCAACTGGTTTGTTTTCCGAGCTGATGAGTATTACCGCGACGGCAATGTCTACCGCCAGACCTATGCCGGTGCTTCCGGAAAGTCCGGCGGCGAGAAGAATCGTCTCGCCTCGACGATCCTCGCCACCGCGATCGCCTACCAATACGGGATTTCCATTCGCAACCGGCAGACGGAAACCTTCCGACTGGTGGCCGTCGATGAAATGTTCAGCAAAACGGATGATGAGTTTTCCCGCTACCTCCTTGAACTCTTCAAGGAGTTTCACCTTCAGCTGCTCATTATCCAGCCCCTCGACGCCAAGATCCACCTCGTCCAGAGATACGTCGAGCGTTACCATATCGTGACCAAGCGCGGGGAAAATTCTTCGGTCCGCACCCTCTCGGTCCACGAATACAACCAAATGCGTTCGCCCTCATGATCCGGGCCGAAGACCTGCGCCGACAGGCCGCCAACAAATATCCCGATGTCATCCAGCAGTTGCTGCGGGGTGAGGCCCCCTTCCCCCTGCCCCTCCGTTACCCCCGCATTCGAACAACCGATTCACGGGAAGCGATCCTGCGCGATATCAAAACGTTGCAAGCCGAGAGCCGGGAGACACGCGGGCATGGGCTCACCATTGAATGGCGTGACATCGACACCCAGCGGTATGGCCGGAACCGATTGCCTGGAGACATCTGCTTTGCGACGAAAGATGATTTTCTCCGCTACATCGAGAAGACTGCCGAAACCCGGCGAATTCTCGAAGCCGCCGCGCTCCTCACCACGGCCTTCCCCAATCTGGCCTCCGGGCTGCCCCGCCACTGGCGTCTCCTGCGGGACCGCGATCCGCTCTTTTGGCAACACGTGTGCCGGGTCATCCGCTACTTTCGAGACCATCCTTTTCCTGACCGTTATGCGCGCCAGCTGCCGATCAAAGTTCCCACAAAATTCATCCAGCAGAACCGTTTGCTTCTGGAGAAGTTCCTCTTCCTGGTGACACCGAAAAGCCTTCTCGAAGATGGAGAAACCTTTGAAGAACGTCTCGGCCTCAAGACTCCGGAGGGACTGGTCGATTGCCGGATTCTCGACGATTCGGTGCGGCCGGAATGGATCTTTCGCCAGTTCACCATCCCCCTCTCCGACCTGCGTCACTTGGAAGAGCTTCCCGTCCGCAACGTCCTCATCACAGAAAACCGCATCAATTTCCTCACCCTCCCATCCCTCCCCAGCACCCTCGCGATTCAGGGACAAGGCTTCGCCGTCACCCGGTTGAAGCGTGTCCCCTTTCTCACGCAACGCCGGATCTTCTATTGGGGCGATCTTGACGCCCAAGGCTTCGAGATCCTTGCCGTCCTGCGCCGCTCATTCCCGCAGGTTGAAAGCGTGCTGATGGACCCCACAATATGGAACGATCCCGACCTACACCGGCAACCCGGCGTTCATACCCGCAATCAACCCCACCAATTCCTACCTTTTCTACATCCAGAGGAAGCCGTCCTCTTCGAAAATCTTCGCACCATGAACCTACGCATCGAACAAGAACAGATCCCACAGCTCCAGGCAGACGCGGCGCTACGGACTCGCATTTGCTCATGAGTTCTCAATTCCCAACTCCAAGAATTCCGCCCCGTCTCCAAAGCAATCGCAGCCCCATGATGGAATGAAGAGGGCACTCAATCGCGCTGGGCTGTTGATAGGCTTCACAGCTTCGATACCTCTCACAACAAAATACCACGATTCTCCGCCGAGTAGGTGAGCAGGACGGCTGTTCTGGGGTGGTTCTCGAAACTTAGCCTGCAAAAGGTGTCAGGGTCTTCGCCGAGGAGGAATTCCCCGAGGTAGCTTCGGCATACAAGATTTTGGCAATGGTTCGCTCGGATTTCTCAATCTTCAAGTTGCGGCAGATCAGCTTGAATTTCTTCGGGATGACGTGCTGACCCGCACGGAACGCGTTCACGGTCTGGCGGCTGACGGTCCACATGTCCTTTTTCTTCGACTCCCCTACCGGATTCGCGATGTCCTGAGGCTGAACGCCTTGTTTGTTGAAGTGCGTCCAGATGAAGAAGGAGAATTTCTTTTGGCGGGTACTGTAATGCTCCTCCCGCTTCACGTTCTCCCGCATTTCGAAGAAGTTCTTCAAGTCGATGGATTCGACCGCCATGCGAATCGACAACTCGATGCTGATCCAGTGAAGCGTCCAAGGTCGATCTTTGGCCGTCCACTTCGAGACACCGTCATTGTGCTGGCTGAGGCGATGAGCGACCTCACCAGAGAGACCGATGTAGCGCCGCCCCGAAGGGTTGATCAGGATGTAAACGCGATAGGGCATAGCCGGAAGCAACGTTTAAAAAGGCGAAGGCCCGGATCCTTGCGGATTCGGGCCTTTCCCGCGTGAGCGGGACAAAGGCCAGATTTGAACTGGCGATCCCGCTGAGCGGGATTATGAGCCTGACGAGCAGCCGAATTCTCGCATCAACGCCTCGAGTCCGTTGCCGCCCTTCTGGCGCTTCATGCGGTTTTCCAGTTTGCGGGCATCGGACAGCGACAACTCGATGCTGATCCAGTGAAGCGTCCAAGGTCGATCTTTGGCCGTCCACTTCGAGACACCGTCATTGTGCTGGCTGAGGCGATGAGCGACCTCACCAGAGAGACCGATGTAGCGCCGCCCCGAAGGGTTGATCAGGATGTAAACGCGATAGGGCATAGCCGGAAGCAACGTTTAAAAAGGCGAAGGCCCGGATCCTTGCGGATTCGGGCCTTCATGGGTGCAGGGGCCAGATTTGAACTGGCGACCTTCAGGTTATGAGCCTGACGAGCTACCGGGCTGCTCCACCCTGCAACATTGAAAACAGGTTCCTTTCGCATGAAAGGAAAATAGAGAAGGTGAAGACTCCAGCGGTGGGGTCAAGGAGAAATTAGCTATTTGAAATGGACCGCGAGCCAGAGAGTGGGTCCGTCGGGATCGGTGCGGCTGACTTGGTGCCGGGTGCGGGCGGGAATGAAGTGGTGATCTCCCGGGTTGAGGGTGATTTCGTGGCCATCGGTGAAGCGCAGGGTGCCTGATCCCTGGAGGACGAGGACCCACTCATGGGTTTCCTGATCATACCACGCATCTTCGGGGGAGGCCTGCCCGAAGGACAGGATGCGCTCGATAGCGACATCTCCGTGCGTGAGGAGTTTCTGAAAGACCTCCGCCTCGGATCCTTCCGGGATGGATTCCAGAAGGTTGTTGGAGAAAAAGGCGTCGGACCTGTCTGCGGCGGGCATTCTTTTTTGCGGGAAGGAGCTGATCTGTATCAGCCGATCGGCGGCAAGCGTCAGTCGGCACCGGCTTCTACTCCGTCTGCCCCACCGCGAAGGGCGTTGACTTCGGTTTCGTCGAGTTCGAGGGCATCGGCCTCGGTGATCTGCTGGAGGCGCTCGGGCCGTGATGTCGCGATGAGCGGGATGACGGGGAAGGGTTGATGAAGAAGCCATGCGAGGGCCAAGGCAGTGGGCGAGCAACCACGGGTGCGGGCCAGTTCCTCCACCCGCTTCCGCCGCCACTGGTTGGTGTGATTTCCGTATTTTCGCTCTGCGTTTGCACTCTGGGCGAAGAAACCATTGGCAGCGGCGGAATAGGCCACGACCGGCAGCTTGCTCTCCTGATGCCAGCGGTTCATCTCCGGGGTGAATGTACGCATGGCGGGATCGGTGTCCGGTACGGTCCCTGCGCTCGCGAGGCTGAACTCGACTTGCGATGCGCAGAAGCCGTGCAGCTCATTGGCGGCTGCATACTCGTTGGCCGCCGCGACGCGGTCGACACACCAGTTACTCGCGCCGATGTGGCGAATACGCCCGTGGTGGATCTCCTCGTTTAACATCGATATGACCTCATCCACCGGAACACGAGGGTCATCGCGATGGAGGTAATAGAGATCAATGCAGTCGATCTGGAGCCGCTCAAGACTGTCGGTGATATCCCCGGCGATCACCTCCGGAGCGAGGTAATGGTCCGGACGCGGATAGTTGGGTTGAAAGTCGGGATGCCCACCCTTGGTTGCGAGGACAAGCTGATCGCGGACGCCACGCCGGCGCAGGTAATCACCGAGGCAGCGTTCGCTCGCCCCGGCACCGTTTGGAATCCAGGCGGCATAGACGTGAGCGGTGTCGATGAAATTTCCCCCGAGGCCGAGGTAGGCGTCGAGAACGGCGTCGGCCGCCTCCTGGGACGTGGCGGCACCGAAATCGGCGGTGCCCAGAGAAAAGCGGGAGACCTTCGGTCCGCCGGAGCCTAGTGAGATACGTTTGATCATAAGTAATTGGGGATTCGGGCCAAACGTATCCCCGGTTCTGATACGATTCAATCTTCAATAGCATCCACTTGAAGTTCAGCCGCTGCCCGTGCGAAAAGCCGCTACGGTCAAAGAATCCTTGCTCCGAGGCACAGACGGAAACCAGAGGTGCCCTGCCCCTTGAGTCGGCGGTCCAGGGATTGGAGCCTATAGATCGCCTCCTGGGTCGCCTGCTCGGTAGCGCTCGATCCAGTTGGCACTCCACGAGCCGAAGTCACCGAGCTCGATGTGCTCACGGGCCTGCCGCATGAGATCGAGGAAAAAGTGAAGGTTGTGCAAGGTGAGCAAGACCGCCCCGAGAATCTCGCCCGACACCACGAGGTGCCGCAGGTAGGCGCGGGAGAAGTTTCGGCAGGTGACATTGTCGTAACCCTCCACCAGGGGGCGGGGATCCTCGCGGAAGCGATTGTTTTTGATATTGATTTTTCCCCATGGGGTAAAAGCGCTGCCATGCCGTGCCTCCCGAGAAGGCATCACGCAATCAAACATATCCGCGCCCAAAGCGATCATTTGGAGAAGCTGAGGGGGGGTGCCCACACCCATGACATAGCGGGCCTTGTCTGCTGGTAGTGATTCTATGGATACATGAATCTGTGGCAGCATTTCCCCCTCGGGCTCCCCGACGCTCACCCCGCCGATGGCGTACCCGGGGAAGTCCATTGCCACCAGCGCCTCTGCGCACCGTGTTCGCAAATCGGCAAAGCGTCCGCCCTGAACGATGGCAAACACCTGTCCGGTCTCGGCGAAGTTCGATTCGTGGGCGTAGTCTCGACTGATGCGCGCCCATTTCAGTGAACGATGCACCGCCTCCTCCGCTTCCTCGCGCGGACATGCTGCTGGCGGGCACTGGTCGAGAACCATGGCGATGTCCGACCCCAGGTTGCGCTGGATATCGAGCACCCCGCGCGGGGTCAGCATGACTTCGCGGCCGTCGATATGTGAACGGAAGCGGACGCCTTCGTCGCTGAGCTTCCGCAACTTGGTCAGGCTGAACACCTGGAAGCCGCCACTGTCGGTCAGGATCGGGCGCTTCCATCCCATGAATTCATGGAGCCCACCCAGCTTGTGGATCAGTTCCGATCCGGGACGCAGATTCAGATGGTAGGTATTGCCGAGAATGATCTGGGCGCCGATTGACTCCAAGTCGTGCGGTTGCATGGACTTCACCGTGGCCTGCGTGCCCACCGGCATGAAGACAGGCGTTTCAATTGTGCCCCGTGCCGTGTGGACCTGGCCGCGGCGCGCCTTCGTTTGCTGATCCAGCGAAAGTAAGGTGAAGTGGCGATTCATTCCAAAGCGCCCGAACGTGCGCTCC
>CAYOIB010000107.1:0-7032 GCA_964403935.1 uncultured Puniceicoccaceae bacterium | reverse complement strand
CGCCTCTGCGGTAGGTGAAGTAGCCATGAATCCAGTTTATGAGAACGGAAATTCGGTTTCGGAAGCCAACCAGGAAGATAAGGTGAACGACGAGCCAGGCCATCCATGCCGGCCAGCCGCTGAACTCGAAGCCCCGGATGTCGGCGACGGCACGGGAGCGCCCGATGGTGGCCATGGATCCTTTGTCGAGGTAGCGGAAGGGAGGGCGCCCGGCTTTGGGCCCGTCTTTCAGCTCCTTGTTGATGATGCGGGCAACGTGACGACCCATCTGCATGGCCGCGGGGGAGACTCCCGGAACCGGCTTTCCATTGGCGTCGACAAGATGGACAAGGTCACCCAGGGCGAATACTTCGGGATGGCCCGGCAGGCTCAGGTCCGGCGACACCATGAGGCGGTCGCCGCGGTCTTTTTCAACCGGAAGTTTCGCCACCAGGTTGGTTGCCCGGACACCGGCACCCCAGATGACATTTCGGGTGGGGATGACAGTGTCTTCGAGGATGATCTGATCTTGCCGGATATCCTGGATTTTGACGTTAAGCCGAACGTCGACGCCAAGGGATTCGAGTTGGCGTTGCGCTTGAGCTGAGAGTTTGGGTGAGAAGGGCAGGAGGATCCGGTCGGCGACTTCCAAAAGAATCACGCGCGCGCGGCTGGGGTCGATCCGCCGGAAATCCCGCTTGAGAACAAAGCGGGTTAATTCGGCAAAGGCACCGGCCAGTTCGACACCGGTGGGGCCCCCGCCCACGACAACGAGCGTCATCAGGCGCGCTTGCTCTTCGGGGTCGTCGGTGAGTTCCGCTTGTTCGAAGGCATAGAGGACGCGTTGGCGGATGAGGTTGGCGTCGTCGAGGGTCTTCAGGCCGGGGGCGGCGCTTTGCCATCGGTCGTTACCAAAATAGTTGGTGCGCGCACCAACCCCGATGACGAGATAGTCGTAGGGAAGTCGCCCGGTATCACGAAGCTCGACACATCGTTGATCGAGATGGATCGAAAGGGCTTCATCCAGTCTGACGTCGATTGATGGGTTCTTGCGAAAGATCGAACGTATCGGGTGTGAAATGTCGGGGATCGAGAGCCCCGCCGTCGCTACCTGGTAGAGGAGAGGTTGGAAGGTGTGGTGGTTTTGCCGGTCGATGAGGATGACTTCCGCGGCGTGGGGCTTGATGGTGCGGCAGAAGGCGAGGCCGCCAAAGCCAGCTCCCAGCATGACGATTCGAGTCGGGCGTTGTCGGTTGTCCATGGTTCTGAAGCTAAGGGGGGCTTGCTGTGCCTTCAATAGGATAGAGCCGACGATCGCAGCCCGCAGGCCGAAACGGTGCGTTTAGGGCGTCAGCTCCAGCAACCAGAGGCCGAATTGAGTCCAGAGGGGTATGGTCACAAGCGAACAGAGGGTGGTGGCCAGAATGACTTGGACAGCCACGCGGGCGTCGCCGCCATAATGACGGGCGATGACGAGCGAGAAGAGCCCGGCAGGCATCGCCGCCTGCACCACGATGACGCGGCGGAGTTCAATCATGCTTTCGGGAATCAATAAAGCGAGGGCGAGGAAGAGTAGGGGCAAAAGCAGCAGGCGCACCAGACAGGCGGCGAGGGGGACCACAGGGCGTGCGCGAAAGCGCATATCGGGCGCAAGGTCTGCCAAAGTGGACCCGGCAAGCAGCAATCCGAGCGGGATCGCACAGACCGCGAGAAACTCAATTGTCCGCGAAGCAAAGGGTGGGACGGCACCACCCCAGCCAATGCCGTTGAGGATGAGGGCGGCAACGAGGGCGACGACAGGGGGATTGAATATGTGCTTCCAGGAATCACGGGAGAATGCCCCGGTTACGATCAGGAGACCGACAGTCCAGAACACCAACTCAACCCCGAGGTTGTGGACGAGCAAAACACCCACAGTCTGTTCTCCGGGAAAGAGCGCGAGGACGATGGGAATAGGGATGTAGCCGTAGTTATACACCCCGTTGGTGAAACTGAATGTCCTCCGCCCCCCACCCACGCGAATGCCGAAGACGGGAGCCAGAAGCCATGCCACCAGAAACCCGAGCAAAACCGTGCCCCCTCCAACAAGGGGCGGAATAAAGACATTCTCTGGAGTGTTCAGGACAGGGTTTCCCAAGACGTAGTGAAGCATCAGTGCGGGGTAGAGCACTGTGATGATCAGCCGCATGAGGTTCTCGTCCGCCGCATCGCTCAGGATCCGGCCGCGGCGAAGGGCAAAACCAATGGCAATGACCAGGAAAACAGGCGCGATCGCTTCAAGGATGAGAAACCGTGAGATCATACTGTAGCTTCAAGTAGGGGAGCAGGTCGCATCCCGGGAAGGTGGAGCCGCCTTGAGATGCGGTCAAAGCCCATCAGGCTGTTTTCCGGGAAGTCCTGCAGGGATCAGCTTCTTTCAAGGATCTCCAGCATTGAGAAGACCAACCACGAGGTGACCAGAGCCCAGGCAAAGCTCATGAGGGTGCCAATTAAGATGTATTCGGCTTCCTTCCGGCTGTGTTTCGTCAATTCCCCAAAACGGAAGACGGATTTTGCCGCCACCAGAAAAGCGACCCCCTCAAGGTGTCCGGCCATAAAGAAGAAAAAAATGAGAAGGCGTTCGAGTTGACCAATCATGGAGCCCCCTTTTGAGAGCCCTTCAGGGGAGGCATTCTGCGGATCACTGCGGCGCATTCGGCGGATCTCTTCCAAGTAGGGAACCGTTGCCATACCGATGACGATTCCACCGGTGCGCACGCAAAGAATGAAGCCGGAGCCGAAGATGAGGAGGCGGGTGAAATCCGGCCCCATCCAGTCCACCCAGATACTGCCAGTCCAGCCTCGATACGCATAGAAAACGAGTAGCCCCGCAATCACCGCGAGGTGCGCTAGTTGATCGAGGATAAAGAACATCAGCCGACTGTTTGGCCGGCGGCGCTCCGCCCACAACTTGCAAGCGTCGATCGCAGCATGACCGGCTCCTGTGACCAACACCGCAAGCCAGGCATCGAGCGATCCAAGGAGAATCCAGGTCAAGATGCAGACAATTCCAATGTGGCGACCAAAAACCCAGAGCTCGGTTTTGCGCTCCACGTCTTTACGACGCTGAATTACAAAATCCGCCAGGACATGTGCTGCCAAGAGGGCCGAGAAGAAGGCCCAGAAGGGTTCAGCAGGCGTGGACATAAGTCGGGTCGAGTTGGGTTTTAGGCATACAGTCGTTTTAGGGCGTTTTATCGAGTAACAGTCTTTATAAGATGTTTTCCTTGGGCTTGAAGTAAATCGGAAAATGCTTGCAAGGTCGCTTCTATCCGCGTCCAGCCCGCTCGCCGGAGATGCATGGCTACCGATTGCTGGCTTATCGGAGGGGACCACAATTCACCTATCGCTTCCTGTTTCTTGCCTTCGAGCGCCCCCAAGACGGCTCGCGCCTGCAGCGGTGTCCATTGGCTGATCACATAGTCCATCAGACCAATAGAGGCCGATACCCATTCAGAGGCAAAGGGTAGACCACCCATGGCCAGGGCAACTGGATCGCTCAACGCGTCAAGAAGGGCACCCGAAAGCTCGAAGGCCGGACCCTCGCCGCGGAGGACACTCCCCCCCGGCATCTTGTCCACTCTTCCAATGGCAATCGCAACCCGCGTGTCCAGCGGTGGCGTGAGATCCGGGTCCGATGCACGCAACCACACCCGGAGGTAGAGCGCTACACTCAATGCGCAGCGGGCATTCCCCAGGCACACCTGCCAGCTGTCGCCCCGAAAGACTGAAAAGCCGCTCCAACCAGCTTCAGGAAAGGCCGCCTTTACCCCGGCAGCGGCATGGTCCAGAAGATCCCCCGCACCCGGATCCTTTCCGCGCAATCGGGAGGATCCGACGATATCGCCCGTCAACACAGCTACACCTTCGCGCCACTCTTCCACCATCCCGCAGTCCTGGCAAATCTCTCATCCCTCCGCAAGCTTCGACCTTTTCCTCATTCCAGGGTGGACTTCCTCCACGGGCTTCTTTGATTCGGCCCATGTCCTATCAACTCTCAGGCACCATCAAAGAAATCCTTGAGCCTCAAACATTCGCCAGCGGCTTCTCAAAACGGGAATTTGTCGTCACCTCCGACGACAAGTTTCCTCAGGATATCAAATTTGAGTGCCTCAAGGAAAAAGCAGCTATTCTCGACAATGCTAAAGTCGGCGATCGTGTCACCGTTCAGTTCGATATCAATGGGCGTGAGTACAACGGTCGCTACTTCGTGAACCTCAATGCCTGGCGTCTCGACGGCGAAGGCAAGGCCGCCAACCCCGCGGCTTCCACCTCTGAGTTTCCCGAAGACACAACCGACTACAGCGCTCAGGACGACGAGATCCCCTTCTAACCCACCCCAACAACAGAGCCCAAAGCAGCAAATTCAAAATAAATATGCCAGGCATTTATTTGTTGATTTTTCTGATGGGTTTGGATTGGGTGGGGCATGGCTATTTATCGGAAGCCTTATCGGAGGCGCTATGTGGTTAAGCGGGGGGTGGGGGTGTACCATTGTTATGGCCGAACGGTGGACCGGCAGATGCTGTTTGATGACGGCGCGAAGGAGCAATTTGTGCGAATGCTGCGGCAGGCGGCGGTGTTCAGTGGGGTGGAGATCCTGACGTATTGTGTGATGACAAACCACTACCACCTCTTGGTTCGGGTGGACAGTCGTGCCGCGGAGGTGGGGGATGCCGAGTTGGTGCGCCGCTTCCGTATCTTGTATGGCGAGCGGCGTTGTCCGTATCTGGAGTTGACGGCCGATGGCCTGGAGGCGGCGCTTCGTGAAGGTCCTGACGCGGAGGCGTTCCGCGAGCATCTTCGGAGCCGGATGGGTTGCCTGGCCCCGTTCATGAAGACGTTAAAACAGCGTTTCAGTGTGTGGTTCAACAAATCGCATGAGCGGGTGGGGACCCTGTGGGCGGAGCGCTATCAAAGCGTTCTCATAGAGAATGATCCGGTCGTGCTGCGAACTGTGGCGGCCTATATTGATTTGAATGCGGTGGAAGCGGGTCTGGTGGGATCTCCGGGAGGGTATCGATGGTGCGGGTTTGGCGCTTGGCGGGCGGGCGATGGTGTAGCCCGCGCCGGATTGCTGCGGCTATGCACACGGGGAGATCAGATGAAGCGGGCTTCGCAGGCGGAGCAGGAAGCCGTTTTGAAGAGTTATGGGCGCCGGCTGCAGGCTTTGGCAGAGGAGGATATATCAGAGGGAGCAGGAGTGGGGGGTGTTTCGCCTGCGATCCCTCGCGGCCCCGTTGAATCCGGGAGGCGGGGGACTTTTGTGAGGGGTGCGGTGGTTGGCACAAACGCGTTTGTCGCTCAATGGTGTGAAGCCAGTGAATCGGATCGAAGGGTGGGGCCAAGGGCACCGACGTGCTCTGGATTGAAGGATGAGGCTGGCCGGTCAATCCGCCAGATGCGCCGGGCGCATCGCACGGGGAGGGGTTGGGTTTAACGAGCAAGCAAACGATCGGTTTGGGGAGGGCCGAGCTTGATTGGGGGTTGCCAGCGGGGTGGGAATGAGCGGAAGTTTATCCATGGATTTCGACTTTTCCACCCGGATCGATCGGCGGGGTACAGGTAGCTTGAAGTGGGACAAATACGGCGAAGAGGTGTTGCCGTTTTGGGTGGCCGATATGGATTATCGGGTGGCCCCCGCAATCGAGGCCGCATTGGCCAAGCGTGTGGCGCACGGTGTTTACGGATATACAATTCCGTATACGGAGGCGACGGAGGCGATTGTTCGTTACATGAATGAGGTCCAGGGTGTCGGGGTCGATCCATCCTGGCTGCTATGGGTGCCGGGCTTGGTCCCGGCTTTGAATACCGCGGCCCGTGCTTTTGGAAAAGACGGCGATTCAATCCTGACGTGTACGCCGGTTTATCCCCCCTTTCTGACGTCTCCCGGCAACCAGGGGCGGCAGTGTTTGAAGGTTCCGCTGATGTTTTCGGGTGGGCGGTACACGTTTGATTTTGAAGCTCTGGAAGCCGCTGTCCGGCCTGATACGGCTGCCTTCTTTCTGTGCAATCCCCACAATCCAGTGGGCCGGGTTTTCTCGCGGGAGGAGCTTGAAACCCTGTCTGCGTTTTGTCGGCGACACGAGCTGATCCTCGTCTCGGACGAAATTCACTGTGATCTGATTCTCGAGGAAGGCCTGCCCCACATTTCCGCCTTGGCTTTGGGCGAGGATGTGGTGGAGACCTCGATCACGTTGATGGCTCCGAGCAAGACATACAATGTTCCGGGACTGGCATGTAGTTTTGTGATTATCCCGAATGCCTCGCTGCGGCAGCGATTTGAACGGGCGCTTCGGGGGATGATCACCGAGGTCAACTGTTTTGGGTATGCGGCCTGTGTGGCGGCTTATACCGAAGGTGAATCGTGGCGCCGGGCTTTAATTGATGTTCTGCGCATAAACCGGGATCGGGTCTATGCATTTGCGGCAGAGCATATGCCGGCGTTGGGTCTCGCGCCAATGGAGGCAACCTATCTGGCATGGTTTGATGTGAGGCCTCTCAAACTGGATCAGCCGGCAGCGCATTTTGAGGCGCACGGGATCGGCCTCAGTGATGGCGGGCCCTTTGGAGGTACCGGGTTTTTGCGTCTGAATTTCGGTTGTCCGCCCGATCTGCTGGAGGAAGGGCTGGAACGGATGAAACGCGGATACGACGCGGCTCTGGCACGCGAGCCGAGAGGCTAAAAGCAGGTGCCGGGGCATCAATCGGGTTCGCAGACCCGGGGGTGTGATCCCCTTCTTAAGTCCCGGTGAGGAACGCTCATCGGGTCCTTTGCTGTACCCGGACGCGGGGAGTGGACGGCTGTAGGTTGCCGTGAGCATCGCATGGGTAAGCCGCCGGAGGGCATGGTGCCTGTGCGGATCCCGCAGAAAGTGAACAACTAGAGCAGGATCGCGGCTTGACGCATTGGGGTGAAATGGGTCAATGTGGGGTGAAATGGAGCGCGCAAAGTAGAAGAGCCCTTATGGACGGGTCGCTGTTACAGGGAACATACGTCGGCAATTTCACGCA
>CAYOIB010000106.1:0-7195 GCA_964403935.1 uncultured Puniceicoccaceae bacterium | reverse complement strand
CGTTGGCGAAAATGTAGAGAATGGGCTTGCTCGCACAGATAAGTGTGTCAACATAGACACATGGCTACCAATTTAAAAATTGATCCGGACCTCCTTAATGAGGCGAAACGTGTCGGACGCTTTCGAACGAAAAAGGAAGCTGTCAATCAGGCGCTTACGGAATTTGTTCAGCACCGGCGGCAGATGGATGTTCTCGATTGGGAGGGGAAAGTGGATTTTTTCGATGACTATGATCCTAAAGCGCTTCGGAAAAAGCGGTGAAAGTCATTGTCGATACTTCCGTATGGTCGCTGTTTCTCAGGCGGGATGGCCACATCCGTTCCGCTTCTCTCGACCATTTGCGTCAGATAATTAAAGAGAAAAATGTTCAGATGCTTGGGATCATTCGTCAGGAGTTGCTCTCTGGCATCAGAGATGAAACTCAATTTCGCAAACTCAGCCAGATTCTTGACAGCTTTCCAGATCTCTTGGCCGGGTCCGCAGACCACACTCAAGCGGCAAAGTTTTTTAATCAGTGCCGTAGGAAAGGAATTCAAGGTTCTCCTGTGGATTTTCTGATTTGTGCGCAAGCGCATCGAAACGGAATGGCCATTTTTACCGAAGACAAGGATTTCAAAGACTACGCATCCCATCTTCCAATCAAGCTCATCAAATAACGACGCCAACAATATACGTTCTAGCCGAGCTGAGGAACAAAGCTCGGGCTTGAACGATTTTGTATTGATCAATGAAGCTTCTTCAGGGCAGCTTTGTGCCCTGATGGTTTGGGGAGATAATGAGAACCAATCTGCACTGGGCAACGTCGCTCGCGCCTGTGCCAGACCTTCGTCTTGAAGGAAGAAAAGCATGACTTATGGCTCAAGTTCTAATCTATAGCCGTCGGTCCAATCTCGTCGGCAAGAAGCAAGCACTCTCTGATGTTCTTCATGAGTGTGTCGTCTCCGCTTTAGGCTTGCCGCCGGATAAGCGCTTCCATCGCTTTGTCGCCTTGGACGACGAGGATTTCATTCATCCTCCGGATCGAAGCATGCAATATACGATCATCGAGATCAGCATGTTCGCGGGGCGTCCGAAAGAGGTGAAAAAGGAATTGATCCGGGGCATTTTCAGGCGCTTTGAGTCCGCCTTGGGAATCATGCCGCAGGATGTTGAGATTACGATCCATGAGAGTCCGCGGGCAAATTGGGGAATTCGTGGAGTGCCTGGAGACGAGTTGATACTGCCTTATAAGGTCGAAGGGTGAAGGCGGTTTGTCCGCCACGATTCGTGGTATGGAGGGATCGATGAGTCGATAGATCGATGGATCGCAGGCTATCGGCTGGCACTCAAACCTATCCGTTCGACCGCTTGCGGAACCTCCAGATTCTAGGACTCTTTCCTGTCTTGCTACCCGCATTCTCGCTTTGTTCGATATGAGGTGGCTCCGGTAGTTGGACAGGGACAGAGCCGGACTTGCGGAGAGGATAGTATGGATGACGGAACTTGAATTCCAAAGCGGCCGGGCGGTCGACTTCCGTATGCTCGAAAGCCTTTGGAAGAAAGTGTATGACTTTTTTGGCAACGCCCTTGATTGACGGTTGCCGCCGACCTTTCGGCATGCATGGCATGCGATGTGAGGCGGCGCTCCCTGTCCCACTAACCGAGCCACTCACTGAACCAGGCGGAGAAAACGAGTGACAGTGGGGAGGCGGGCATGATTGTTGCGATATTCATGCGTGAATCGTTGCCTTGTTCCTTCTTTTCCCTGTATTCCTGAGTGGTAGATGCTCTGATCGGGACCGATAAATTATGAAGACCTTTATCAAAATATTCTTGTTGCTTGTTGCCGCGCTCGCCGCTGTCGCGCTGACGATTCTTCTGGTATTTTACTTCAGTGCCGGCCTGCAGAAGCAGGTTGTTTTAGGGGCTTTGAACGATCGGCCCGGGGTGCGGGCAGAGGCGGACTATTTTCGATTGACCTTGGGCGGCGGCGAGATCCGAAACCTCTCGATCATGGTGGGTATGGACGGCGTCAATGTGGGGTCCGTCCGCCTGCGCTATTCTCCTTGGGGCCTGTTCAGAAAGGAGTTTCGCCTGGCTGAATTGTCGGTTGAGAACTTATTGGTCGACTTGTCTTCGGAGGGGGGCGCAGGCTTCGCTCACGCCTTCGGGGCTCCGTCGTCGGATCAAGATCGTAGGGCAGGGGAGAGTGCGCGAGGGCATGCGGAACGTGATTGGGACAGTTTTGAGGGTATCCTGGCAGAGAGCCAGAAGGAAGGCTACCGGCTTGTGATTGGCAAAGTTGAGGTGGATGGCGTCGTGCTCATGCCGGAGGGCGATCGACTGGAGTTGGGCGTGACGATGGAGGATTGGGCACCGGGGGCGATGGGTCGGATGGAGGCAGTGCTCACCGGGCAGATGCCGTCGCCCCGCATGGCGCTGAGTGAGGGCGAGGTCTCGTTGAGCTTGGATGTCGTGCAGGCTCCCGGAGGCGGGCTTGAGGCGATGGCCGGGCATCTTCGCATTGCCGGGTTGGAAAGGGGGGCCCCCGATCCGATCGAGGTGGAGGTGAGTTTTGAAGTGGGACCCACTCCCCGTGGGGAGCGCTACACGATTCTGGCCTCCCGAGAGCGGGTGGAGACACCGCTTCTTCGGGGTGAGGCCGAATGGATCCGTTCGTCGCAGAGGTTGGAAGGGACGGCCCGTGTGGCTATCGCCGATGGGGACCTGAATGAATTTCTCTCCGTGGCGAATCTTCCTGTGATCGTGGCGGGCGGGCAGGCGGCCTTTGCCTTCTCCCCAGCGCGTTCGGAGGGTCGCTTCAATCTGGACCTGGACGCTTCTCTCACCGAGCTTTCCCGCCTTGGGGAGGGCTTGGCAGGATTTGAGCCGCTGCGGGTTTCCACACGTATCGCGCTTCATTACGATCCTGAACTTGTCCAGGTGAATGAGATGCAGGGGCGGCTCTTTCAGCAGGATTCATCCGAGTTGCTTTCTCTCGCCGTGGTGCGGCCTTTTGAGATTCAGCTTGAGGCGGAGGATCTGGGCTTGGATGGGTTGAGTGGAGATGTCCTGAGGCTCCGCATGGAGCGTTTTCCACTGCAGTTGTTGGAGCCGTTTATGGAAGGTTACAATGTGAGTGGCTTTACGCTGCCCACTGAGGCGGTGATCGCCGTCAATCAGAAGCGTCTTGAATTGCGGGCAACTGCACCTGTGGGTGTCGCTGAATTTCGACTCCAACAAGGTGAGCAACTGCTTGTTTCGGGTATTGAGGTGCGGATGACGCCCCGGATGGAATGGTCGGGGGAGGAAGAAGCCACTGTTGAGCTCAAGGATCTGCGGGTAAGTGGTCCGGATGGGCGGCTGTTTGCGGGATCGGGTGGAGCGGTCATCCGCGATTTCAATACATTCAATGATGGCACCTTTGAGTTCCGGGGGGATGCAGACCTGGCCCGTGTTTCGATGCTTCCGGTTTTTTCCGCGAGTGCCGGGCCCGGGGTTCAGAGTGGCATGATGAGGCTCGAGCTGCAGGGCACACTTGAGGCGGTTGTTCGGGCCAAGGGTCTGGTGCATATTCGGGACCTGCGGCCTGGCGGCTATCAGGGCCGACCTTATTCCATTCGTCTGGAGCCCGAACTCATTGTTCAGCCCACCCATCGATTTCAATTGGTGTCAGGCATCACTCTGACAGGACCCGGAACGACGACCTCGGGCAACTTCACGGCAGCGGGCGGGGAGGCCGATAGCGGGCAGTTATTCGAATTTCAGGCGGAACTCACGCTTGATGTTCTGGATGTGGAGGAATGGCAGCCCTTGTTGGCCGTGCTTCCCGAAACAGCGGCAGAACCGGTGGAGGTATCGGACGAGCCGGATACGGCGCCCCTTTGGGAAGGTTTAGACGGTCGTGCGGTGGCATCCATTCAGCGCCTTATTCTCGGAGAGACAGCGATCCAGGATTTTCGTGCCGAGGCAACGGTTGAGCAAGGGCGCAAGGTGACGGTCAAGATGACGGGTGCGAGTGGTGAGGCCCCCCTTGATCTGAGCGCCAGTCTTCGCTTTGATGATTCGCGCCGTGCCATGCCCTACGTCCTCGAGGGTGGCCTTTCGGTGCGCGATTTTGATGTGACGCCCTTTCTGCGTCCGCCGGGAGGGGAGCAGCCCGGGATCTTGGAGGGTACCTTTGATGTTAACGGGGAGTTTGGCTCGACGGCAGCCAACCTGGCTCGGATCGGGGAACGCCTTCAGGGAAGTTTTCAGCTGGAATCCGCCAGTGCTGGGGTTCTCCGGCCACTTGGTGAACGGACCCAGATAGCGAGTACAGCATCCAATTTGCTTGGCGCTCTGATGGGCAATGTCCGCGAGTTGCGTTGGGCTCAGCTTGTGTTGGACCAATTGCGGGAGGTTCCTTACGATCGCGTCATTTTTCGGGTAGAGCGCGCCGCGGACCTCGATATTGTTCTGCGGGAATTTGATCTGGTGAGCCGTGAGACACGTATTCGCGGCGGTGGGCGCATCGAACATCACGAAGGGGTCGATCTTCTGGACCTGCCTTTGAGCCTGAACTTCGAGCTTTCTGCAAAGGGGCAGTTGGCCGATGCCCTGCGCGAGGGACGGCAGTTGAAGAGCAGCACACCGGATGACCTCGGCTACCTTCAGGGGCCGACCTTCCCAATTGAAGGTTCGTTGGGGAACCCCAGCTCCCTTCTGATGAATACGCTCATGGGGTCCGCCCAATCTCTTCTCCCGGGGCTCTTGGCACCGCGGGAAAATTAGGCGTTGCATTTCGGTCATCCACCGACGAGCGTGCTCCCAGTTGAGGAAATTGACCGCGCTCTGTTTGGCTCGTTTCTTTGGTTACTCAACCCTTTCGGGCGTCTTTTCGATGAGAGACTGTTCAGAGGCTTTCTCTCAATCATCGAGCCCTCCGTCTTGGAGAATCCCCCCGCGGATTAGCGGGATCGAAAAGATAAAGCCCGTGCCTGCATGGCGGGCATCACTGAGTTATGACTGAAGTTACGTCCTTCAGCGCATTGAATCTGGCTCCGCCGATTCAACGCGCCCTTGTTGAAAAAAACTACACCCAGCCTTCGCCGATTCAGGCGCAGACAATTCCTTACCTTCTGGAAGGTCGCGATCTGGTGGGCTGCGCCCAAACCGGAACGGGCAAGACGGCGGCCTTTGCCCTGCCCATTCTGCATCAGTTGGCAGGTGAGCCCAGGACACGCGCTCCGGGACGCCCACGGGTTCTGATTCTGACCCCAACGCGTGAGCTCGCCTCGCAAATCGGGGAAAGCTTTGCCAGCTATGGCAAGTACCTGAAGATTCGCTACGCTGTCATTTTTGGCGGTGTCGGGCAGAACCCGCAAGTCCGGGCCTTGAGTGGCGGGGTCGATGTTGTCATCGCGACGCCGGGCCGGTTGATCGATCTGATGAACCAGCGGCACGTCGCCTTCGATGACTTGCAGACCTTCGTTCTCGATGAAGCCGACCGCATGCTCGACATGGGCTTTGCGCCCGATGTGAAGCGCGTCATCGCCAAGTTACCGCCACGGCGGCAGTCTCTTCTTTTTTCGGCCACCATGCCGGAGCCGATTCGTCAGATTGCAGCAACGCTGTTGCGCAATCCTGTTCGTGTGGATGTGACGCCAGTATCGACCACGGCCGAACGCATCGAGCAACATGTCTGCCACGTTGACCGCACGAATAAGGCCAAATTGCTCATCCACACCCTTGGAGAGCATGGTGAAGGCTTGGTCCTCGTCTTTTCCCGGACCAAGCACGGGTCGAACAAGCTGGTCAAGCACCTGGCCCTGAATGGAGTCCGATCTGAGGCGATTCACGGGAACAAGTCGCAGTCCGCCCGGGAACGGGCTCTGGAGCAGTTTCGTTCCGGTGAGATACGGGTTCTTGTGGCGACGGATATCGCGGCACGGGGGATTGATGTCAAAGGCATCTCCCTGGTCATCAATTACGACATTCCAAATGAACCCGAATCTTACGTGCACCGTATCGGCCGCACGGCTCGCGCCGGGGCAGACGGCAAGGCGATTGCCTTCTGTGAGCCGGACGAGCGCGCCTACCTGCGCGACATCGAGAAGCTGATCCGGACAGACGTTCCTATTCTTGCGAATCATCCCTTCGCCATCGATCCTCCGATCCCCGGACGGACGGTTTTCCGTCCCCAGGGACGCCATCAGGGACAGGGAAGTTCCGGGCGTCAGGGATCGAGGGGTGGGCCTTCAAGAGCTTCAGCATCAGGCAACACCCGGAGCTTCGGTCGTGGCGGCCGCCGCCGGTAAGTGACCCAGTTCAATGTCTTTCATGAAGCCGGTCGTGCCCACGCGACCGGCTTTTTGTTGCGTCTTTCCCCGGATTCAAAGCAGGGGCCCGGATCGGTGATCGCCCGCCTGCAGATGGAAAGAGCCTGGACTTGCAAATCCCGGAGATCCCGGATAGTTTTCCGTCTATGAAACTCCGATTCCTATTTGTGCTTCTTGCCTCCTTCATCTGTATTCCATTCGCGTCCGCCGATCGGGCGATTCCGGAAGATCAGCTCCCGCCTGCAGTGGTCCGGGTGCTTGATGAATATTTCCCAACAGCCACCATCACGGCGGTGGAGATGGATTCCGACAACGGGCGGACCAGCTATGAAGTCAGAATTCAGTACAAGGAAATTCGGCTCGAGGTCGATGTCTCCGCTGAAGGCAAGATTCTTGACGTCGATATGGACTGACCCCTTGGGGACTTTGTTCGTCGTTTAATCTGTCGTGGTACGATTGACAGGAATAGAATCCAACCTAGAGTCTCCAACCTTCGATGTTCTTTGAAGCCGCCGCATGGCTTCAGGGTTCGAATTTGGGGGTGTTCCGGAATTCGACCTTGGGATGGCATGTGGTGTTGCAGGCAGGAGATGGTGGTTGGCTCCTTATCAATATCCACCAAGCCATTAACTGGCGAACAAGAATACGCACTCGCGGCTTAATTAAAGTCCGTGACAGGAACCTCCCGACACCCGCTGAGGGGGAACCTGACGTTTAGCGGGTATAGCGCATTCCGGGCGACCGGGAATACGCCGTAACTTACAGGTCGATAGCAACGGGGTGGCGTGCTCGTCCGCAGTCCCGAAGCGAACCTTCAATAGACAAGCTAAGCCTGTAGACGCACCGCACTAAACCCCTCGGGACGCGGGTTCAACTCCCGCCACCTCCACCATTTT
>CAYOIB010000105.1:0-7221 GCA_964403935.1 uncultured Puniceicoccaceae bacterium | reverse complement strand
GCCTGTGCCACCGAGCGCAAGTAGATCTTACCTGGTAGACTATGGACGCGCCGAAACCCGTCCCGACAGGAATGCCTCCGCGGTCTGGCAACGCGGCAAGGAAAGCCTCTGAGAAACCATCGGCTCTTCACCAGCCACCACAGGCAGGAATGCCTGTGCCACCGAGCGCAAGTAGATCTTACCTGGTAGACTATGGACGCGCCGAAGCAGGACAGTTATTTTTTCTTTTTTGCGGAGGGAGCGGCACCGGCTTTTTTGCTATCAATCAGACGCTGTTTCTCCTTGGCAGTAGCGTCGGATTTTCCCTGCTTCTGCGTTTGATGCTTCTGCTTGGATTTTGGAGATTTGTCGCCCATTGAGAGTTCTAGTTTTTAGATTGGATGTTTGCGTGCGATTTGCTTCGCAATTGAAAGCACCGGAACGAGGGAGGGGCAAGCTTGATCCGGAAATGTGCGGCGTGGCGGCGAGAGGAGGGAGCGCTCGCGTCGGCGCTGAAGACGATTTCATGCCCTCGGGTGCCTTCCGGGATGGCCCATACGCATGGGTCGCAGACGACTTTCCAAAGGAGGCAAACCGACGGCTGGTTAGGGATGTCCATAATGTGAAAGATGGCCGCAGTTCTTCAGACGACCCGAACGATCGCTCAAGGATACCTCGGAGGAAACCGATTCATGCCGTATTTGGCGCAGAACCGGTGATACTTCTGCTTTGACAAGACATCCCACACCTAGAATGAAACAGAGAGGATCCAAAGTGGATCCTGTTCGAATCCCTCTCCCTGTAATACCTTGGGCTTTTTCTCAAACGACATCGGCATCGACCTCGGCACCGCCAACACACTGGTCTACGTGCGCGACAAGGGAGTCGTTCTGCGTGAACCGAGTGTCGTCGCGATCAAGAACGATACCCGGGAAGTCATCGCTGTGGGTGAAGATGCGAAACGGATGCTCGGGCGGACCCCGCTCGACATCACCGCCTTGCGTCCGATGAAAGACGGCGTCATCGCCGATTTCGAGATCACAGAAGCGATGTTGCGCTTCTTCATCCAGAAGGTGGGCAACAACATGCGCTTTGTCCCCCCCCGCGTGGTGGTGGCTGTTCCCAGCGGGATCACGGAAGTCGAGCGTCGAGCGGTAAAAGAGAGCGCGATCCACGCCGGTGCCCGCGAAGTCCGACTCCTTCAGGAGCCCGTTGCCGCAGCCATCGGCGTCGGCCTGCCGATCGAGGAGCCGACAGCCAATATGATTGTCGACATCGGCGGGGGCACGACCGAAGTCGCCATCATCTCCTTTTCCGGCGTCGTCTACACAAAATCCATCCGCGTGGGTGGAGATGAACTCGATGCCGCCATCATCAACTACATGAAGCGGGCCTATAACCTGATGATTGGGGACCGCACCGCCGAAGAAATCAAAATCAAGGTGGGTTCGGCCGCGCCCCTCGAAGAGGAGTTGACGATGGAAGTGAAAGGCCGGGACTCTGTAGCTGGCCTGCCCAAGACCCTTCATATTTCGTCGCAGGAGATTCGGGAAGCCCTCAACGACACCATCGCCTCCATCGTGGAGCTTGTGCGCAACGCCCTCGAACGCTGCCCCCCCGAGCTTTCAGCCGACCTGGTGGACCGCGGATTCGTTCTCGCGGGCGGAGGGGCCATGATCCGCGACCTGGATCGACTTCTGAGTGACGCCACCGGTCTTCCAGTCATCATTGCCGAGGATCCCCTTTCCGCCGTCGCCCACGGTACCGGAATGGTTTTGCAGAACCTGCATTGGATGCAGAAAAACAAGCCGTGATCGGCGAGAGACGCGGGCGTTTCCTCAAATCCGGCGCAGCCGGAGTGGTTGCCGCTTGCGCAGCGGATCGGGCTCTTCACACTCGAGCGTTCTTCTCCTGATTCATGCCTCTGCGCCTCCCGTTCCAGTTGAAAGCCCTCGGCGTGACCATTGCTGTCTTTGCGGCATGGTGGCTGGCCCCCGCTGCCTTCAGAAGCTTCACCCGCACCTCCTTCTTCGAATTCCAAGCCCCGGCCCTGACGACCATGAGCCACCTGCGCGACCTGCAGGAGTATTGGGGAACACGCGCTCATTCGAAGGACGCCATCATCCGTGCTGGCATCGAACTCGCCCGCCTGAATGCTGCCTACGATATAAGAAACCAGCAGTTTGAAACCCTCGCCCTCGAAATCGAACGCCTCGAAAGCCTTCTGGGCATGCCCCCGCAAACCGAGTTCCGCAGCGAGGTCGCGCGCGTTGTTCATCGGGATTTCAATACCTGGTGGCACCACCTCACCATCCGGAAGGGGCGCAATAGCGGCATTCAGGAGGGCAATGCCGTGATCTTCCGACACGGCGTGGTGGGGCGCGTTCGCGAAGTCCATGCCTACACCTCCGTCGTCGAATTGGTTTCGAGCCCCACCTTCCGAGTTGCCGCGCATTTTGAAGGCGACACCCGCCCCGTACGCTACCAAGGGCAACTCCACTCCGCCCTGACGCCCCCCCGGGGCACTGTTGCCACTGTCCCCGCAGACATCACTGCCGATCTCCGCGAACCCCGACGCCTCATTTCGTCCCGCCTCGGAGGCGTCTTCCCGGACGGAATTGTCATCGGGACAGTCTACCGCCTGGAAGAAAATCCCGACGGCCTTTTCCAAAGCGGCATTGTCCGGCTGAGCGATCAGCTTCTTTCCGTGCGCGAAGTGACGGTTCTTGTGCCCATCGAACCGCAGGATGCGGTGAAAAACTAAGAAGGACGAACGATGTCGCGCGCCGTTCCTGTTTTCTGGGTCATCATCATGAACCTTTTCCTCCTCGGCGCGATGATGGAGGCCAACCACCTCCTCGCGCCCTGGGGCGTCTCGATTCACCTCCACGCCCTCCTCGTCCTCTTTGCCGGCCTCTACCTGCGGGTTCTTCATGGTGCCTTCCTCGTCATCATCATTGGTGGCTCGCTCGACGCCATCCACTCCCCCGGCTTTGGGCCGATGCTCCTGCTCCTACTGGGCCTCTGGACGCTCATTGTCTGCCTTCGTCCCCGCATCCGTCGTCAAGTCCCGTTTCAGGTGCGCCTGACTGCCCTCGCCGCACAATTGCTCTTCCTTCTCGCGGTCACGGTCGTCTTCGCGGGTCCCGCACGTGCGATCGGCACCTTCTGGCAGCGCGTCGCCATCGACAGCCTTCTCTCCCTGGCCTTGGTGACCGCCCTTGCTCTCCCCTGGATCCACCTCCAGATTCGGCTTCTGCAAAGCTTCAACTGGGAAATTGTTTCCGAACGGTCAGATAGTTAGAGACCCCAACCCGTAAGGAAAGAAAACCTTGCGCCGCACCCCTCAATTCCGAATGGTGCGCGAATTCAGTGACATGAGCGCGATTCCTTCAGATTTACGATATACAAAAGACCACGAGTGGTTACGCATGGCGGATGACGGCACGGTGGTCATAGGCGTGACCGATTACGCGCAGGAGAGCCTTGGCGACGTCACATTTGTCGAGCTACCCGAGACCGGATCCACCTTCGCCGCAGGCGACACCTTCGGCGTTGTCGAGTCGGTCAAAGCCGCAAGCGACCTCTTTATGCCCATCAGCGGCGAGATTCTCAGTGTTAACGAGGATCTGGCCGACGCACCTGAAAAGGTGAACGCATCTCCCTACGGAGATGCCTGGATGGTAAAAATCCGTCCTGAAGACGCCGCTCAAATCGACAAGCTCTTGTCTGCCGCCGACTACGAGAAACTCGTAGGCTAAGTGGAGCCTCTGAAAACTCAGCAGCGGTCTTGTCACCCACGGTTGTAATCAAATTCGGATGGCACTTTCGATCGTGCTCCGGATTGACGCGCTCTTGAGAGACAGCCTTCCTGTTATAAAACAATTGCATCGATCGGAACCCGAAACTCGTAAGGATACAGAAGAATGAAAACGGAAACCCTCCCTTCTGACAAAAAGCCGTCCACCCACGTGACCCCGCCCCCGGCCGGCACTGTCGTCAAAGGTGCCGACCTGTTGGTCACCTGCCTTGAGCAGGAGGGCGTCGACGTCATCTTTGCCTACCCCGGCGGCGCTTCGATCGAGATCCACCAGAGCCTGACCCGCTCCGGGCGCATCCGCACGATCCTGCCCCGCCACGAGCAGGGCTGCGGCTTCATGGCCCATGGCTATGCCCGCGCCACCGGTAAGGCCAGCGTCTGCATGGCAACCAGCGGACCCGGTGCGACCAATCTCGTTACATGCATCGCCGATGCGCAGATGGACTCTGTCCCGCTCATTGCCATCACCGGACAGGTGAAGCAGGAGCTGATCGGCAAGAGCGCTTTTCAGGAAACCGATGTCTATGGCATCACCCTGCCGATCGTAAAGCACAGCTACTTGATCCTGGATATCCGCGATATCCCGCGCATCGTCCGCGAAGCCTTCTACCTGGCGGTCTCCGGACGCCCCGGCCCGATCGTCATCGACCTGCCGAAGGACGTCCAGCAGGCAACCATCGGCGGAGCCGAACTGGAAGCGGCCATGAATGCCGAGATGCAACTTCCTGGCTACAACCCCTCGCCAAAAGCTTCCGACGAAGAGCTTCTTGCCGTCATCGCCGAGTTTGAAAAGGCAGCCCGTCCCGTTTTCTATACCGGTGGCGGCATTATCAGTGGTCAGGCCGAGAAAGAGCTCGCCGAACTGGTCGAGCTCACCGGCTTCCCCATCGCCACGACTCTGATGGGCCTGGGCGGCATTGCGGAAAATCACCCGCAGAGTCTCCGCTGGTTTGGGATGCACGGGGGTGTCGCCGGCAATTGGGCCGTCTGCGAAAGCTCTCTCCTCATCGCTCTCGGTGCGCGCTTTGACGACCGCATCACAGGTGCCATCGAAAAGTTTGCCCCCGATGCAACCGTCGTCCATGTCGACATCGACAAGTCGGAACACCACAAGAACAAGATCGTCGACTACGCCGTCCACAGCGACGTGAAGTATGCCCTCAAGCGCCTGTGTGAGTTGATCCGCGAGCGCGGCTTCAAGAAGCCGGACATCAGCCCATGGCTGGAGAAGGTGCACGGGTGGATGAAACAGTACCCGTTTGAATTCGACGACAACCCGCACATTCAGCCACAACTCGCCATCCAGACCCTCTACGAGGTTTCCAAGGGCGAGGCCATCATCACCACCGGTGTCGGCCAGCACCAGATGTGGGCCGCCCAGTTCTACAAGTTTCACCAGCCCCGCAGCTTTCTGAGCTCGCTCGGGCTTGGCACAATGGGCTTTGGTCTGCCCGCCGCCCTGGGTGCCAAGGTCGCCTTCCCCGACCGGATCGTCGTCGACGTTGACGGCGACGGATCGTTCATGATGAACGTGCAGGAACTGGCCACCGCCATCATGGAAAAGATTCCGGTGAAGGTGTTGCTCCTGAATAACCAGCACCTCGGAATGGTCGTGCAGTGGGAAGACATCCTTTACCAAGGCGTCCGCGGCCAGACCGTCCTCGGCCACCCCGATAACCTTGGCGGTCCCGACAATGTCGAAGCCCTCTATCCCGACTGGATTACCATCTGCAAGGGTTTCGGCGTCCGCGCCCGCCGGGTCTGGAAGAAAACCGACCTGCGCGACGCCATCGAAGAGATGATCAACCACGACGGACCCTACGTCCTCGATGTCGTGGTCCCCTACACCGAGCATGTCATGCCCTTCATTCCGGCAGGTGCTTCGGCCAAGGATATGCTCATCCGGACCGAGCGGAAGTAAGCTTCCAACACCCATTACCAAATGTCTCTTTCAAGCCGGACGCCTCACGCGTCCGGCTTTTTCATGTCGCCATCCCCTTGGCACCTTCAACAAACTCGGTGAATGAAGACCGAACTTGTACTGACCTTCCTCGCGGATGACCGCCCCGGGCTTGTCGCTCAACTGGCCACCACCATCCGCGCCCACGGAGGCAACTGGCTCGAGAGCCGCATGAGCCACCTCGCGGGAAAGTTTGCCGGCATCGCCCGCGCTGAAGTGCCGGAGACCGAAAGCAGTGCCCTGATCGCGGCCCTCCGGCAGTTGGATGGCCTCCGCCTCACCGTTGAAAACGCAGCCCCCATCGCCACAAGCGCACCCGAAGCCCAATCGGCCCGTCTTGAAATCCTGGCGCAGGACCAACCCGGTATTGTCTCAGAGATCTTTGGCATCCTCTCCACAGAGGGCGTCAATGTCGTCGAACTCGCCACCGAGCGTTTTGTCGCGCCTATGAGCGCAGAGCTGCTTTTCAAGGCCTCCGCCCGATTGCACCTGCCCGACGGGCTGAAGCTCGATCAACTGCACCAGTCCCTCGAAACCATCGCTCATAATTTCACGGCCGAACTCCACCTCGATCCCGGAGCCTAATCGCCCCCACCTCAACCGCATCCCGCCCGGCGCAGGGCCCATCCCTGCATCCATTTTCCCCATTCCAACGTATAGCCAGTATCGTGAACTCCCGATGGCTTTCCATTCTTTCCGCAAGCTGTAGCCTCCTCGCAGGATCCCTTTGCGCACAACCCGATCCAGATGATCCTGTCCGCCTCGGCTTTGCTGTAGGCGGATTTTCCGATGAGATTGTGATTGATGGAGAAGCCGACCCTGTCTGGGAGCTTGCCCCCGCACATACGCTTGATAATTGGCTTCCAATTTCATCTACCCAGAATGCTCCCGCCAGCACCCTCTCCGGCTGGTGGAAGGCCCTCTATGACGAAGACAACCTCTATGTCCTCGTTGAAGTACAGGACAAAGATCTCGTGGCCTCGATCGACAACAAGATCGGCAACGCCGACTCCGTCGAACTCTTCCTTTCAGGGACCTATACGCGGACTCTCGCTCCCTCCTGGGACGTCTCCGCCTTCCGCCGCAATGACTATCATCTTCGCTTCGGCATCGGCCCCGCCCTGGGTGAGGATCCCCGAATCGAAGCCGGCCTCCACTCCACAGACGCCTGGACACCCGAACCCGATTCCGCCGATACCGGCGGGGTCAGCTATTGGGTCACCTCCACCGAAGATGGCTACCGGATGGAAATCCGGATCGACCTGGAGCTGCTCTGGAACCCTGCCACCCCCGATTTTCCGTCTGAAAACGTCGCCCAACACTTCCACATAGATGAGAACAATTTCTCGGACTTTCGAAAGATTGGCTTCGAAGTGCAGGTGACCGATGCAAGCTCCACCAGCCTCGAACGATCGGGGAAACTTGTCTGGGCCAATCACCTGGACAACTACCCCGGCGACCC
>CAYOIB010000104.1:0-7432 GCA_964403935.1 uncultured Puniceicoccaceae bacterium | reverse complement strand
TTGTCAATAAAATAGACTCTGTGTCTTTTTTGTTGATTTTTGAATGACTGTGATATTTATTTCGCTGAAATAAGAAACCCGTTGCGGCGACATTGAAGCTATCCATATTCGCAGGGAAATGAAACCCACTTTGCTCATCTTGGCGGCGGGCCTTGGAAGCCGCTATGGAGGTCTGAAGCAGCTTGAAGGCGTAGGTCCCTCCGGGGAAACGCTCCTGGAGTACTCGATCTACGATGCTTTGCAGGCCGGCTTTGCAAAGGCGGTTTTTGTCATTCGGCGGGAGTTTCTGGCAGATTTTCGGATAAAAATCCTTCAACGTTTTCGCGGACACGTTCAGGTTGATTATGTTTTTCAGGACTTGAATGCATTGCCAGCGGGCTTTCAGGCGATGCCCGGACGCGAGCGTCCGTGGGGGACGGGGCATGCCGTTCATGTGGCGCGCCCGGTGGTTTCGGAGCCGTTCGCCGTGATCAATGCGGACGACTATTACGGGGCGGAAGCCTTTCAGGCGTTGTTTGAGTTCTTGAGTCAGCCCAGCCATAGCTGGCCCCCTTCTTTTTGTCTGGTGGCCTTCGAGCTCGCGAAGACCCTGTCGGCGCATGGGACGGTCTCGCGGGGTATTTGCGAGGTCGACAAGAATGGGTGGCTGCAGGAGATCAACGAGCGCACGCAGGTTGAGGGTGGGGCTTCCGGGCCGCGCTACTACGATGCCATGCGGCGGGAAAATCCTTTGGCGGAGGATGCCCCGGCGTCGATGAATTGCTTCGGTTTTCGACCCGAGATTTTCGACTTCCTGGAGAGTCAATTTCGGGACTTTCTCGACCAGCACGGTTCAGACCCGCGGAAGGAATTTTATTTGCCGGCGGCGGTGGCGACCATGATTCGCCGCAATCAGGCGAAGGTGAAGGTTCTTCGTTCAGGGAGCGAGTGGATGGGGGTGACGCATCCCGAGGACCGGGAGGGTGTGGTTGCCCGGCTGCGCAACTTGGTGGAGCAGGGTCGTTATCCATCGGACCTGTGGGCGGGTTGACCGCGTTCAGCGGATGAAGAGCACGACCGTACTAACGTTGTCCGGTGCGCCTTGGGCGAGGGTCTGTTTGATAAAGGTTTTGCACGCTGCCGGGGGTGTGGCGGCCGCTCCCAGAATACCGTGAATCTCGGTGCGTGAGAGGACCTTGGTCAGGCCATCTGTGGCGAGCAGAAGGCGATCTCCGGAGCGCAGGTTCATCTCCAGGGTCTCGGCAAACAACGGATCGCTCTCGCCGACGCAGCGCGTGAGGGTGTGGTAGTAGTGTTCGGGAATGTTTTGTGCGGGAGCCGCTTCACGCTTGCCCTGGATCTCGGCCGCAACGGTGTGCTCTGTCGTCAGGGTGCGCAGGCTATCGTTGCGCATCAGATAGATGACGGAGTCGCCGGCGTGGGCGAGGCGAAGGCGGCACCGGTGGATTGCAATGCAACTGAGGGTTGTGGCAATTCCCGTGGCTGGCTGGCGCTGGCGACCTTCCAGATGAACCCGTCGGTTGACCTTGTTCACCAGCCAGGGGAGTTCGAATTCCCCATCTTTCTGTTGGGCGATCTCATCGGCGAGCAGGTCGAGCGTGCGCGCGCTTGCATAGTCTCCGTCCGGCAGGCCTCCCACGCCATCGGCCACGGCAAAGAGCCCCAGGTCCGGGCGCACGAGGATAGCATCCTCATTCGTGGGGCGGGACTTGCCCACATGGCTTTCACCGTAACTGAAGAGCTTCATGACGAGTTAATGAACTCCGGCGGCTGCCGTGGCTGAGCTCATCGGGAGCAGAATCTGCCAGAATCCCTCCGCGAGCGGAAGGAAATAAAGCAGGCTCGGTGAGGCGTGGCTTGACGGGCTGAAGCGGGCAGGCGAGGCTCGACGCGCTTTTCCTGGGGAGATGTCGAAGCTGAGCGCGAGTGTAATTTATGGTGCGACCCTGATCTTCTTCGGGGCTTTTTTTCTCTGGCCCATCTGGCAGATCTTGCAGGGAGGCTTTTATGATGCCGACCAGTTTACTGTCGGGTACGTCGTCGAGGTGTTTCGGAATCCGATCTATCTGGAAGGGCTGCGGAATTCCTTTGCCCTGGCGATCTTTTCCACGGCCCTCTCGGTGCTGATCGCTGTGCCTCTCGCCTTCATGGCGGACCGCTACGTGTTTCCCCTGAAGAAGCTTTTCATGGGACTGGTTCTTCTTCCCATCATGTTGCCTCCATTTGTCGGGGCGATCGGCGTGAAGCATATCTTTGGGCAGTATGGCGCAGCCAATGCGCTGCTGGAGGCCATTGGATGGCTGGGCGAGGGTGAAACCATCGATTGGCTGGGACGGGGGCAGTTCTGGGGCGTTGTTGTTGTCACGGCATTGAGCCTCTATCCCATCCTCTATCTGAATGCGCTCGCTTCCCTGGCAAATATCGATCCGGCCATGGAGGAGGCGGCGGACAACCTCGGCTGCCGGGGGTGGAAGCGCTTCTTTCGGATTACACTCCCATTGATGCGCCCCGGCTTGTTCGCGGGATGCACTATTTGTTTTATCTGGTCCTTCACGGAACTGGGGGTGCCGCTGATATTTGACTACTCGCGGCTTACGGCGGTGCAGATTTTTTTTGGTATCAAAGATATCGGGGGGAGCCCGTTCCCCTATGCGCTGGTCGCGGTGATGTTGATGTTTTCCATTCTCTTCTATGCCATTGGCAAGGGGCTTTTCGGGCGAAATACCTTTGCCATGATGGCCAAGGCCGGGCATGCGGGATCGGCCAAGCGGTTGGGGCCGCTCGGCAGCGGGGTGTGTCTTGTGTTCTTTTCGGGGGTGACCCTGGCCGCGCTTTTGCCCCACGCCGGGGTTATCCTGGTGGCGTTTGCGGGAGACTGGTATGATTCGATTCTTCCGGGGCATTGGACCCTGCGAAACTTCGAACTGGCTTTGAGCCATCCGCTGACCGTTTCCTCCATCCAAAACAGCCTCGTCTATGCCGCCCTCGCCACGGCTCTGAATGTAGTCATTGGGGTCGCCATAGCTTTCGTTGTGGTCCGGTCGAAGCTGCCGGGGCGTCACCTGCTCGACAGCCTGGCGATGCTGCCGCTGGCGGTTCCGGGGCTGGTCCTGGCCTTTGGTTACCTCGCCATGAGCCAGGAGGGTAAGTTCTTCGCCATCATCAACCCAGTGGAGAATCCCACCATCCTCCTCATCATCGCCTACGCTGTGCGCAAGCTGCCTTTTGTGGTGCGCGCCGCGGTCGCAGGGTTGCAGACCACAAGTGAGACTTATGAAGAAGCGGCGGCCAACCTTGGGGCTCCGCCGATCAAGACCGCTTTTCGTATCACCTTGCCGCTGATTGCAGCGAGTCTGGTCGCCGGCGGACTCTTGGCCTTTTCACAGTCCATGCTGGAGGTCTCCGATTCACTGATCCTTGCGCAGAAGGCGCAATATTTCCCGATCACAAAGGCGATCTACGAGCTCATGCAGTTTCTCGGGGACGGGCGTTTTATCGCCAGTGCGCTCGGTGTGTGGGCGATGGCGTTTCTTGGGGTGACGATTCTGGGGGCAAGCCTTTTGCTGGGAAAGCGGCTCGGTGCGATCTTTCGGGTGTGAGACTCCGGCGTTGACGCAGCCGATAGCGGGCTTATTGTTTCAAGTATAGATGTATCGACGCATTGCAGCGAGTCTGATGGTCGGAGGGACTGTTGGCCTGATCTGGAGTCTGATTTCGATCCCGCAGATGACAGAGAGGAAAGGCTCGGCAGTCGCTGGTTTTCCCGACCTCCGGGAGGCAGTCCCGACGGAAACTAACTCCCGGAAGCTGCCTGCGCCCTGGCGACCGGAAGGTTCAGCCGAAGAGCGGCATGAGGCGTGGGTTGTTGAAGCGGATGCTCTTCCAAATGAGGCGGTTGTGATGTACCGCGATGTCGCGCAATTAGCGAAGATCCGAGAACTTGGGGGCCGTTTGGGATTCAGCATCACGGCCCAGGTCGATGAACTCGGATATGCCCGTTTGCGTGGAGAAGATCGTGCCTTTTCAGCCCTGGCGAGCCGGGGGTACGAGATCGAGGGCAACTATGAAGTCCGCCTTCCCCCCATTTCCGAAGATGAGCTCGCTCACCCCTTCGACCATGAGCTGGTCGGGTTTGAGTCCGGGGTCCTTCAATTTCTTGGCGCTCCGGAAGACAATTCTGACTGGGGAAAGGGCGTGCACGTGGCTGTCCTGGATACCGGTGTGGCGAATCATCCCGCTCTTGCAGGGGCCCGCATTCGCTCGACGGACCTCGTGGTCCCCATGGAGGTGGGAGGTAAAGCGACCGGGTACGCCGGAGCGGTGGTCTCCCAGTCCATTGAACATCCCGATCCGACCCGAGCGGGGATCGATGAAAATGGACACGGCACGGCGGTCGTCTATCAGTTGGTCGCTCGTGATGGCTACGATACAGGCATGGTGCCTGAGGCGAGTGTTATGAGCCTGCGGATTCTGGATGGGGATGGTCGCGGGGACACCTTTACCCTGGCCAAGGGGATCGTGACGGCGGTTCAGGAGGGAGCTCGTGTTATCAATCTTTCGCTCGGCACGCCCCACGATTTGCCTGCCTTGCGTCGAGCCATCGATTATGCGGAGTCCCGCGGGGTCGTCATCGTGGCGGCGGCAGGGAATGACGGCACGGCCAATGTCGCTTACCCGGCTTCATATCCCGAGGTGGTGAGTGTGGCTGCGGTTGACGCGCGAGATCGGCGGGCACCTTTTTCAAACTACGGAAAAGTAGACGTTTCCGCACCGGGTTTTGGTCTGCCTTCCGCCTGGCTCAATGATAGCTATGTCTATCTCGATGGCACTTCCGGAGCGACACCGCTGGTGACCGGGGCCATCGTTCGCTTGTTGAGCCGGGACCCGACACTCACGCCACAGAGCGTCAGGGACATCCTTGCCGGGACCAGCAATGATCTCGGTCGGCCGGGACACGATCCCTTCTATGGCGCGGGGAGGATCGATGTGGCCAGGATGGAGCGGCGGGGCACTTTCGGTATTTACGACCTTGCGGTGACAGATTTCGTTTTTTCAGGAGACACCGCTTCGGCATCCTCGATCGGCTTGGTCATCGGGGTGCAGAACCGAGGCACCGCACTGGTTCGGGGTGGCTGGCTTCAAATCCATTTTGGGGGCGAGCTGGTGATGGAGGAGCGAGTGAATCTTCGAATAAACCAAGTTGAGGCGGTCCAGTTACTGGTTGATATGGATCTTCTGCGCCAGGCAGAGGGCCTGGTGATTGAAGCTAAGGTCGTTCTCCCTGAGGGATTGGACGATGCCCGACCGTCTGACAATGTGCGCCAGGAGCACGTTTTTGTGCAGTCCCAAGGTTCACAGTGAGGCACCGCGGGGGTTCAGCGCCTCTGGTTCCACCCGGAGGACGAGAACCTGATTATTGATTCTTCAAGATCGTGCACCGGAGGAAGGGTGCCTTGGGTGATGTCGGTTTCGAGCAGGGCCGAGATCTCTTGAATAAAGAAGGTCTCCAATTCATTTGCCGCTCGCTCACTGAGAAAAGCGGCGTTCACACTCCCTTGAAGAAGGACGCCGGACCGAGTCCGCTTGAGAGCAGCCCCGGCAATTTTCAAGCCAGTGGACGGGGCCACCAAGTCGCCCGGAACCGGTTGCTGAAAGCAGACGGAGAGCGCGGGGCGTTGGGCTTGAGGGGTCGCGGCTCCATCGATTTGGCATGGCGATCGATGGCAAGGGGTCAAAAGGCTTTCCAACCCAACGGAAACGAAAGCACGGGCAAGTGAACGGTGAACGGTGTCGTAAACGGCTTGGGGTCGGGCAGCGGCCAGAGGGGTGGGGTGGAAGAGGGCGAGGGCATAGGTCCAATCGTTGCGGTGATCCACGACACCGCCCCCTGTCGGGCGACGGACGCATTCGCGGGGAACAGGTTCTTCGAGCTGCCGGCGGTGGTCCTCGACCGATTTCCACGGCTGTGAAAAACCGAAGGTCAGGGCTGGCCGGGTCCAACCATACACTCGGATCGCTCCGGATTCCCCGGGTCTTCCGGATTCGAGCATCCACAGGTCGAAGGCCATATTTGCGGCGGCGTTGGAATTGATCCGGGGGCAGTGCCGCAATCGGTGGGCGGAGGTTTGTTTCGACGGGCTCAAAAGTGATATTTCCCTTGTAAGGTCGAGGGGTGCCTCTACTAATGCAGGGCTTTCAATGGATATTTCCAACTTGATGAAGGAGGCGGTCAAGCGCCTTCCGGTTTACCAACCCGGCAAGCCGATTGAGTTAGTGGCGAGAGAGTGCGGGCTCGATCCGCGAGAAGTCATCAAACTCGCATCGAACGAAAACCCCCTCGGGTCCAGTCCACGCGCGCTTGAGGCGGCACAGGCTTCACTGAATTCCACATGGCTGTACCCCGATAATTCCGGCTGGTTGCTGACAAGAGCGCTTGCCGACCGACTTGAACTGGATGCGACACAGCTGGTGCTTGCGGCCGGTTCGAATGAAGTTTTCTACCGCTTATGCGACCTTTTTGTGGAACCGGGCATCGAGGTAATCATGGGGGCACACGCTTTCGTGAGCTACAAGATTGCCACCATCCTCAATGGTGGCACCCCGATCGAAGTTCCCATGCCGGGTCTGGTGCATGACCTGGAGGCGATGCTTGAAGCGGTCACGCCGCGCACCCGGCTGGTTTTTCTTCCAAACCCGAACAACCCGACCGGCACGGCCTTGCCAGCTGCTGACGTGATCCGGTTTGCCGAGCGCCTCCCGCCCCACGTGATTTTCTGCTACGATGAGGCCTACGCCGAGTACCAGGCTTCGCCTGCCGACCTGCGGTCCCTGATCTGTGCCGGGCGGAAGGTTGTTTGCACCCGAACCTTTTCCAAGATTTATGGCCTTGCGGGGCTCCGTGTGGGCTATGGCTACACCACCCCCGACCTGGCGGCGGCACTCAATGCCGTTCGGCCGCCCTTTAACACCGGTAATGTCGCTCAGGCAGCGGCCCTTGCTGCTCTGGAAGACAAGGCCTTCGTGGACACCAGCCGGGAAGTGAATTGCACCGGGCAGGCTCAGCTTGCCGAAGGTTTCCGCGAGCTCGGGCTGGAGAGCGTTCCAAGCGAGGCAAATTTCACTCTGGTTCGTTTTGATCGGGCGGAATCGATTGCGGCAGGTCTGCAACGAAAAGGCATTATCGTCCGGCCCGTGGCCAATTACGGCTTGCCGGATTACCTTCGCATTTCCATCGGGACAGAAGCACAAAACAACCGGCTCCTCGCGGAGTTGCGTGTTCTTTTGTGCCCGAGCGAAGGCCCCTGACTTTAGACATGCTCCTATATACCTATATCCCGCACCTCGTCGGGATTGTCGTCTTCCTCTTGCTCAACAGCGTCTTCACCGCTGGAGAGGTAGGCTTGTTGAGGCTTCGATTCAGTCACTTCAATAC
>CAYOIB010000103.1:0-7656 GCA_964403935.1 uncultured Puniceicoccaceae bacterium | reverse complement strand
GTGATCACCGGTCAGGCTGGCAGCGACCATCTGTTCACCAACGTCGCCAACATGATCCGCGGTCAGGGAAACATCGGTGGGGGCATACTTCGTCTCCATAATGCGGCGGATGGCATAATCGAAGCGCCTGCTCATGCCCATCTCGTGATCCAGCCCAACAGTGGCGGCTTTACAAACGACGGCACGGTCCGCGCCATAGCCGGTGGCGAAGTGGAGATCTTCGGCAAATTCAACAACTTCTTCGCAGCCAGCGGCACCCTCGACGGCGGGAAGTATGACGTGGCCGGGACACTACGCATTCACGATGCCGGGATTCAGGCGCTTGGGGCGGATGTGACCTTGCGCGGCAGCGGCCAGATCGTCGATCAGCACGGGGCAAACGCGCTCGCTGAACTCAACACCATTACCACCAACGGTTCGTTCACGGTTGAAGGCACGGCCTACACTCATACGGGCATCTTGACGAATCACGGCACCTTCAACGTCGCTGAAGACGCCAGCGCCTCGATCACAGGCAGCTACACCCAGGAAAACGGAAAGACCACCGTCGATGGCGTCCTCGCTGCCACCGACGGGATCATCCTCTACGGCGGAATGATTACAGGCTCGGGCATTTTTGAAGGTAACTTCACCAATGCAGGCCTCCTCAGCCCCGGCAATTCACCAGGCGTGACCACAGTTGAAGGCGACTATGTGCACGAATCCACCGCCACGCTCGTCATCGAAATTGGCGGACTGGTCCCAGGCGATGAATACGACCAGCTCGTTGTCAGTGGCGACATCACCCTGCTGGGGGGCACGTTGGAGATTCTCTCCTGGAATGATTTCATGCCGGATCTGGGTGACGCATTCACGATCCTTCCCGCCAACGCACTCTTCGGGGCCTTTGATTCGATCGAGGCCTTTACGCTGGATGATAATCGAGTCTGGAGTTTCAAGGAGCTCTACAGTACCGGGACTATAAGTGTGATTCCCGAGCCCTCAACCTACGCCGCTATCTTCGGCAGCCTCGTTCTCGGGATGGTGATCCTCCGCCGGAGAAGGGCATAGCGAATAGCCGTAGAAGTTTCGTGAAGGCAGACTTCTACATTCCTGAAATCGACTCGACAGATGAAGGGCGGCGGAATGGTCTTTTGAGGTCTCCCCAATCCCCTCGACCTGCCAACGATGCTCGTGCTCCATCCCCAAAGTCTCAGTCCCGATCCCCTGTATGGCCGTGTCCTTCAGAAGGCCGCCGATGGATGGGGACGGGTCCATCTTCATCCGGTTGAGGTGGTGCGCGGCCATGGGTGTGAGCCTTGGCCGGCCGCTTCCCTGGAGCGCTGGAAGCAACCCGTTCCGTTGGAGATTCCGGGCGATGGCCTGAGTCGGGCGGAGCTCCTTCTCGACTTCGGGACAGAGTTCGAGGGCATCCTTCAGCTTGGGCTGCGTGCACCGGGACCAATGAACGTGTATGTCACATTCGGTGAAAGCGAACCTGAGGCGGCGGGCCTTGGTGGCTACGGGCAAGGTAGCTGGGGACAGGTGGTTCACTGGCACGTCCCTGGCGTTGGGTTGCACACACACGCCTTTCCTGCGGTGGGTTTCCGATTTGTGCGTCTGCAAATACATGATCTGGAACGCCCCGCCGTGCTCGAGTACGTGGGTGCCGAGGGATGGTTCGCGGGCGAGCGGCAGGTGGGGGACTTCGCGTGTTCCGACAAGACCCTGCAGAGGCTGTGGCAGACCAGTGCTTACACGGCGCGGGCATGCACCCGGCCTGATGATCTCTGGGATGGCATCAAGCGTGACCGTCTCGGTTGGTATGGCGATGCCCGGATAACGGCGATGACTTGGGCGGCGACTTTCTTCGACCCCTTGCCAGCCGCCAAGATGTTGGGGAAGTTATCGACGCAGCAGTGGGCAAACGGCATCCCGAATTTCAGCTTTGACGGGGTGGCCATGCTCGCAGATCAGATCGCGGTCTTTGGCGTGGATGTTCCAGAAAGGAAGGAGAACTGGGCTCTGGTCGAGGATTTCCTCGAGTGGGTCAACCGCACGCAGGTCAATAAAGACGGCTTTATCATTCGGCACACTCAGGAGGAAGGTGCGGGTGGCTCATCTGGGGCCGTCGAATTGTTTTTTGACTACGGATTTCTTGATTGGTCGGCCATGCCGGCAGGGGGCCGCCTCGAGGAGTTGAGCTGGTTGCAATGCAAATACCTGGAGGCCCTGCGTCATGCGGCCCGTATCAGTCGCTGGCTGGGCGTGCCCGCCTCGGAGGCGACGTATCGCAGCCGGGCGGATGCCCTCGAGGCTGGAATTATCCAGAAGTTCTGGCAATCAGACCTGGGCTTTCACCATACGCTCCGGACCGTTAGGCCGGGCCATGAGAAGTATGGGCCGGGATGGGCCGAGCCTTCCTATGATTCCGCGATAAGGGGTGTTCCGAGCGGTCCCACCCGACACAGCACAGCCTGCGCGGTCTTTGCTGGGCTGGCCTCAGGTGAACGTCGGCCGATCCTGCTGCAGAAAGGATTTGAAGCTACGGGCCAGCCTCCCGTGGCCACCCCGATGTTCATGTATTATGAGCAGGAGGCGCGAGCCCGTCTGGGTGATCCGGCGGGTGCTTTGACCCGGATGCGCAACTGGCTGGCAGAGATGGTGGTCGTCAATGATGCCGCGACGATCTGGGAGAGCTTTGAGCCGGAAGTGAAGGATTTCCGACGGTGGGGTCTCCACGCTTGGCCCAAGAGCCTGTGCCATGGGTGGGGTAGCGGACTGGTTCCGCTCATGCAGCGGTGGGGGCTCGGAATCGAAAACCTCGGTCCGGGCTGGTCTTCTGTGCGCCTTCACAAACCCGTGGTCGATCTGGATGTTTTCGCCACCATTCCAACGCCTCACGGCACGATCACAATTGCCGACGGAGAGATCGACCTCCCGGCCGGGATCCGGGTTTCAGACAAGCGGTGAACTCGGAGGGCATGAGCATGGTCTGTGACGCCAGGAACGTCTGGAGTTGTAATCGGTGAGGCAATTGGAAAAACGGAGATGAAGCGGAGGCTGCGCCTCCGGGCAACATCGAAGAGCTTCGTCAAGGATTGGAAGCCGTGCGCGACCTTTGGAAAGATTGAGGAACCACTGATGACCTCATGGACCTGACTCGTGGGGAGTAGGAGCAAGGCCTGTAAAGCCCTTGCAGGGCCGTGTTGAGAGCAAGGTTGCCCCATTTCAGGTAGTGCGAGCCCGTTCAACTCGGCGCGGTATACGGCTTTATGCAAAAGCCCCAGAATGGCAATCGAGACAAGGCCCTACAGCAGGGGGGCGATGACGAGGGAGACGATGGCCATGACGTTGATGAGGATGTTCATGGAGGGGCCGGATGTGTCTTTGAGGGGGTCGCCAACGGTGTCGCCGACGACGCAGGCGCGATGGGCTTCGGAGTTTTTGCCGCCGTAATTGCCTTGTTCGATGAACTTCTTGGCGTTGTCCCAGGCACCGCCGGCATTGGCCATGAAGAGGCCGAGGAGAACACAACCCAAGAGGGCACCGATGAGCATGCCTCCGAGGGTTTCGGGTCCAAAGATAAAGCCCACGAGCACGGGTGAGAAGACAGCAATGCCAGCCGGAGGAAACATACGTTTGAGGGCTGCTGTCGTGGCAATCTCGATACATCTGGAGGAGTCCGGCTTGGCGGTGCCTTCCATGAGCCCGGGGATCTCACGGAATTGTCGTCGGATTTCGCTGATCATTTCCTGGGCCGCATCGCCGACGGCGTTCATGGTGATGGAGCTCACGAGGAAGGGGATAAAGCCGCCGATGAAGATTCCGACGAGGACAGAGGAATCATCGAGGAGGAGGGCGAAGTCGGTGTGCTTTATCCGAACGACATTGATAAAGGCGGCGATGATGGCGAGGGCGGCAAGGGAGGCCGCGCCGATAGCGAAGCCTTTGCCAATGGCAGCGGTGGTGTTGCCAACCTCGTCGAGGGAGTCTGTGATCTGTCGTGTCTTTCGACCGAGGCCAGCCATTTCGGCGATGCCACCGGCGTTGTCGGCAACGGGCCCGTAGGCGTCGATACTCATGGTGATGCCGATGGTGGCAAGCATGCCCACCGCAGCGATGCCGACGCCAAAGAGCCCAGCCATAGTGCTGGCGGCGAGAAGGATGAGGGCGACGGTGAAGAGCGGGATGACGACAGACTGCAGCCCGACGGCGAGGCCCGATATCATGACCGTTGCCACTCCGGTCTGGGAGGACGCGGCGATGTGGCGCATGGGGCGACCGCCGGTGTAGAACTCGGTGGCGAGGCCGATAATGATACCGCCGCCGGTGCCGGCGAGAACGCAATACCAGACCGAGACATCGATCCCGAGGAGCTTGATTATGGCCAGTGCGAGGAGAATGAAGAGCCCGGCGGCGCTGAGGGTGCCGGTTCGGAGGGCGCGGGCCGGGGTGGCAGCAGAAGCGGCCTTCACGATAAGGATGCCGATGATGGAACAGATCAAGCCACCGGATGCCAAGGCGAGCGGGAGGAACATGAGGCTGCGGGGGTCGCTCGCGAGCAACCGATCCGTCCCCAGGACCATGGTGGCGGCGATGGCCATGGACGCCACCATGGCGTTGCAATAAGACTCAAAGAGATCGGAGCCCATCCCGGCGACGTCGCCGACGTTGTCACCGACATTGTCGGCGATGACCCCTGGATTGCGCGGGTCGTCTTCAGGGATGCCAGATTCCATCTTCCCCACGAGGTCGGCCCCGACGTCTGCGGCTTTGGTGAAGATTCCCCCGCCGACGCGGAAGAAGATGGCGACGAGGGAGGCACCCATGGCAAACCCGTGGATGACGTGGATATCCTCTTCGGTATGGCCGAAAAAGATGAAGAGGCCGCCGACGCCCAACAGGCCCATGGAGGCGACGGTGAGGCCCATGATGCTGCCGCCGAAGAAGGCGGTGGCGAGGGCCTTGTTCGCGCCGGAATTATGGGCCTGGAAGGTGGTGCGGACGTTGGCCTTGGTCGCGGTGTACATGCCGATATAGCCGGCGGTCGCCGAGGCGATGGCACCCAGGAAAAAGGCGAGGGATTCAAAAGGATCCTTGAAGAGCAGGAGGAGGCCGACACCCAGGGTAAAGATCCCGAGGAGTTTCAGCTCGCGTCGCATGAAGACCATCGCCCCGGCGTGGATCTCATCGGCGATGGTGCTCATTTTCCCTTCGCCCGGGTCGATCTGCATGATGCTCCGGAAGATGAGGAACGCAATGAAGAGGCCGGCAAGCCCGAGGAGTGGAACGCCAAAAGTGAGTCCGGTAATCATAGTTCTGGAAGTATCCCGCGCGGGGTGGGGCTGGAAACAGGGTAAGAGATGCTAGAGAAGCGGGGTGGAATGCGAGGACGCCAACCAGGTGTAGTGGTCGCGTTCCAGCGTTTCCTCAGAGGGCATTGCGTAACTGTGAAAGCTGTCCTGGTCGCCGACATAGAACCCGTGCTCGACCATGTAAAAGAGCAAGCAGGCATCAAGGTCGCGGTGGACGATCTTCGTCATCTTGTTCGACTGCCCCTTCAGGGTGGCAAGGCATTCCCGAAGGTGGTTGATATTCTTGTAGGGGAGGTTGTTTGAAGACGCATTCTCAGGATCGGAGGCGAGGCCGTCGAGCCGATGGTCGCAGAACACCATGCGCGGGAGGTAGGCGGGGCTATCGGGGTTGGTCACATATTTACAAAAGTTCTCCGGGCTGAGAGGACTCGCGACGCGTGGAGAGACGGGGCAAAGCTCTTGGTAGAGAAAGAGGCCGTCTCTCCGGGGTGAGCCACTCTCCGAGCGTTCGAGTCCAAGGGTGATGCCGTCGCGGGTGGTGAGGTGGAGGGAGCCGAGGGCGGAGGTCGGAATATTGGCAAGCGCATGGTAAACGGAGACATAGGTCGAGCGCCTCAGAGAACCATCGAAGTGCGGGACACATTTTTTCCTGGCTCGCTCGATGGGCAGGTGCTCGCTCCTGAATGCGGGATCGACCTCGAAGAAAATGGCAGGCCCTTTCGATAATCGTTTGTCGCCGATGGCAAGGTACTTTCCAAACCGATCGGGGGGCAGCTGGGAGAAGAGAAGTGCTTCCGGAATGAGGGACAGGTACAGGTAGAGATCCATGGTTGTGCGGGGAGGACGGAGTGAAAGACGTGCAGAGGTATGCGGGGCCGTGGTGAACCTGAGAGATAACTGTTTGGCTCTTGCCTGCAAGCACGAAGCGGCTTTTGCCGGTTCTCTGTTTGCAATAGGAAGTTCTCGATTTGGGAGATCTTGCCATCCGGGCGGGCACCTGTTCGGTTATTGCTTTTGCGCATTTCATGAGTCCCATCATCGCCCTCCTGTTTGTCGTGGTCTTCGGCTATTTTGTTGGATCGATTTCCTTCGCGGTGCTCGTCGCGCGGAAATATCGGGTGGATATCTTTAGCGTTGGGAGCGGGAATCCGGGGGCGACCAATATCATGCGTACGCTGGGGCGCGGGCCGGGTATCACTTGCTTCTTGCTTGATGCGCTGAAGGGGGCGGTCGCCGCGGTGGCCGGCTTCATGTTGGCGCGCTATGGCGAGGTGGCCGTGGCCCCGCTGGAGGCCGGAGCGGTGGTGACGGGTGACATGCTTGCGGTGACAGGGCTGATCGCTGCGATCTTGGGTCACAGCTATTCGGTGTTTCTGCGCTTTCGCGGGGGGAAGGGTGTGGCCACGACCGTCGGTGGATTGTTCGTGGTTCTGCCCCTGGTTATGGGGGTGGGGGTGCTGGTGTGGGGGATGATCTTTTTGACGACCCGCTATGTTTCGCTGGCTTCGCTTCTGCTTGGCTTCAGCCTGCCGATCACGTCCCTGATGCTGGGACAACCGCTCTGGCAGACGCTGTTCTGCTTGGGCTTGGCGTTGATTGTCGGGGTGCGGCATCGTTCAAATTTGCAGCGCTTGTTGCAGGGGAGGGAAGCTCGCTTCGGCAATCGAGGCTGATTGTCCACTATCCGGCTTGCCTTGTCGGGATGGCGTGGAAAAGCTCCCGCGGTTTTCATCTAAATAAAACCCCCTGAATCCCCGAAAATGATTAGATTGGCGATAATTGGAACCGGTGGTATGGCGCGAACCCATGCCAAGTTCTTCAAGGAAATCCCGAATGTTACGCTGGTGGCCTGCTGTGATGTGATGGCGGACCGGGCCGAGGCCTTTGCGAAGGCTTACGCAATTCCGGCGGCTTACACGGACATGACGAAGATGTTCGATGAGGTCGGCATTGACGCGGTGACGGTCGTGACGTCGGACGCCTACCATGCACCGGTATCATTGGCTGCCCTGCAGCGAGGCAAGCACGTGCTCTGCGAGAAGCCGCTGGCACCCAATTATGAAGAAGCATTGACGATGGCCGAGGCGGCGAAAGCCGCTGGCACCATCAACATGGTCAACTTCTCCTACCGCAACAGCTCGGCCATCCACGCCGCGGCGGATATGATTGCGCGGGGGGAGATCGGGGAGGTGCGCCATGTCGAAGCCCGTTACCTGCAAAGCTGGTTGGCAAGCAACCATTGGGGCGATTGGCGCGAGAATTCCGGCTGGCTCTGGCGGCTGTCCACCAAACATGGCAGCAAAGGGGTGCTGGGCGATATCGGGGTGCATATTGTTGACTTTGCCTCCTATCCGGTGGG
>CAYOIB010000102.1:0-7803 GCA_964403935.1 uncultured Puniceicoccaceae bacterium | reverse complement strand
TCTGGATTCAGAAGCTCCATCCGGAGGCGCCGGGGATCGATCCAGGGCATCAATTGCCAGAGCACACGCAAGGTGTGGTGCGGCCAGTAGTTGCGCCAATCGGTGTAGCGATTCTCCACGAAGAGCGGACCACAGGATAGAAGCCCGAATGGCCCCGGTCGGGTTCCCGCCGTGATATCGAGATCAAAAACCACCTCCCCGCCACTCCCCGCCTGGACCTTCTCGATCATCCGTCGAAGATTTCCGAGGGCGGTCCCGGTTTCAGCGACGATGCTATCGAGCTTGAAGTGCCTCACACCGTATTTCCGATACAAGGCGATGAGACAGTCCGCATCCCGTTCCCAGTTCTGCAGCTCCTGCCAGGAGTCCGGCGCAAACCACAACCCCAGCATCACCCCGCATTCTGCCGCCCGTTCAACCAGAGGCTCCAGCCCACGCGGAAAGCGCTCCGGATGCGGCGTCCAGAACTCCGGATCCGACTTCCAGAAACCTTCCCAAACCCCGCCCTGATCGGCCAGGGTGGAATTTGCCGAAATTCCTTTTTGCCAACCATCGTCGAGCTGAACGACATCCACCCCCATCTCTGCCGCCAGACGGATTTCTTCGCACATAAAAGCCTCGTGCATCCGCCCGTCGCGCGAGCGATCGCCCCAGGTATTGCTCAAAAACGAAGGCATCGTATGGAGGGCATGTGCCGGACGCTGTGCCGCTTGCCATCCATGTAAGACCCGCGTGCGCTCCACCACCCCTCCGCTATACTCCAACTGCACCCACGCTTTGGCCCCTGAGGGCTGACAAGCCTCAACTCGCAAATGATCTTCCAGGAGCAAAAAGCGCAGATCATACTCCGCCTTCACCGGTCGGGCATCGGGCAAAGGTGCGGGCAAAACAAAAATCCAGCCCTTGGATGCCGCCAGATCTTCCAGGCAGAATAGATTCCCCCGCAGGGCGAGCTTCTCCGACGGATGCAATAACCACGATCGCTCATGCACGAGCTCGTTGACCCGGTCTGTCCCGTCCTGCAATTCCACCTGTGTCAGGTGAAAATGCGAACCGGGAAACGCCCAGCTCTGAAAAACCCCGTCGTTCTCGACAGGCGCTATGACCTTTGGAGGATCGGTCTCGAGACCCGTTGCTTGTGGCGCGTTCATGAGCCCAGCCTAGCTCACTTACGGGTCCCAGTGGCAATCTTTCCCTGCACAAGGAGAGAGCGGCCACCGCATTGATGCCTCTTATTCGCTTTCAAGCTCGCAGCGCAGGCGCACGAACAGGGGATCAAAATCGTTCATCTCGAAGATAAAGGAACCGGTCCCGGTATTCAGATCGATTGTGGGCACGTGCTCAAAATCGAAGGCCTTGAGATCCTTCCCATACTCCAAGGTATAAATCCGGCCGGGAAATACCGGGGCAAAACGCACCCGAATCGCCGCCGGAAGGCTCTCCCCGTCGATCCATATCTGCAGGTAGGAGGCACCATCCGTCGGGTCTGTCCCGGCCAGATACTCCTCTTTGTTCGTCATCCCGTCCCCATCAAAATCGGCTGTTTCCTGTGCCTCTGGGGCATCGAGGTCCGGGAAGTATTGGGCGGCCCAAGCCGAATACCCCGGCGGGGCTCCCGCCTCGACGGTCACGGTCACAAAATCATGCGCTGCCGAAGCACCGTCACTACCGATCAGGCGCAAGACATAGGTGCCCGCCTGAGAAAAAGACGCTGTTGTCACGGGAGAAGCCGCATTCTGGAACTGCACCGACCCCGGGCCGCTAAAGACTTCCCAATAGCTCGTGAGGATTCCTGAACTGTCTGGATCACTCACCACCCCCGATAACTGAGTATCAGCTCCCGGAAACACCACGGTCATCTCTTCCCCCGCAGAAACCATTGGAGGCATATTGGCCGTGGGCACACCTGCACTCGGCAGCTCGGCAACCTCGGCTTCCGTCAACAGCCTCCGATAAATCCGGACATTATCCACCGATCCCGGCCAAAGCCCTGCCCTTTGCGATCCTTCACCGAGGGTAAGAGCCCCGACCCCGTGAACAACCCCTTCCACGGGAGCAGAATTAAACAACGGCGTCTGCTTTACCCCATCGATATAAAGGGTCAGCGCTTCGCCACTTTCCCAGGCAAGCGTGATGTGTTGCCACTCGGCGGACTGGGTATTGCTCGCCGTCTCCAGATTCAGTTCATGATTCCCACCCAGGACATCGCGCACCCGCAAAGCCGCCTTGATAAGCGAAACACCGCCGGACTCAAACCCCTGGATATCGTAGCGGATACCCAGATTATTATCCGCCCCTGTCGGATTCGCCCCGCCGAGGAATCCAATATCCAGACCCGTCTGCCCGGCGCGGACCCACAAGGCGATCGTCAAGGCATCAAGCCCATTAAGGTAAGTTCCTGCATTGTTCCAGCGTGCACGGTTGCCCGATACATTAAAGGCGAGGGCCGCCGCGCTGTCCTTTCCCGGCGTGACAACGGCAAAGGGCGATGCTGCGAGATTGTGGCCCGACCCACTGTCGTCATTTCCCCGAGCGACCGGATCATCAAAACCCCACCGTGCAAGCAGATCCCCATCCGGCGTGGCCTCCTCGTAAATCACACTCGGGCTGACTTCCGTCTCGGCAAAAAACAACTCGTTTCCCAAAGAATCCCGCGCCGTCACCCGCACGGTGTAGTCGCCACCAGCCAAGTAGCTGTAATGAGTTTCCCGCGACGAGGTGATTCGCAACGGACTCCCATCGCCAAAAGACCACGTCAATGAAGCCACGCCGGAGTCATTAAATGCCTCACTTGCGACAAAGCCGACCGCACCTGAGTTGTCCGGGGCAAGCGTTCCGAGGACACCGGGATAGCTCGAATCCGCTTCAAAATGAAACCACACTTCTCCCGACTGCGGGCCACTCAACTGGGTTTGTTGTCCGGAAGGCCCAAGCGACCCCGAGCTCTTGAACTTCGTCCCTATGCCGGGGATCGCGTGCATAAAGCCGAGGGAACCTTCCGGGAAATTTGGGCCTGTTCGTCCTGAATTCGCATCATCAGGCGTGAAGAGGCGGTAGTAGAGCTCGTCCGACAGCAAGACCGTGGTTAATGTCCGACCTGCCGCCTCCAGCTTCGCTGCCACCACCCCGCGATGGTATCCCTTGAATTCCGGGTACCCCCACTCCTGACCGGTGCGCGTGGTATTGTAGACTTTGCTCCACTGTCCAAAGTCAGGGCCCGTCAGGCGGTTCTTCCAGACGCGGTCCGGCCCATGCCCCATCCACTGGATTTCTTGCACCCCTTGTTCCGGATAATCAAAGGCAATCCCTCCATCAGCCCGCTGCCCCCCAAGCGTGTAGGCATACTCCAGCTTCAACCACCCCGAAGGCGTCAGCGTCCAGCGCACAGATGACATCGCCCCCGTGAAGCTCCCTTCCACGACATAATTCGCGCCTTCGTACCCATGCGTCAGGCTTGTCAGAATCGAGTTGGCGGTGCCTGTCGTTGTTACAACCCTGGGTCCATTGGTGAACCCGAGATCAATGCCATCGTCCAGGACCCGCTGCAACCGGGCATTATCCTTGCGAATCCGCACCGCTACATTGCCGGCCGCCAGATCCAGGTATTGCTCACTCTCAGCCACCGTGATCTCTCCGCTACCTTCATCAATAAGGCGCGCCGCCCACTCCGAACGCCCCGTCAACGGCCACGTCCAAGTCTCGACCAAACGGCCATGCGGATCATACGCATGCACCCGGAGGGCATCATGTTGTGCAAAATCGACTGGAATCGAGAGCATAAGCGTGCCCGTGCTTCGGGGGGCCAGGGCAGGTCCGGGTTGCGACCCTTCCGCCACCACGCTTTCCGCCTCCAACGTGAGATCGAGGAGAACCCACTCAAAGGTACATTCCGACAAATCAGTAAACGCAAATTGATTCTCAACAGACAAGGAACCCTCAAACACCTCCGGAAGCGCCTCCGGTAACTGGATCGGACTCAGCAGGCGCCGCACCGTGCGGTAGCTCCCTTCCTTTTCCCGGTAAGGTCCCGTGATACCATCGGCTCCCCGGTCTCCTTCCGTATCGAGCGCACCGTCACGATCCGTTCTCACAATGCCTTCATCCGCCAGGTTCCAAAGGAAAAATCCGGCGCCCAAGGGCGCATTGCGAATCGCCTCCCAGTAGTCTTTCAGCCCCGCTCCATGCCCCCCGTCATACAGGCCATGAAGCATTTCGGTGGGCATATATAAATCAGGCCCCTGCAGATCGTTCACCAGGCTATTGTAGTCAGGGTAATGACGCGTCTTCACACCATTCAGGATTGGGCTGTCTGAGTTCGTCGGAATAATAACCGGCCGTTGCTGCAGGGGGTCCCATTGGACAAAGTCATCAACAAGAGCGAGGTTGTGGCCACCTTCATTTCCGTTAGCCCACCACACCACAGAAGGATGATTTCGATCCCGCAAAACCATCTCCTTCACCAGCGGGCGACCGTGCACGGTGGAATAAGCATACTGCCATCCGGCAAGTTCATTGAGTACAAGAAGCCCGAGGCGATCACAGGCCTCCAGAAAACTCTTGTCCGGCGGATAGTGGCTCATCCGGACCGCATTCATGTTCAGGTCCTTGATCAACCGCACATCGGCCTCGTCCAGTTCCGGACTCGTCGTCCGCCCACTGTCGGGCCAGAAGGCATGGCGATTGACTCCTTTCATACGGATTTTCTCGCCATTCAGATAAAGGCCATCGCCCTCGCGGATCTCAAAGGTACGAAAGCCGACGGTCTCCGTCCGCACATGCACGAGGCTTTCATTCTCATACAGGCGCACCTGCACTTCATACAAATTGGGAAATTCGGGAGACCAGGAATTCACGCCCGCAACCGTCCCCTCCGTCAGCGCGATGCTGCTCCCGGGCAGGATCGTCTGCTCCGGCAACGTGGCCACGAGATCACCTTCCAATGTGCGCAACTCCGTTGTCAGCCGGTCGGCGCCCGCAATCCCCAGAAGCTCAGCTTGCACCCGGAGCGTGCCATCGGCCTGCGCATCAATCGCCAAGGCATCAATCGCCTCCGCCGGTTCACTGAGTAGATAGACAGGCCGGAAGATTCCGCCAAAAACCCAATAGTCCGCCTGGCGCTCCGCTTCATTGATGCTTCGCTGGCTGGAGGATTTATCAACCGTCACTTCCAGAAGGTTGTCGGCCCCGTAGTCGAGGAGGCCGCTCACGTCATAGCGGAACCGGTAAAAGGCTCCGCGATGGGTGGGCCCCGCCGAGTGGCCATTGAGCTTCACCGTGGCATCCGTCATCACACCCTCGAAGACTATGTAAACCCGCCGGCCTTCCCAGGCTTCCGGCACCGCAAAGCTATGCCGGTAGAGGCCGCTCTCGTCCTCTGCCGAGTAGGTGCCATAGTGGTAGGCCCCAAACCCCTCCAGCTCCCAGCAAGAGGGCACCGGAATCGTCGTCCAGGCACCACTGTTGCGCCCGCCCGTGCAGTAGAACGCCCAATCAACCGTGTTGTCCTTATCTGTCCCCGACAGATAAAGCCGGTCCGAGGTCGCTTGACCGGCCAGCTTTTCGGGGCTCGCCGCCCACGCCAAGGCCAGGAGCACACAAGCATGGATCGCGGAGCGAAAGCGGCTCGTTCGGAAAGCCGAAGAGAATCGGGGTGTTCGTAACATGTGTTTCAAGAATTTGCGAAGCGGTTAGAAAAAAATGGCACCGGGCGGGGGAATCAGACCGCTCCGGCACCATGTTATACGATGCGCAATGATTGGATCAGGCCTTCAAACGGCGGCGAACCATCACCCCGGCCAGTGCCAGCAGCCCAAAAATGGCCGCATACGTGCCCGGCTCAGGAATCGCGCTCAAGTTCTCCCCCGTCAGATCAATGTGGAAGTTGTCGAGGTAGAGTTCACCTCCGCTATTGTTAAGGAAGGCATGGAGGAAGAGCACCTCATACGCATCAGCGGAACCCGTGCGCACGTTGAGGTTACTATAGAGCTGCGACTGGGTCGCGTAGGCACCGGCGCCCCCTTGCACCCAGACATCGTAGGTATCCGCCGTGCCTGCCTGATTATTCAGAACAAGCCAAACGTTGTAAGAAGTCCCTACCTCAAAACCTGAAGAGGCCGAGGCGTCGCCACCCCCATTGCGTGCCGTCAAAGTGGGGCCCTTGTGGATCGTATAAGCACCCTGGTCAGCGGGGGCAGCCACAGGGCCTGCAGCAAAGCCGACCCCCTGATCCAAAGCCCCTCCGGTCCTCGAGAAGCTGTAAAAGAGCGTCGCCACACTCTGATCGGCCACCGCATAGCTGCCCAAATCAAAGTTCATTCTGAGATTACCTTGAGCTGGAACATACATCGCATTGGACCCGGTCACGGGATCCTGCTGAATGGTAATTTCCGTATTCCCGGTCGCATTCCCGTTCCAGCCTCCGACCTCACTCAGAGCACTCCCGACAGCCAGGCTGTCGAATGTTTCAAGCGGGATAAAGGCGGCCGAGGCGGAGGTTGTCAGAGCCAAGGCTGCGATAGCGGGCAGCACGTAACGTCGATTATTTAGCATGTATTTCATAACAATTCATCGTCCTTGTTCGTATGTTGGGGTGAAAAGCCAAAGGCGCGCATGGACTGGGTCGCATCCCACTTGAGCCTCTGACCCCATTATTCTATTGCCAAAGCCAACGAACGAAACAACCCCTTCTCAGGTTAACATGTTTACTTTCCGTTGCCTTTTCTCTTTTTCATGATCTTCTGGCGGCTCATCCCCTCCCATGATCAAGCTCGCTGACATCGCCGCTCGCCTGGGGGTATCCAAGGCCACGGTCTCTCTGGCCCTCCGGGAATCACCGCGTATTTCCGAGGCAACGCGGCATCGTGTGCAGACGATGGCCAAGGAGCTGGGCTACCGACCGAATCCCCTCGTATCGGCCTTTCTCGCCAACCATCCGGCCCGGCGGGATCGAGCGGTCTATCTGAACTATGTGATTCCCTGGCCCCAGCGTTCCTTTGGCCTCGAACGGCCCTACTTTGCCGAGATTTACCTGGGTCTGAAAACCCGGGCGGCCGAGATGGGTTTTCACTTTCAACCGATCCTGATGGGCGATGAGGCCAACCTGCCCGGCTTCTTCAGGGGTCTACAGCACCGCGGCGTCGATGGCATCATTCTCGCGCCCTTCCGCTCGCCCCGCCACTGCCTCGATCCGGAACTCCTCGCGCCCTTCCCTGTCGTCGCCATCGGCCAGAGCCTCCACAGCCCCCACATTCACCGCATCGCCACCGACAACAGCCACAATATGACCCTCCTCCTCGAACGCTTGCTGGAGCGCGGCTACAAGCGCATTGGCCTCGTCATCCCCAAAAGCCACGACGAACGCAACCAATTCAGTTGGTCCCAAAGCTGGAGAGGCTTTCTTCAACGCCACCGATTGCCCTTCAAGGGACTGGCCTTCCTCGTGCCCGATACCCTCCCCCCGCCCGATGTCTTCCGCAAATGGCTGCACCGCGCCCAGCCCGACAGCATCATCCTCTCCGAGCCTGTCCATTTCGATTATATCCAGGCCCACACAGGACCGATTCCCGAATCCATCGGGGTGGCCTGTGTCGATATCAAGGGCCCAGATCGCCACATCAGTGGCTACCTCTCGGCCCTGGAAAATATTGGCCGAGTCGCCATTGAGGTGCTCGCCGACCTCATCAACCACAACCAGTGCGGCGTCCCGGCCATCCCCCGGCGCATCCTCATCGAAGGCGTGTGGAACGAGGGCCAAACCCTCCGCAAAACGGAAGCCCCCTCAACCCGATAAGAAGGTCTGCCCCC
>CAYOIB010000101.1:0-8221 GCA_964403935.1 uncultured Puniceicoccaceae bacterium | reverse complement strand
ACAGCGCCTTCAACAGCGGGGTCACAGGCAGTCGCTCCCAACCGGTGCGTCCTTCGAGCGCGTCCACCCGAGAAACTGGAATCTCGACGACGGCCCCGGGCTCGGAAGGCCGCCTGCGTCCTGTCGTCGATCTGGATGCTGGATCGGACTGGGATTCCGGCTCGGCCGGCTCAGACTATTCGGTGCAGCGAGGTGATACGCTCTCAGGCATTGCCCGTCGGGAAGGCATTTCCCTGAACGAGCTGCTTGAAGCGAATGACCTTTCAAAGAGTGCAACAATCTATGTGGGCCAAGTCCTGAAGATTCCAGGCTCGGGGCGTTCGGCGACAACGGGGGGGCACCCGACATCGACATCGACATCGACACCGACGTCGGCGAGCGGGGAAATCTACACGGTCCGGGCGGGCGACAACCTCACACGGATCGCGAACCGATACGGTGTGAGCGTGAGCGAATTGCGCCGGTTGAATAACCTGACCTCGGATACGATCCGGGTGGGGCAGGCGCTTCAAGTTCCGCAGGCATCGGGGGGGGGCACAACCGTTCGTTCCAGTGCCGCATCGACGGCACCAACCGCGCCCGCGGCTTCCCGTGACGGGCAACGTTACACGGTAAAGCGGGGGGACACGCCCATCACGATTGCCCGCTCATTCGGGGTTGAGCCCAATGCCTTGATGGGTGCGAACAACATCTCGGATCCCCGCCGCCTCTTCGTCGGCCAGGAGTTGGTCATCCCTGGAAGCGGCACACCTTCGGCATCGACCCCTCAGCAACCCTCTTCGGCCTCACGGCCTCCTGCGGCCCCTCCGGCTCCGCGTAATACCGAAGCTGTGGCGCCGACACCGCTGCGACAACAGCCGAGCACGCCAGCCATCATTGGCCAGGAGGCACCGCGTCGGCTTACGCTTGATGATCTGGAATCGATGGATGATGAGGACCTTCGCTTCGTCGAGGTTGAGGGCGTGAACGGATCCGGCGATGCCGGTTCATCCGATGAAGCTCAAGACTGACTTCATGACCTAAGGACTTCGCTTCAATGCCTTCTGTTACCCAAGCACTCAGACCTGCGTCCCGTTCCTTTGGTGATCGCCTTCCGGGAATTCTGGTGACGCTTCTGATTCTGGGTTTATGCGCGCTGGGAATTTTGGTCCTGTATAGCGTCGGGCGGGCTCAGGCGGGGCGGGAGACCTACTATGTCACCAAGCAGGTTATCTGGCTGGGGGCCGGGCTGGTTGTCTTCCTCATCGCGTCCCGGCTGGACCTGTTCTGGTTGCGGCGTCTCATTTGGGTGGGGTGCGGGATAGCTCTGGTGGCGTCGATTCTGGTGCTGATTCCGGGGGTGGGGATTCTGGTAAACGGGGCCCGCCGCTGGATAAGCCTTGGCTTCATGAACCTGCAGGTATCGGAGCTGGTGAAGGTGGCCCTTGTCTTTGGGATGGCACACTATCTGGCGGAGAATCAGCGGCGCATCCCGGAATTTCTGCGCGGCTTCATCTATCCGGGACTTGGCATCGGAATCGCATTTTCCGTGATCCTGCTCCAGCCCGATTACGGGACGGCGGCACTCTGTGCTCTTGTCGGAGGGATGATGTTGTTCCTTGCAGGGGCGCGGTTGATCTACTTGGTGCCGTCTGCGCTCGCCGGGATTTTGCTCTTTGCGGTGGCGGTTTTTCTGGATCCGGTGCGCTTTCGTCGCATCACGGCGTTCATGGATGTGGATGCCAATCGCCAGGACAGCGCCTACCAGTTGTGGCAGGGGATGCTGGCCTTTGGGAGTGGCGGTGTCTCCGGCCGTGGCTTGGGGCAGGGGCGCCAGCAGATGGCATTTCTTCCGGAAGCCCACACCGACTTCATTTTTCCGATCATTGGCGAGGAGCTGGGGTTGATTGCGACGGGTGCCATTGGCTGCGCCTTTCTGGTTATCTTTCTGGTGGTGGTGATGCAGATGCAGAAGGCACCAAACATGTATCTGTTTCTGATCGCGACAGGCTCGCTGTTGTTTATAATTCTTCAGGCTTTGATCAACATGGGCGTGGCGACGGGTTCCCTCCCCACGAAAGGGATGTCACTACCCTTTATCAGCTATGGCGGGTCGAATCTGGTAACGATGTTTTTCTTTTCGGGCCTTCTGATCAATTGCTTCGACGAATGGAACCGAAAGCCGGGATGGGGTGCCCGTGAAAGGAGTGGAACCTGAAGTGAAGGTTGTGATCGTTTGTGGGGGAACAGGGGGTCATCTTGCTCCGGGGATTGCGATGGCGCAAGAGCTTGTTGACCGGGGGCATACCTGTGTCCTGGTCCTGAGCCGGAAGGAAGTGGACAGCCGCCTGTATCGCCGCTACCCGGAGTTTTCTGCCCTGCGGGTGGCGGGTGCACCCTTTCGGCTTCATCCACTCGGCTTTTTGCGTTTCGCAACGGGTGTGGTGGCATCGTTTCGGGATGCGAATAAATACTACCGCGCGGAGCGTCCAACGGCGGTCATCGCCTTTGGTGGATTTCTTTCGACGGCATTTGTTCTGGCGGCTTCGGTGCGGGATATTCCGATCTTTCTTCATGAAGCGAACCGGCGCTCGGGGAAGGCGATCCGCTTTTTGGCGCGCTTTGCCGACCGCGTCTATCTTCCGCACGGGGTCAAGCTGAGGTCGCTCGGGCGCTTGGGGGCACGGCATGTGGGTTTTCCGATTCGGCGGGATGTGAGGCACGTGAAGAAGGATATTGTCCGCCGGACTTTTGATCTTCCCCCACATTCTAAGCTGCTTGTCGTCTTCGGCGGGAGTCAAGGTGCGGCACCGTTGAACGCGTGGCTGGAAGAGAATCTGGATGCCTTCGTCTCGAAGGGTATAAGTGTTTATTGTATTACTGGAGTGGGTAAGGGCCGGGAGTGGACAGAAGTGCGGCAATCGGATGCGGGCGATCCCGTCCATGTGCGCTTCATAGCTTTCGGTGACGATATGGGTTCTCTTCTTTCGGCGGCTGATCTCGTGGTTTCGAGGGCCGGGGCCGGCAGTATTGCGGAACTGATCGAATGCCTCACCCCGGCAATCCTTGTGCCTTACCCGCATGCGGCGGATCGCCATCAGCACGAGAATGCCCGCTACATGGAGCAATGTGGTGCCAGCCTTGTCATTGACGAGAGTGAAATCTCGAATCTTCGGCGGGAGGTTGAGGATCTGATTTTCAATGATGGTCTCTTGGGGGTTATGCGCGGGAATCTGCGCGCTCTCAATCGTGGGAACCAGGCGGCTGCAGTTGCCGATGATATTGAGGATCGGCTGGCTGAGCGTGCCGCCGCCGCTTCAGTCTTGAAGGAGCGAAAGAAAGGACGGGAGGTCCACACGTGATGGATGAGCTTCCAGTCATTGCCATTCTCATGGGAGGGCCCGGTGCTGAGCACGATGTATCGGTGGCTTCCGGTCGCGCTGTCGCTGAAGGCCTGAAATCATTCTGCCGGGTCGAATGCTTCACGTTCAAGGAGGCACATCTTCCAGTCGGGTTGCGTCCGGATCGTCACCTTGTGCTTCCGCTGGTGCACGGCACCTATGGTGAAGACGGCACGCTCCAGACGGAATTGGAAGCCCGCGGCTTTGCGTTCTGTGGAAGTGATTCCAGCTCAAGTCGCCTGTGCATCGACAAGGTGCTGGCCAAGGAGCGCGCCCGGAGGTGTGGCGTGCCGGTGAGTGAGCATGTGGTGTTTTCGCCGCCGGACCTTCCTGAGGCGGAAGAGGTGATCGCTCACCTGGGCCCGCGTCTGGTTCTCAAGCCGGCGGCAGAGGGCAGCAGTGTGGGTCTGTTTTGTCTGGAAGGTGAGGAGGCGCTCCAGCAGCGGCTTTCCGAGGTGGAGGGGGGCACCTGGATGTTGGAAAAGCGCCTGCAAGGACGCGATGCAACCGTGGGGGTGCTGGATGGTGAACCGCTGGGTGTCGTTGAGATTTTGCCATCCGGCGGCGTTTACGATTATTCCAGCAAATACACGCCCGGGAAAACCGATTATCGATTCCCGGCACAGATTTCTGGGAAGACAACGCACTCAATGCGGGAAGCGGCCTTGGCCGTCTTTCAAGCCAACGGGTGTCGGGACTTTGCTCGCGTCGATTTCATTCTTTCCCCTGAGGAAGGCTTTACCTTCCTTGAGATCAACACGCTTCCGGGGATGACCGCGACCAGCCTTCTCCCGAAGAGTGCTCACTGCATGGGGATCGACTTTCCATCCCTCCTGCGGAAAATGTGCGCGCCGGGCCTCCGTCGCTTTGAATCGCGAAGTGCAACCTTGTCCTGTTGACCATGAAGACCACGAAGAAGAAGCCCCAAAGCCAGAGTTCGTCGAAGCGTGCCAAGGACTGGAGAGATATTCAGCAGAACAGCCGTCGGGCCCAAACCCCGGTTTCGCGGCGGCGTGCGTTTGTCAACATGGGCCGTGCGGGTGTTGTCGCGGCAGGGTTGCTGATCGGGGTCGGGGGGGTAGGGTATGGGGGCTATTTCTTCTGGAGCCAAGCCTCTCAAGTGAGTCCCTTTGAACGCGAGCAGAAGCTGGCGCGGATTGTCTTTGAATCCGACGGTGTGCTTAACGGGTCATGGTTTGCCATGCGCTCGCCGGTGAAGATCGGGGAGGATATTTTCAGTCTGGATATTCATGCAATCAAGCGGGAGGTGGAGAAAATTGGACAGGTCCGCGAAGCCGTGGTGTCCGTCGAATTGCCAGGAACCCTTCGAATCCGGGTGCGTGAGCAAGTTCCGGTTCTGCGAGCACTGATTCGCGGGGAGAATGGCGCTCCGCAGACCCTGTTGATCGCCCGGGACGGGACGGTCTATGAAGGCTCACTCTATCCTTCGGAGACGCTTCGCCGTCTTCCGGGCGTAACGGGGGTTCGCCTGGTGCGCCAAGGGAATGGCTACGAGCCATTGGAAGGGATTGCGGTCATTGCGGATTTGGTTCGATCGGCGCGCACCCTAGCCCCCCATCTGGTGGAGGACTGGCGGTGGATTGACCTGGCGCGTTTTAATGGTGATACCCAGTCGCCCGGAGCGCTGATCAAGGTCCACGGCCGGTATATTGAAACGCTCGTCTTCTCCCCCGGAAATTTTGAGGACCAGATCACGCGCCTTGAGGATGTTGTTTCGGTGGCCCAGCAAAGGGGGTCGAAAGGATTCTCTCATGTTGATCTTTCCTTCACTGATCGTGCCGTCGTGCGCCCACGCAATCCAAGCTAACCTCCAGAACAAAAGCCATGTCCAGAAACAAGATAATCGGTGCCGTTGAAATCGGATCCTCCAAGGTTTCCGTCCTCGTCGGAGAAGTGGAGGGCGGTCGACATCTCAATATCATCGGGGATGCCCAGGCGACTTCCGAGGGAGTGAAGAAGGGCGAGATCGTTGACCTGAAGGCCGTCAGCGATTGCACGCATGCGGCTTTGATTGCCGCAGAACGCAAGGCGGGGGTGCAGATTGATGAAGTTTTTCTCTCCGCTACGGGTGCGGGTCTGGACGCTTTTCCGAGCAACGGGGTTGTGACGGTGAGCGACCACGACAACTGGGTTTCAGAAGGCGATATTGCTCAGGCGCAACGAAACGCCCGGCGAAAGGTTGTGCCGGCGGGGCGAGTCTATCTGGTGCACATAAGGTCCGGGGCATACATCGACGGACGCGAGGTGGAGAACCCCCTGCAAATGCAGGCAGCGAAGCTTGAGCTGGAGTACTGGAATATCCATGCCGATGAGCGACATATCGCGAACCAGATCCACATCATCAATGCCTACGGGCAATTGCGGGTGGTCGAAATCATTCCGTCGAGCGTGGCTTCGGGTCGGATCGCCGCTTCGGACGAAGAGCGGAAGGCCGGGGCACTGGTTGTCGATATTGGAGAAGGCACGACGGACTATGTCCTCTACCGAAACGGGCACATTCTGCGCACTGGAGTGATCCCGGTGGGTGGGGGCCATCTGACGAACGACCTGAGTATCGGCTTGCGGATCGGCTTTGCCCAAGCAGAGCGCCTGAAGTTGCGCGATGGAAGTGCAATGGTCGAGAAGTCGGAGAAGGATCCATTCGTGATGCTTGAGGGCGATCTGCAGATTGGTGACCGGCCGATCTCCAAGGTGACGATGGCGAAGATTTTGAATGCCCGTATTGCTGAAGTATTCTCAATTATCAGCAATAAATTGGGGAGCGCGATCAGTCCGCAGAACCTTCCCGGCGGCGTAATTCTTACGGGCGGGTCTTCCCGCTTGCCGGGCATCTGCCGTGTGGGGAGCGACATTTTGGGTGTCGATACTCGCATGGGTAGTCACCCCGCCTGGGTGGTAAAAGACGGGTTGCGCGATCCTGAGTACAGTACGACCCTCGGGCTCCTGTTCTTTGGGCTGAAAGGGCAGAAACTGGAAGAGGAGCCGAAGGCGAAGGGCGGGCTATTGTCCAGAATTAGGTTTTTCAAGTGATTCACAATTCGCAAACCAACCAAGGGAACATGATGGAGCCAGGGAACGATGAATGGGAAGAGCAGCCGATTCGGGTCAAGGTGATCGGTGTTGGTGGCGCGGGAAACAATGCCGTTGATCGCCTGCGGATGGCAGATTCGAGCGTGCTGGAATTGGCCGTGGTGAACACTGATTTCAAGTCGCTTGATGCCTCGCCGATGCACGACAAATTGATGATTGGCCGGAGCATCACCGGAGGCCTGAGCGCGGGTGGAGAGGCCGAGATGGGGCGGAGCGCAGCGGAGTCCGACCGTGATGCACTTGCCCGGATGGTTGAAGGGGTGGATCTCGTCTTTATTCTGGCGGGCCTTGGCGGAGGGACGGGCAGTGGGGCGGCTCCGGTGCTCGCCAGCATTGCTGCAGAGGCCGGGGCCATGGTTGTGGCCTTCGTGAACATGCCTTTCTCCCGGGAAGGTCAGCGACGCCTCCGTCAGGCGGAGGATGCGCTGGTTGCCTTGAGGGATTCTTGCCATTGTGTCATTTCCCTTCCTAACGACCTTATCGTGCAGCAGGCGGAAGGGACTCCAACATTGCTGGAAGCATTGGCTATTGCCGACGACTGGATTCGGCGGGGTGTCCAGGCCATCTGTTCCATGGTCTTTGATAACGGTCTGATCAATGTCGATTTTGCGACCTTGCGAGGGGCACTGCAGTATCGGGGAGGGAAGGCGATCTTTGGTTTTGGGGAAGGGGAAGGTCCGGATTTCATCGACGCCGCCCTGAGCGATTTCGAGCGCTGTCCGCTCCTGCATTCCCCGGACAACAAGTTTGTGCGGAAGGCGGATAGTTTGATTATCAACATTCGGGGTGGGCCGGACATGCCTTTGACGGATGTCCACCGGGTGATGGACTTTGTCAGCGAAACCTTCGGATGCAAAGACAACATTGTTCTGGGGGCGACGATCGATGGGAGCCTGCGGGGTAAGATCGAGATTACGGTGATCGGGACGATCGACATCGTCGGGACGCGGCGTCCGTTCACACGCGCCCCGGCCTCGACTCGTTCATCGCCACCGCTGGCGGGTCCGTCGCAGCCGCTTCCTTCACGAAAGGCTGCTGCTCCTGCCCTTGCGGCAGCCGTCCCTGTGGAAGAGCCGGTGCGGGCAAGATCAGCTGAATCTGAACCCGTGGCTGAAGCTGTGACCGGTATGGTGGGAACGGTGGAAACCCCGTCTCCTGAAAAGCCGGAAAAGCGGGATGGGCAGGCGGAGTTTGCCTTCCTCAAGACGGAAGAACGTGGTTATTTCGATAAGACGAACTCGAATTTCCATGAAGGCCAGGACCTCGACGTCCCGACCTTTATTCGTCGAGGGATTCGGATCGTCGCCTGATCCTTCATGCACCGTCAGCCGAAAATCAGATAGCCCAAAAGCGAGAGGGCGAGGATGAGGGCGAAGAGGATAAGGGCTACACGCTCCTGACTGGTGAATTTTGGCATCAAGGCTTTGAGAGGGGTTGAGGAGAGGAAGAGTCGAGCCTGGTTCGTTCTTTGATCGTCGAGTCAGAAAACGATCGGGCAAGATCAAAAGAATCCGCTCTGTTCGCTCGACGAAACTGAAGAGACGCTGAAAGCAGTGCCGATGGGACGCTTTGGACGGTCCTGTTGGTGGTATTGGGGAGGGGGTTGCTTGTTGCCGGGAGTTGGCGGCTTGTTTTCGCTGGACGGATATATTCAGCGGTGGGAGGGCGTCATTTTGCTGGCACTTTATTTGGCGATCATTCTAGCTTCCTCGCTTCGGTAGACAATTGCC
>CAYOIB010000100.1:6321-8249 GCA_964403935.1 uncultured Puniceicoccaceae bacterium | reverse complement strand
GCCGCCCCGGAGCGTCCACTGGGGATTCATCGTCCACACGAGGTATGCCCGTGGGCTGGTGTGGCTGCCAAAGGTATTGTGGTGGTCGTAGCGGCCGCCCACAACAAGCGCGAGATCCGAACGCAGGCGCCATTCATCTTCCGCAAAGAGCGCCCACTGGGTGTGCTCAAAAGGATTCACCGCTACACCATCAATCATCTCCGCTTCCCAGTATTGGCCGCCGAGGGTGACTGTGTGCGCCGCAAGGTTTACTGTGAGCTTCGTATCAAAAATTGTATTCTCATTTTCGAGTGTGCGGTCGCTTCCGGATTCTTTTCCAGGAGTCCCTTCAGGAATCGTACGTCCGATGGTTTCGGTCGTGTTGCGCATCAAGCTGGAGTCCAATTGGCCAAAATCGAAACGCCAGGTGTGGGCGAGGGTGTATTGTTGCCGGTTAAATTTCATTTCTTCCTGATACCCCTGCACACCGAGGGTGCCGAGTTGGGCCTCACGGTTATCGTAAGTCTGCCAGGAGTAATCCGCATCAAGCGAGAGATCGTGATTCTTGTGTGGCACGAAGCTTAGACGAACGCCAAACGTGGAAAGGTCTGCCTTTACTGGGCTCGGGCCGCGCTTGTTGACTTCCTCAATTTCACCCGCCGCATTACGGAAGACGAGATCAGAGCTTTGTCGGTTTAGATAGCTGCCGCGCAAAGTGAGGCCTACCTTATCCTGCCACAAAGGACCGCTCAGGTAGAGGTCGCCACTGTAGATGTCTCCGAAGTCCCGGTCGCCCTGGATCGTGGCTCCACCGGTGATACTGCCACCCCATTCGCGGTTGACCTTGCGGGTGATGATGTTGACGACACCTCCCATCGCATCGGAGCCGTAGAGCGTCGACATTGGTCCCCGGATCACTTCGATCCGCTCGATGGCCGATGGCGGGGGCATGGCATGGGTCTCTGTCCCTCCAAAGCCATTGGGCGTGATGTTGCCCGCGACATTTTGTCGGCGTCCGTCGATCAAAATCAGGGTGTAGTCGCTTGGCATTCCCCGCATACTGATGCTGAGGCCACCGGTCTTGCCAAGGGAGCCACTGACGTCGACGCCCTCCACTTCGGACAGGGCCTCGGCCAGGCTGAAGACCCGTCGCTCTTCCAGTTCCGTCTGTGTAATCACGGAAATACTGGCAGGCGCCTCGTTGATCGACTGTTCAAAGCCCGTGGCGGAAATGACAACCGTGTCGAGGTCCACGCGCTGCGTCACCTCGATCTCGGAAGACGGGATCGCCGCGTCTTGGCCAAAAGTCTGGCTCATAGCCGCCAGAAGGCCGAACAGGATAACGCGGCTCCGAAGAGGAGAGACGAAAGGTTGGATGGAGATAATAAATGATTTCACGGGAGCCTTTGCTGAGACTGAGTCTCTGTCTTGTCAATAAGGAAGCAAGACTGAGTCTCATTTGCATTTGACTTGGGGATGTGATTCGATCTTGTGGAAGGCTTTATGGCGCGTTCCCGGAGAGCTTTTTTTATCAAGCAGTTTTACGCCTGGCACTGGATCAGTGGGGCGATCTGCTTGTTTGCGATGCTGCTTTTTGCCTTTACGGGTATCACGTTGAATCACGCGGGATCGATTCAGGGGTCACCTGTTGTGACTGAGGGCGGTGCGGTGATGCCGTCGGCTCTGCTGTCGGATCTGAGAGTGGAGGCTGTTGCTGCGGAGGGTGCGCTGCCCCGGGAGGTGCGGGCGTGGATAGACGGTGAGCTTGGGGTCTCTGTGGGTGGGCGTCGGGTGGAGTGGTCGGCGTATGATGTTTACGTGAGCCTGCCCAGGCCCGGTGGGGATGCCTGGTTGAGCATCGATCTCGAAAGCGGCGAAGTTTTGTATGAAAACACCCGGCGCGGGGCGATTGCCTACTTGAATGACCTGCATAAAGGCCGCAATACCGG
>CAYOIB010000100.1:0-6221 GCA_964403935.1 uncultured Puniceicoccaceae bacterium | reverse complement strand
CCCGGCGCGGGGCGATTGCCTACTTGAATGACCTGCATAAAGGCCGCAATACCGGAATTGTCTGGAGCGGATTTCTCGATGTATTCTCGATTGCCTCGATCCTGTTCAGTCTGACGGGCCTGGCCTTGCTCTTTGTTCACGCCCGACGCCGCCCGACGACATGGCCGATCGTGCTCGGGGGCATTCTGGTGCCTGTGTTCATCGCCGTCGTGTTCATTGTTCATTGATATCTTTATGAAACCACTGAGTTCTTTGTTCCTGACCGGAGCGCTTGTCCATGCAGGGATGGCGGCGGAGTTACGCATGACGGTGGAGATTCCGCGCCTTGAGGTGGCGGAGTACCACCGTCCTTATGTTGCTGCCTGGATCGAGCATCCGGATCACCGTTTTGCGGCTAATCTCGCGGTGTGGTATGACATTGCCCTGAAGAATAACGAAGGTGAAACCTGGCTGAAGGATCTCCGGCAATGGTGGCGTCGCAGTGGGCGGAGCCTGAAGATGCCTGCCGATGGGGTGAGCGGGCCAACGCGTCCTCCGGGCACCCACACCTTGCTGTTTCCGGAAACAACCGGCGTTCTCGCGGCCTTGCCTCCGGGGGAATACAATCTCGTCGTCGAAGCCGCCCGTGAAGTCGGGGGCCGCGAGCTCGTGCGGATTCCCTTTGCCTGGGGGGCGGGTCCAACAAAAGCCGACGCTCAGGGAACGTCTGAATTAGGAAACATTCAACTTGTTATCGAATAATCATGAAAATACATTTTCAGTATAAGAATCTCGCACTCCTGGGTGCATTTTGTTTCGCCTTGCCGGTCAGCCTCGCGGCACACCGCATGTGGATCGTTCCTTCGAGCACGGTAATTTCCGGCACGGATCAATGGATTGCGGTTGATGCCGCGATTTCCAATGATCTCTTTTTTGCCAATCATCACGGGATGCGCCCTGAGGGGATCGCCGTCATCGGGCCGGATGGTAAAGAGGTGGAGAAGCAAAATGTGAGTGTGGGCAAGATCCGTTCGACTTTTGATGTTCAGCTCGTGCAGGAAGGCACCTACCGGATCCAGCAAGTGCGTGACATGTATTTTGCCAGTTGGACAGAGGGCGGTGAGCCTCAGCGCTGGCGGGGCGATCGGGAAGGCCTTAAGGGGCTGGATCTCACAGGTAAGGAAGGGTTCCGCGCCCAGCAGCGCTCGAGTCGCGTTGAAACAGTGGTCACGGCCGGGCAGCCGACAACGGGTGTCTTCGAGCCGACGGGCGAGGGCCTAGAGCTCGTCCCGATCACACACCCCAATGATCTCTTTGCCGGAGAGGCGGCGCGCTTCAAGTTGTTTCTCGGCGGTGTGCCTTATGTCGGCGCTACAGTCACGCTGATCCCAGGGCAGGATCGCTACCGGGATCGTGTCGAGGAAATCAAAGTGACGACGAATGATGCCGGTATATTTGAGGTGACGTGGCCCAAGCCCGGGCTCTACTGGCTGGAGGCAGAGGGCGAAATCGGAGAGGTGAAGAGCGACGATTCCTTTTCGGTAACAGCTTCCGCCAGCTATTCGGCCGTTTTTGAAGTTCTTCCGTTTTGATGCGGAAATTGTGCCTGCTCATCTGGCAATGAATCAGCCTGTGTCACCCGAACGTCGTGTCTGGATCCCGCGCAGGATCGAGCCACAGACGCTTCGGGGCATCGGCTCCGAGCGACAGGTCCACCCTCTCGGGGGTGAGACGATGGGGACGGAATGGACCGCCTCTGTCGCACTTCCACCTGGGGTGGGTCGCCTGGAGACGGAGCGCGTTTTGCTCGGCGTTTTTGGAAGAATCATTGAGCAGATGAGCCCATGGCGGGCGGATTCGGATCTCTCCCGGTTTAATCAGGCGGAACCTGGGAGTTGGCATGTGTTTCCGAGAGAGTTCTTTGACGTGTTGCAATGCGCTCTTCGAGTGGCGAAGGAAACCGCAGGGGCTTATAATCCGGCGATTGGTCGTGCGATTGATCTGCTTGGATTTGGTCCGACACCACCTCATTTCGGGTCTTGGGACCCGCTTGCCTTTCAGAAAGCCTTCGATGGGTGTGGGTGGCTGCGGATTGAAATGGAGGCCCCGGCGCGCCGGGTGCGTCAGCCTGGGGGTATTCATCTTGATCTCGGCTCGATTGCGAAGGGGTATGCCGTTGATTGCGCCGCCGAGGCGCTGAAGGCGCTCGGTTGTGCTGACTTTCTGATTGAGATCGGGGGGGAAGTCCGGGCGCACGGTTGCAAGCCGGATGGGCAGCCGTGGTGGTGTCAGTTGCAATCCCCGGATTGTGGCGATGGGGAAGCCGCCATGCCTGAAACCATTTTCGCACTCTGCGACAGCTCCCTTGCTTCTTCTGGGAATTCCCTGCGGTGCCGTTGGCTGGGCGGGCGCTGGCATGGACATATTGTGCACGGGATCGAGGGAGCGCTGCCTCCGTCTTCGCTTGAGAGGGTCTTTGTCCTTCATCCCGAATGCATTCTGGCTGATGCTTATGCCACTGCGCTTTATGTGTTTGGTTCAGAGCAAGGCATCGCGTTTGCGAATGAACGGAATCTGGCGGCACTCTTCGTCCAGCGCCGTGGCGCTTCCTTTGAAGAAGTCGCAAGCTCGGCTTGGGAAGAGCAGGTCGAATGAGGCCGGTGTTTTGTCTTTCGGGTGTGCTTTGAAAGGTATCGATTCATTGTTATTAATTATTTATCTGTGTTTTCAGGTATTGTTCTTGTGGGGCTCCAGATTTGCCTCAGCCGGGCCCCTGATAACTTCTCCGGTGGCCTGAAAGCGCGAGCCGTGGCAGGGACAGTCCCAGGTCTCTTCTGCTTCATTCCATGCGACGATACACCCCATGTGCGGGCAGACGGCACTGTTTAAGTGAAGCTTTCCGCTAGGGTCGCGGTAAGCGGCCAGTTGCTTCCCGCCGTATTTGAGGGCTTGCCCACATCCGTTTGCAAGGGCTTCAGGATTGGCCTCCTTGGTGCGGAGCCGGTCCATGAGCATGTGGGTGGGGTAGTCGATATTCTCGCGCAGGTAGGTCCCGATGGCGCTTAGGCTGGCGCGCTTGGGATCGAAGAGAGAAGACCAAGGGTTGGTTCTGGCCAGAATCCAGTCGCGAGCCATGAACGCGGCCACGGTGCCGAAGGTCATGCCATTGCCGGAGTATCCAGTGGCGACGAACTGGGTGTCGCCCATTGGGCCAATAAAGGGAAGTCCATCGATGGTCTCCACGACCTGTCCCGACCACGCATGGGTGATCTCGGACTCCGGAAAGAGCTCGTTGAGTTTATGCCGGACGCGCTCAAATTTCTCTGTCGGGTGTGTTTCCTGTCCGGTTTTGTGGTCTTCGCCCCCGAGGATGGCGTAAGCTTGGTCCCCAAATCGCTCGATCCTGAGGTAGAAGAAAGGCTGGCCGGTATCCGACCAGATCATTTCCCGGGCGCTGCTGGCGGGAATGCGCGCGGCGACGGCATAGGTGGAGTAGAGGGCAAGCTTTGTTTGAAAGAGTGCACCGCCGAGGATGCCGGCGTTTCCTTCGAGGGGAACATGAGTTGCGATAACGGCGTGCTTGTAATGTATCGCGTGATCGCCGGCGAGTGCGCGATGAGAATCGCCTGTCAATTTGGTTACGCGTGTTTTCTCGAAGATGTGGCAGCCTCTTTGCCGGGCGGATCGAGCGAGGGCGATGATGTATCGCAACGGATGGAACTGCATCTGATCCGCAAAGCGGATGGCTGCGCGGCCTGTAACAGGGCCGTTCTTGATAACGTCCGCCTTGAAGCCGAGCTCCCTGGCGAGCTGTGCCTCTTCCCCGAGGCGCGTCGCTTCCATTTCATTGCCCCCAACGGCGGCCTCGAGGTATCCGGGAACGCGGATGAGAGCACAGTCAATACCCTCTGCCTGCACCGTCTCTTCAATGAAATTCATTGCGTCTGCGCCTGCTTTCCACACCAGGGCGGCGTCCTTCCTGCTTCGGGTTGAGACCAGCTGAGAGAGGCGGGTATCCGTCATGTAAGTGATGTGGGCCGTCGTATGCCCTGTATCCCCGCAGCCGATACATCGGGCTTCAAGAAGGGCGACCCGGAGATTTTCCCGAGCGAGAAGATAGGCCGTGGTGACGCCTGTAATGCCTCCCCCGATCACGAGCACATCGACTTCGATACTCTCCTGAAGCGGTGAGCAATGAAGCGGTGCTGAATTTTCGTACCAATAGGGCGTCGTATCCATCAGCATCGACCCCTCATCGTTATCATGGTTGCGCTTCCGCTTCTTTTTGACCGCGCTTTCGCTTTCGTTTCCCTGGCGGCACTTCCTCATACATCTTCTCGTTCAGTTTGGCCTGAGCGCGTTCGGTGAGGATGCGGCGTGCGCCGACCAGGGCCTTGTTCGAAGCCCCGGGGATGACAATGAGGTCGCCTTGCATGACCCCTTTGTAAGCCGTCACGGCAACCTCTTGCGGGGCCATGACTGCGCCCTTCTGGAAGGCCTTGGTCCCCACCATGTCTGCCTTGGGAAAGAAGTCTGTGTCGGTCGGCCCAGGGCAGAGGGCCGTCACGCTGACGCCTGTTCCTTCCAGTTCAACTGCAAGGGCTTCACTGAAAGAAAGGATGAAGGCCTTGGTGGCGTGGTAGACATTCACCATGGGGCCCGGCTCAAATCCCGCGATGGAGGCTGTATTCAGGATTCTCCCGTGGCCCCGTTCGATCATTGGTGGAAGGAAGCGCTTTGTTAGCCGAACCACGGCTTCAATGTTGAGATGAAGCATTGAGAGGTCTTTCTCCAGGGGGATTTCCCATGTCTTTCCTCGCTGCCCCTGTCCGGCATTATTCACCAGAATATCCACCTGAATTTTATCGTGGCTCAGGCTCTTGAAGATTTCGTCGGCTGCTTTCGCCTTTCTCAGGTCCTGGACAATCGGGTGCGCAGTGATGCCATAAGTTGCCCGTAGTTCGGTCGCCAGGATCTGGAGTTCGGCAGGATCGGGGGCGACCAGGATGAGCGGGTGGCCGTTCTTTGCAAAGCAGTGGCTCATGTGGAAACCGATACCGCTTGTGCATCCAGTGATTAAAGTTGTTCCTTGGGTCGCTTTCATAATCTGAAGGGAGTGGCTGTGTCTCCCTCCCACGCACGAGCTGTGCCAATCACTTTGTCGGTCTTCTAAAGTGTTGATAGGCAAATGATCGGTTTCCGCAATGGATTCGCCCGCCGACAAGAAGCGTGCAAATTGCATGCTGCAGAGGGTTGGAGCCCGCATTGGATCTGGCGGCAACCGCCTTCTTTCTTAGAAGATCCGCCAGAAGAAGCTCATCAAAGCATCGAGCAATTTCACGCGGAGAGGGCGCTCGAGATGGTCCTTAAGGTGGTAGCGGGAAGACTGCGCTCGGTCGTTTTCAAAAGAATCAACATGGTGTGCCGCAAAATCCGGATCCAGCGCAGTGAAATCCGCTTCGGCGTGCATCCGGAAGGATCGTGGATCAAAGTTGCTGGAGCCCGCGCACACGAGGATGTCATCCACAATCAGGTATTTGCAGTGAAACAGGGCCGGCTCAAAAAGGAAGATCTTCACCCCGTTTTCCAGCAACATCGGCAGGCGTGAACGTGTGACCGCTCGGCCCAGGAGCGAGTCGGTCTTCTTTGCCAGGATGATCTCAACCTCCACGCCACGCTTCCTCGCATCGATCAGGAGGGCGATGGCTTCGTCGTCCGGGACGAAGTAAGCGTGGCCGATGCGAATACATTGTTGAGCGGATGCGATCGCGAGAAAGAAGGACCGCTGTGTCGTGGTATAGCGGGTACGGGGTTGGGATCCACTGAAGTGGGCTTGAATTGTGCCCGCAGGCTGAAGCGCTGGGAAGTAATCTTCTCCCCAAAGGAATTGAGCGGTCGTCCCCAGCCAATGGTCGGCGAAAACGGCCTGCATCTGATTCACGATCGGTCCCTGTATCTGGTAGCCGTTGTCCCTCCAGCGGGTGGGGGAGGCGCCATCCCCGCGCCAGTCGTCGGAAATGCAGATGCCGCCAGTGATGCCGGTGTGCCCGTCGATGATCAGGATCTTCCGATGCGTGTGGCGGTTGAGATTGAACTTCGTCCGCCAGGCTCGTGCGCGCTCATAGAAGACGAAGCGAACACCAGCTTCTTTGGTGCGATCGATATCGTTTCGATTCAGTTTGATAGACCCAAAGCCATCGACGATGACGTGCACTTTCACGCCCTTCCGGGCACGTTCAGCG
>CAYOIB010000099.1:0-8362 GCA_964403935.1 uncultured Puniceicoccaceae bacterium | reverse complement strand
GCATTGCCGCTCTTCAGGCAGAGGATCGCGCAGTCAATCGTCACATTCGGGCGCGATTCATAGATGATCCCAATAACGCCAATGGGAACCCGGACCTTCTGAATTGAAAATCCTTTTGCGTGCGTCCGCTCTTCCATCAGCACGCCCACAGGATCGGGAAGGTGTTCGACCTGTCGAACCCCCGCGATCATCCCGTCGATTCGCTCGGGATTTAATTTCAGGCGATCGAGCAGAGCGTCGCTGAGCCCGCTTTCCCTGCCCGCATCCACATCACGCCGATTGGCCTCCAGAATAATGTCCTGCTGTTCTTTCAGCCCGAGCGCGAGCTTCGCTAGAAAAGCATTCTTCGTTGGCTCGGGGAGGGTGGCAATCTGGAGCGCCGCCGCTCGGGCGCGCTTTGCCAGTTCTTCCATCCGAGCATCCAATGCGGAGACCTCACCTGTCGTTGCCATAGACCTGTCATGTTCGACTTCCGATTCGGCTGAGTCAATGCCGACACTGGACTTCCCTCAGGCCGCGGCGCGGCGAAGGCGGAGGGCAACCGCATGCCAGACCAGCCCGCCCCCGAGGAGGAGCAGACCGATCATCCAGATTTTTTGCTCCACCCGGAAGGCGAGGCCGAGGCAGCTGACCAGCCCCAGCCAGGCGATAGGGCGCGGGTAGAGGCGTTCCGTCTCGCTCAGGCGAAGGGCCGCAATGTTGGTGAGGGCGTAGTAGATCAGGACGGTGAAGGCGCTGAAGGACCAGGTTGTGCGCACGTCCCCGATTAGAACGAGGAGCGCGATGCCTGACCCAACCGCTACCACAGCCAGGGGTGGGGTCGTTTGGGCGGCATTCAGTCGGGCAAAAGCCTTTGGCAGATCGCCGCGGCGCCCGAGAGCCATCACCATTCGGGAGAGCCCAAGCAAGAGGTTGAGGAGGACGCCCAACATCGCCGCCATCGCTCCGGCGGCCACCACCCACTGAAGCCCGGGAAGGGCGAAGCTCCGCGCCACAACTTCGAGAGGTGCTGCCTGTTCTGCGGTCGCCCGGGCGTAGGCATCCGCCCCCGTGCTGCCAATTGCGATCAGGGCGACGGAAAGATAGACCAGAGCTGTCACTGTAAGCGTGACGACGATTGCGCGAGGAATCGTCTTCCTGGGTTCGTGAACCTCCTCGCCGAGGGTGGCGATTCGGCCATAGCCGGTGTAGGCGACGAACATCAAGGCGGTCGCGTGTAGGAGGCTGGATGCCCAGTTGTCCTGCCCCCCGGTGGGCGAGCTGAAGAATGGCTGAAAATGCTCTGTTGAGAGGTGGGCTATCCCGGTGAAAACGAAGGCCCCAAGGGCGGTCAGCGCGAGGCTGACCGTGACAATGTTCAACCGGCTCGAGTGCCGGATTCCGCTCATCACAGTTGTGGTCAGGAGGAAGACCCATGCAAGGGCCAGGGGCACCAACCACCGCGCATCGAGGCTGAGGGCCTCCAGCAGGTAGCCCGAGAAGCCGAGCGCGGCGGTTGCGGCAGAGGCCCCTTTCGCCAGGAGGAACATCCAACCTGCCGTAAAACCAGCGGAACTGTGGATCCATTTGTAGCCATATTCATAGGTGCCCCCCGCCACGGGGTGATTCGTCGCCAACTGGGCGCTGCTGAGGGCGTTGCAGGTAGCCAGCAGCCCTGCCAGAAGGATTGCCAGCATCACTGCAGGGCCCGCGATCCCGGCACCTATACCTATGCTCACAAAAACGCCGGTGCCGATCATGGATCCGAGGCCCATCATCGTGGCGGCGGGAATCCCCAGTTCGCGCTTTAGGTGAGCCGGTTTTGCCGGTGCCGGGAGTGATGCCATCGGGGGAGAGAGCTACTGCGGAGCTTGAACCTCGTCAAGGGGCAGCGTGCGCAAGGGCAAGCGTCTCCCTCAGGCCCCAGTGAAGCGGCGGGGAGGATCGCACTCAGTGAGACTCGTATCGATTCGGAGGCCCGGCATTGATCGCCGATGGCGGTCCATACTCCAATCGCCATCAGGCTCAGTGCTCTCGCAAGGCCTTGATCAATGCGTCTTTCTTCATTCCGGATCGTCCGGAGATTCCAACCTCGGCCGCTTTTTTCGAGAGATCTTTCTTGGTCCAATCCTCATACGCGGGGGATTTTCCACCCCGCTGTCCGGCTTTTGAAGCTGGGGTATTCGCAATGCGCGCGGCCTTTTCCTGACTCATGCCTTCTTTCCGCAGCGCCTCATAGCGTTCGTCGTCTTTGATGCTGGGGCCGTGATCTTTTGCCATAGCGTCCTCCTGGGGTTCATTCCCTTTCTTACAGTTGCTTCCGTCCGCCGGTGACACCGTAGATCTCGGCTGTCACGTAGCTTGCGTCCTCGCTGGCTAAAAAGACATACACCGGGGCCAGTTCGGCTGGCTGAGCCGGACGCTTGAAGAGGGTGTTGTCGCCGAAGTTACGGACCTTTTTCTTTGGCAGGGTCGACGGTATCAGGGGCGTCCAGACAGGTCCAGGAGCCACAGCATTGACCCGAACGCCCTGCTCGATGGCTTCTTCCGCCAATGAGAGGGTGAAGTTTGCAATGGCTGCTTTTGTCGCGGAATAGGGGCTGAGGTTGGCGCTTGGAGAGAACGCCTGGATCGATGTTGTATTGATGATGGAGCCGCCGGGTGGCAGGTGCTTCAAGGCCTCGCGCGAGAGAAAGAAAAACGCCTCGATGTTGGTCATGAAGGTGTAGCGAATATCCTCATCCGGAATATCATCGAAAGATTCATAACTCATTTGGTAAGCCGCGTTGTTCACCAGAATATCCAGGTGCCCGAGCGTATCGACGACATCCCGGATCACCTTCCGACAGGCTTTCGCCTCGCTCTGGTCCATTCGGATCGAGAGAGCCTTCCGCCCTTCCGCTTTTATGAGATCCTCACTCGCCTGAGCGTCCTTGTCCTCCGAAAGGTAGGTGAAGGCTACGTCGGCCCCTTCGCGGGCATAAGCGATGGCGACCGCCCGCCCGATGCCGCTGTCACCTCCGGTGATGAGGGCGACGCGTCCCTTCAACTTGCCGGCCCCCCGGTAGGATCTGTCACCGTGGTCTGACTCCGGCTCCATTTTCGCCTCTTCTCCAGGGACATCCTGATCCTGATTGGGAAAGGAGGGTCTGGCGTATTTGTAACGAGGGTCCTGGAATTCCCGAGCTTCTGGGTTTGGCATTTTGAGAAGTGATTATAGGGTTTATGAACTGCTTTGCCGTCCACTTTTCCGTCCACACAGTTCGATTTTCGAGCCAGGGAGGCGTTGTGTCAAACGGGCTATAGCATTAGCTGATCTGTGGACACTTTGCAGGTCGGGGAAGAAGAGACTCCTGCATTTTGCACGTGCCTGGAGGGCGCTCAAAACGGATGGTCTGCGCAACCTGCTTCCGCCCCGCCATTTACGAAACGGTGAGAATATTGGCAGGCCTTATGCATAGGGAAGACTCATACCCTAACCCTCCAATGAATAAGCCTTCTGGATTGCTTTTGGAGGTGAGGGGACGCCTCAGAGACGAATTCATCATCAAATGACCAAGGGAAAGAACCATGAACATTGATTCATTCAAGAAACTGTACGTCCATGAACTGAAGGACCTTTACAGTGCAGAAAACCAGCTTTTGGAAGCGCTGCCGAAGATGGCGCAGAGAGCGTCGAGCGACAGCCTAAAGAAGGCTTTCCAAGAGCATTTGGAAGAGACGAAGGGCCATGTGAATCGCCTGACAAAGATTTTTGAAGGGCTCGATTTCTCGCCGGAGGGCGAGACCTGCGCCGCCATGAAAGGCCTGATCAAGGAGGGCGAAGAGATCGCCCGGGCGGTCGACGATGACGAGGTGCTGGATGCAGCTTTGATCGCAGCGGCGCAGCGGATTGAGCATTATGAGATCGCTGGCTACGGAACGGCACGAGCCTTTGCAGAGCAGCTGGGTGAAGATGAAGCCGCCCGGATTCTTCAGGAGACCTTGGATGAGGAAGGGTCGGCCAATAAGAAACTGAACAAGCTGGCGATGAGCCGAATCAATGCCCGCGCTGAGGCGTGAGGTCAGCTCTTATCGAAATACGGACATTATGAAATCAAAAAGAGATATACTTATCGCTTGGTTGCGGGACGCGCACGCCATGGAGTCTAACGTTGTGGCGATGTTGGAGAAGCAGGCCGACAAACTTGAAGACCACCCGGTCCTCCAGCGACGGATTGCCGATCATGCGGAGGAATCGAAGCGTCATGCCGAGAAGGTCGAGACGTGCCTCAAGGGTCTCGATAGTGGAACGAGCACGTTCAAGGAAGGCGTTGCCAAGCTCACAGGTATGGCCACGCCCGGCGTCGTCAACATGGCATCGGATGATGCGGTAAAGTGTGTTCTGGGGAATACGGCGACAGAACACTTTGAGATCGCCTGTTACAAATCACTGAGAGCGGCCGCTGTGGATTGCGGTGAAACAAGTATCGCCCGGATGGCGCAAGCCATTCTCGAAGAGGAGGAAGCCATGGCGCGTTTTCTCGAGGATCACATCGATGAGGTTACCGTGGCCCATCTTGCACACGAGGCGGCGCCTGCTGGATTACGTTAGGGCAGAGATATTCCCGCTATGGGATTAGGTCGGATTGTGTCGGAGTTGCCGGGGCTTTTAGCGTCGGCGACCCGGCCAGTCCGATCTTTTTCTTTCTGCTTCTTTAGGTCAGGCAAAGGCAGCGAGACGTTGCTTCGTCAGAGACTGTCGTGTGGTGAAGTAGTCGGACCAGGCCCGGCTTGTATCGAGTCGCTCCTGAATGTTTAGGATGTTCCAGTGGTTGGACGGCAGGTCCGGGCTGAGTTCATCCCAGTCGAGCGGGACAGAGATGGGCAGGTTCGGTCGTGCCCTCACGGAGTAGGGGGACACAGCGGAGGCTCCGAATCCGTTACGCAGGTAGTCGATGTAGATTTTTCCCTTCCGAGCCGCTTTACTGGCTGTTGCGATAAACCGTTTGGGATTTCGGCGGGTGAGCGCTTCTGCAAGGGAACGGGTGAAGGGCTTCACCGTTTCCCATTCGGTCCGTCGGATCAGGGGGACACAGACATGAAGGCCTTTCCCGCCGGTGGTTTTCGGGAACGACTTGAGCCCGATGCCCTCCAGCAGATCACGCATGAGGAATGCGGCACCGAGTGTTTCTTCCCATGGCACATCGGCACCGGGGTCGAGATCCATGACGATCTGGTTGGGTCTCAGGGGATTGTCATAAAGACTGCCCCAAGTGTGGAATTCGATAACACCGTATTGAGTCAGGGCCACGATACCAGTGACGTCCTGAACGTAGATGTATGGGTTCTTCTTGGTCTTCTCTTGGATGTCGACCAACCGAACGCCGTTTGGGACGGTGCCGGAGAAGTGCTTTTGAAAGAAGCAGGACCTGTGGCGGCCTTGCGGGCAACGCACGAGCGCGAGGGGACGGTCCTTCAGCCACGGCAGCATCTTCCCGGCCACCCGGGCATAGTATTCAGCCAACGTCTGTTTGGTCGCCCTGCTGGTTGCATCGATTTCCCGGTCGGGGTGGGTAATCTCAATCCCCGCGACAATCTTACGGCTCCGTGTTCGGGAGCGTTTCGGTGGTTTTGAAGGTGTCATATCAGCCTCTTTCTCTACGTTTTCCCGAGGTTTCGATCCGGGGTTGGGCATTGTCGGGTGTTCGATTCTTACACGATCGAAGACGACCTCTTCGGCAGCTTTGTCTTCACGAAGACCTTTGAAGGAGGCATGGCGCAGAATCCCATCTGAAGTCGTCCCGGTGTAGGCGATCTCGGCGACCAACTGGGGCGATACCCAGTGAATGGTTCCGGGCAGGTCGTGCTCACCCTTGCGGGCGAGTGGTGAGGTCTTGCGGGCAAGCGGGGCGAGCTGCTTCGCCACGTCCTCCAGAAGCCCCCCGCCGAAGCCAGTGCCGACTTTCCCTGCATAAACGAGTTTTCTTTTCTCGTCATGGGAAGCCAGCAGAAGGGCTCCGAAGTGTTTCCGGGAGCCTTTAGGGTTTGTCCACCCCACGATGAGAAATTCTTCTCGAAGAATGCATTTCGTTTTGAGCCAGTGGCGCGTGCGTCCGGGATGATAGGCCGAATTGGCACGTTTGGAGATGATACCTTCGAGGGACGTGGCGCAGGCTTGCTTGAAGAAGGCCGCTCCCGAATCCTGGATGTGGTCACTGAAATGAATGCCGGATAGATCTTTGCCGGATATCCATTGTCCAAGGAGGTTTTTGCGCTCGATCAGCGGGGCGTCGCGCAGGTCAAAGCCGTTCAGGTAGAGGAGGTCGAAGGCATAAAAATGAAGGGGGCCACCCCGCCCGGCTTTAATCCACCGTTGCAGGCGCTGGAAGTCGCTATGGCCTTTGTTGTCAAGAATGACAGCCTCTCCATCAAGCAGGATGTCATCTTCGATTTCTGATAGCTCTTTTGCGAGATCGGGAAATCGGTGCGCCCAGTTGTGTCCGTTTCGTGTTATCACGTTCACCTGTTTTCCCTGTTTTCGAATGATCAGACGGTAGCCATCCCATTTTATCTCATGAAGCCAGCCGGCCTCCGATGGAACCGAATGGACCAGGGTGGGGAGCATCGGCAAGAAATCTTTGGGAAACGAGGCACGTTTCGCATTATCGATTTCTTCAGGTATCCGTGCGGTGCCCTTTGAGGCGTCTTCTTTCAGGTCTTCAAGGTGCTTCCCGGACTTCACGCTCAGGGGGCTCGTCTCGGTGATGGGCTTGTCCTTGTTCTTGGCAAAGGAGTCCGTCCGTTTGATGAGAAGCCATTGCTCCTTGTCCCCGTCCTTCAGGCGTACCATCTCAAAGTCGCCCCGCAGCTTCTCGCCTTCGAGGGCAAAGTGAAGGCGGCCCGTGCATAAGCCTTTCTCCACATCTTTCTTCGGGTGAAACGCGCCGCGGTCCCAGACAATCACCTCGCCAGCGCCGTATTCGCCCTTGGGGATGGTGCCCTCAAAATCAGCATAGGGGACGGGGTGATCCTCCGTCCGGATGGCCAGGCGCTTGTCCGAAGGATCGAGGCTCGGCCCTTTGGGGACGGCCCAGCTGACAAGCGCTCCCTTGTGCAGAAAACGGAAATCGTAGTGAAGCCGCCGCGCCCGGTGCTTTTGGACGACGAAGAACGGGTCGGTCTGGGTGAGTGCCCCATCGGGTGGAGGCTCCGGGGTCTTCTGGAAGTTTCGTTTCTCGCGGTATCGTTGGAGCATGGGCGGGAAGGGAGCAGCGGAATTCCAAGAGCCGCATGAGTCGTGCCAACATGGTTCCTGCGCTGTCGCGCGCGGAAGAGAGCCGCAGCTTGCACTCTGGCCGCTTCTGTCGATTGCAGAATGCAGGCGTCGAGGGCTGGGCGGATCGGCGCTCAAATCAGCGCGGTGAAGTGGCAATCAGGCGGGCTTTGGATACGCTCGAAGCGAACAACTCCCACCATGGCAACAACCCCACGTCCTATCTGGAAGGGTCAGATCAGTTTTGGCCTCGTTAATGTCCCTGTTACTTTGTACTCCGCCGAACAGCGCAACGACATCCAACTGCATCTGATCGACGCCAGGGACACGAAGCGCGTCCGCTACCAACGGGTGAATGAAGAGACCGGGGAGGAGGTTCCATGGGACCAGATTGCCAAAGCTTATGATTACGACGACAAGGGTTACGTCGTGCTCAGCAAGGAGGAGATCGAGCAGGTCGCTCCGAAGAGCTTGAAGGAAATTGAGATTGAGGACTTTGTCGACGAGAAGGAGATCGATCCCATCTACTTTGATAAACCCTATTATCTTGAGCCGACCAAAGCCGGAAGGAAGCCCTATGCACTTCTGCGTGAGACGCTGCGAACCTCGGGGAAGATCGGAATCGCCCGGGTCGTTATCCGGACGCGGGAGCACTTGGCCGCTTTGATGGTGCGTGGCGATTATATGGTCCTTGAGTTGATCCGGTTTCCACAGGAGCTGAGAGATCCTGATTTCTTGGATGTGCCGGAGAGTCGTTCAGTGAAGATGAGCCAACGTGAGATCGATATGGCCGTCCAGCTGGTGGAAAGTATGACAACGGACTGGGAACCAGCCAAGTTCCAGGACGAGTACCGGACCCAGCTGTTGGCTTACATCGAGGACAAGGTGAAGCGAGGGGAGCTTTCCGCCAGCAAGCCGCCTGAAGATAAGGAAGCGGCGGAAGCGAAAGAGGAGGATGAGGAGGGGACAGTTGTTGACCTCATGGACTATCTCAAGAAAAGCGTCGAGAAGGCTAAAGGTCTCAAGCGGTCGGAGGGCGGAAAGCCCGAGAGTCAAGAATCAAAAACCAAAAGTCGAAAGAGAGCTTCTCCCAGGTCGGTGACCTCTGAAAAGAAGGCCACAAAGAAG